>JBKPMS010000131.1:0-13191 GCA_046732275.1 Actinomycetota bacterium | reverse complement strand
GGCGGGCACGCCAGCACGACCTCGTCGCGGAAGAACGCTTCGAAGACGACACCGCGATGGCGGCGGCCCGCTCCGACGATGCCGAGCTCGAGCTCGCGGTTCGCGACCTGGTCGACGACGCTCTGCGTGTCCGACACCGTGAGCCGCACGCGGACGTCGGGATGCTCTTCCTGGAAGCGGCAGAGGAGAACAGGGACGACCGTCCCGCCGGGGCCCGTGGACGCGCCGAGCTCGAGCGTGCCGGTGACGACGCCTTCGTCGCCCGCGTCGAGCTCCTCCAGCAGGCTCTCCTCAGCGGCGAGCAGCCGCTGAGCCGATGCGTAGAGGCGAAGGCCGGCCTCGGTTGGCTCGACGCGACGGCCGGAGCGGTCGAGAAGCTGCCGGCCGAGCTGCTGCTCGAGGGAGCGGATCTGGAGGCTTACGGCCGGTTGCGTGACGCCGAGCCGCTCGGCCGCCTGGGAGAAGCTCTTCCGCTCGACCACCGTGCAGAAGGCGGCCAACTGGCGGGTGTCCATAAGGGGATGTTATATCCGGAATGGCTTGCCAGGCCGTTCCCGGCAATCTTCTCCCCGATCTGCCAGATGCGGCGACCCCTAGCCGATGACACGGAGCACGAGAGTTTTCTGCGACCTCGCGCCGAGGGCGTCCCGAGCTTCCACCGTGACGCGGAAGGACCCGGCCCCACGAGGAATTCCAGTCAGCGTCCCTAGTTGCTGCGAAAGCACCATGCCTCGCGGCAGCGTCCCGCGAACGACGCGCCACTTCAGCGGCTGAAGACCCCCCCGCGCTGGGAGCCTCGCGCGGTACGCACGTGACACCGTGGCAACCTTCAAACGCAGTTTCTTGATCACGAGTCTCGGGACGACGCGCATCGCAGCAGTCGTGCTCGCAACGCGCCCCTCGCTGTCCGTGGCACGGACGACAAACTGGTAGCTCCCGGCGCCGCGAGGAGCTCCGCTGATCGTGCCTCTCCTCGCGTCGAGTGCGACGCCGGAGGGCAACGCGCCGGACGACACCGACCACGTGTAGGTGCCGCTTCCGCCGGTGGCCGTAAAGCTCTTTTCGAAGCGAATCCCGACTTCGCCGGTCGGCTCTTGCGAGCCGAGCGGCGACTGCACGGCTACGGGCTGTCTTACGACGAACGTGTACGCGTGGGTGGCGGGCGGACCGCCGTTCTGAAGATCTGCTTGGACAACGAACTGATAGCTGCCTTCGGCCGTCGGTGTCCCCGCGAGGAGCCCGTTTGCGGAGAGCGCCACGCCGGGCGGAAGCGCGCCCGACTGCACCGACCACGCCGCGGACACGTCGGAACCCGTGGTGGGAGGGTTCAAGCTGACGAGCCGCCTCGCCGTCAACGTCTCGGAATACGGCTGGCCGACGGTGCCCGCCTTCGCGGCGGTGTTGATAATCGCGGGCCCTGCGTCGATGGGAATGCTGAACTCGCGTTGGGATACATCGTCACGGACGCACCAGGAAGGCCCGCCTTGTGCGGCGGTCAGGTCGTGATGCCAGAGCCAGAAACGCGTGAGGCCGGTGCCTGTCGGGATGCCTGAGATGACACCCTCTCGAGACATGGAGAGCCCTGCCGGAAGCGCGCTGTTGACGATCTGGATCCAGAGGTATGGGAAGCAGCCCGATTCCTCGTCGGTCGCGATCTTGACTTCGTACGGCACGCCCACGTACCCCGTCGGACAACGGAGCAGAGACGCTTCACCCGGCGTTTCTCGACACGGGCCGTTATCGCCGTCGAAGTCTCCGGCTGATCCGCCGGGCACCGCGATCGCCGCGAGCGCACCGACGAGGCCGAGAGCGAATCGCATTCGTCCAGCGCGTCTTGCGGTGAAGAGGCCCACGGGAGCGGCACAGTAGCAGTGGCGACCGGCCGGCCCGGCGAAGCGAGCGGGAACCCAATGGGCGACGACCTCCGCTGGGAGAAGGGGATGTCAGGTCAGTGTGTGGCGAAGCCGCAGCCAGGCTGCTACCGCGACGACGGCGGTCATCGCATCGGACGCGACACACCACAGGCAGACCGCGTCGAGCACGACGAGCTGCACGTACACGAGGTACGCGGCGAAGAGCACGGCCGCCAGCGCAAGCGCCGCCGCGCAGACGACGACGGCCGGCGTGCGCACGGCGGCCGACAGGAAGAGCACGCCGAAGGCGAGCGCCCCGAGCAAGGCGACCGGCACGCCCAGGACCTCAGCGTAGTGCGACCGCTGCACGATCTCGCACCCGTTCGTGGCGCAGACGGGTACGCCGCCCTGATAGTGGACGATCGTCAGATACGACGCGATCGTCAGGCCTGCGAGGGCCGCAATGGCGAGCAGACTTCGCGCGGCGCGGTCGGTCAACCTTGGAGCGCCGCGTCGAGCGCCGGCCGCAGAGCGGCCGCACTCAAGCTCGAGAGCGACACGCGCTGCAGCCGACCGCCGGATCGGCCGACGAAGAACGTCGGGGTGCCGCTGACGCCCGCCTGGCTCGCCAGGCTCTTGGCGTCGCGCTGCAACCGCGAAACCGAGGCGGACTCGGCCTGCCGGAGCAGCCGCTGCACGTTCAAGCCGGGAACGTCGTCGCTCACGTCACGGAGGAGCGCACGAGTCACCCAACCGCTGTTCTCGGCCCCCTGCCGCGCGTAGAGGCCGTCGACGACGTTCCACGCGCGATTCTGCAGACTCGCGGCGAGGACGGCCCGCAGTGCCGTCTGCGACTGCGGCCCGAGGAACGCCAGCCCCTGAAAGACGATCTTCACCCGACCGGTCCGCACGTACTCCTGCACGATCTGCGGCAGAGCGTCACGGGCGAATTCGCCGCAGTACGGGCACTGCAAGTCCGCGAACTCCACAAGGGTCACCGGCGCCGGTCCCGAACCGAGGACGATCCCGTTCTGCGGGATGCCGCCGAACAGCGACTTCGGCGCGGTCTTGGACACCGGAGCAGCCCCGCCTTTCGACGAACGGCCCTGGACGGCGCTGACGGCGACGAACGCCCCAGCGACGAGCACTGCGACGGCCACTACCGCCCCGACCAGGATCCTGCGCGACTTGAGGTTCACACGGCCAAGGCAGCGCCGCGATCGAGGCCGACGCATGACCCAAACGGGGTCACCGGGATGCAGCCACTAGCATCACTTCGTGGCCACGAGGACGCCGGCTCCGAGCGACTCGTTCATCGTCCGCTTCGCCGAGCTGACCGAGGCGAGCCCGCCGCGGCCACGGGACTTCGTCCTGCGCGCGCTCGACATCCTCCTCTCGGCTCTGTTCCTCCTCGTGACGCTCCCGCTGACGGTGCCGATCGCGCTCGTCAACCTCGTCACGAGCGGCCGGCCGCTCTTCTACCGCGGCGAGCGCGTGGGCAGGGGAGGGCGGATCTTCGAGATGCTCAAGTTCCGCACTCTTCGGCCCGGTGCCGAGGGGCGACTCGGCCCTCACCTCGGCGAGGAGCTCGTCCGCCGCACGCAGCTCGAGACAACCCGGTTCGGCGGCTGGCTGCGGGCGACGCAGCTGGACGAGATCCCGCAGCTCTGGAACGTGGTTCGCGGGGACATGAGCCTCGTCGGGCCACGGCCGATCCGGCCGCGCTTCTTCGCGGAGCTTGCAGCCGAGCTGCCGGCTTACTGGCAGCGGCTCGTCGTCCGCCCGGGACTGACGGGCTTCGCTCAGATCCGCCGCGGCTACGAGACGTCGATGGCGGAGAAGCTGGCCCACGACTTGGAGTGGATCGCAGACCGTTCCGTCACGCTCTACCTGCGCACGCTTGCGGCGACGATGTGGCGCGTGCTCGGCCAGTCGCTCCGCGCACTCATGGGTCGCACGCGCTAGACATCCAGGCGCGCGTCCTCGAGATCGAGGTCGCGCTGGAGCCGACGCTCGACGTCGGCGCTGATCGTCCCCTCGCGCCGCAGGTCGACGATCGCCGCGCGCTCGGCTTCGAGCAGCTCGCGACGAAGGCGCTGGTAGTTCTGGGACTGTTCCTCGATCGCGCCGTCGGAGTCGGCGTCGAAGCGCGACGCAAATCGATTCCGGCGGAAACCGTAGAGCCCGCGCATCCGTTCGGCGGTGTCGTCTCGCACCCAATCCTCGATGGTCAGCTCGTCGAGGCGGGCCAGCGCTGCATCGGCCGCCTTGATCCGAGCCTTGGCGTCCTCCTTCTCGTCGCGGCGGTCCGGCTCGAGGTGAGTCGCGCGGATCAACGCCGGCAGAGTCAGCCCCTGCACGACGAGCGTCCCGAGGATCACGCAGAACGTCAGGAAGATGATCAGATCGCGGTGTGGGAACGGGTTTCCCGCATCGGTTGTCAGCGGGATCGCGAGCGCCGCGGCGAGGGACACCGCGCCGCGCATGCCCGACCATGCCACAACGAGCGGGTATCCGATTCCCGGCACGTGGTCGCGGCGGCCGAGCCGTAAGGCGAAGCGCTTCGGCAGGTACGACACGGTGTAGACCCAGACGAGCCGCGCGAGCACAACGGTCCCGGTCACGAGCAGAGCCCACCCGATCAGCTGTCCGGCGGACGTTCCCTGCAACGCGTCGAGTATCGACGAGAGCTGAAGGCCTACGAGGGCGAAGAGGAGAGCGTTCAGGACGAAGTTCAGGATCTCCCACGTCGCCAGCCCCTGGAGCCGCGTCTGAACGGACGTGAGCTCGGGCGTCTGCCAACCGAGGAAGACACCGGCCGTGACGACGGCAAGCACTCCCGACGCGTGGACCGCGTTCGCGGGAATGAACGCGAAGTAGCCCGTCATCAGCGCGATCGTCACCTCCACGGGAGGGTTGTCGAGCCGTCGCCGCACCGCTGCGACGACGAAGCCCACGACCAGCCCGATCGCGACTCCGCCGACGATGCTCCACACGAAGCGCCACGACGCATCCCAGATCGAGAACGTGCCGGAGACCGTGGCGACGACCGCAACGCGATAGAGGACGAGTGCGGTGCCGTCGTTGACGAGCGACTCGCCTTCGACCACCGTCACGATCCGCCGCGGCACGCCGAGCCGACGCATGATCGCGGTCGCCGCGATCGGGTCGGTCGGGGCCACCGCGGCACCGAGGACGAACGCGGCCGCCCACGACATGTCGTCCACGGCCATGTGCGCGACGACCGCGACCGCGCACGTCGTCAACACCACCAGCCCGATCGCGAGCGCGCCGATCGGACGCATGTTGGCGCGGAGGTCGCGCAACGATGTGAAGAACGCCGACGAATAGAGAAGCGGCGGCAGGACGGCAATCAGGACCACGTCGGGTGGCAGCTCGATGCTCGGCACGCCGGGCACGAAGCCGAGCGCCAGGCCGCCGAGGACGAGGAAGATCGGGTAGGGAACGTGTAGGAGCGGCGCCGCCACGAGCAAGGCGGCAATGGCGATCAGAAGCCCCATCAGGATCAGCTGCTCGTGGACCCCGAAGTCCATACGGCGAGAGCCTACGCCGCTCTTAGACTGCTCCGCATGTGCGGGATCTGCGGGATCGCGACGGCTGACGGCGCCGTCGATGCCGACCGTGTCGCCGCGATGAGCGGCACGCTCGTTCACCGCGGACCCGACAGCTCGGGACAGTTCACCGACCGTGTTGCCGCGCTGGCGGCGCGGCGGCTTTCGATCATCGACCTGGAGACGGGCGACCAGCCGATCGCGAACGAGGACGGCGATGTACACGTCGTCCAGAACGGCGAGATCTACAACTACCGCGAGCTGCGCCGCGAGCTCGAGCGCGCGGGACACCGCTTTCGCACGCACGGCGACACCGAGATCCTCGTGCACCTCTACGAGGAGCACGGCACACGCTTTGCCGAGCGGCTGCGCGGCATGTTCGCCGTTGCGATCTGGGACGGGCGCCGGCGACGGCTCGTGCTCGCGCGCGACCGCTTCGGCATCAAGCCGCTCTACTACCGCGACGAAGGAGGCGAGCTCTCGTTCGCGTCGGAGCTCCGGGCGCTTCCGCGCGGGGAGATCGATCTCGACGCAGTCGAAGCGTTCCTCGCCTTCAACTCGATCCCCGCGCCGCTGACGATCTTTCGCGAGGTGCGGAAGCTTCCCGCAGGGCACGTGCTCGTGTGGGACGCCGGGCAGACGAGGATCGAACGGTTCGCACGCCCCGCGCCCGTGACCCTCGATGAGCTGCGGGACGACGAAGAGGCCGAGCTCGTCGAGGAGCTGCGTGCCCGGCTACGAGACTCGGTTCGGGCACACCTCGTCAGCGACGTGCCGGTGGGCGTGCTCCTCTCCGGCGGCGTGGACTCGGCACTCCTGGCCGCGCTCGCGGCCGAAGAGAGCTCGGAGCCTTTGCGGACGTTCTCGATCGGTTTCGCGGAACGCTCGTTTGACGAGCTCGAAGACGCACGCCGCGTCGCGGCTCGCTACGGAACCGCGCATCGCGAGCTCGTGCTGCGGCCGAATGCTGCTCTGCTCCTCCCCGCGCTCGCCGACGCCTTCGACGAACCGTTCGCCGACTCATCTGCGCTGCCGACGTACCTTGTCTCGGAGCTGGCGGCGGGCGACGTCAAGGTCGCGCTCTCGGGCGAGGGCGGCGACGAGCTCTTCGGCGGCTACTACACATACGCGGCCGACCTCCTGGCGAATCGTCTCGGCCGCCTCGCCCAACTGGCGCGGCCGCTCGTCGAACGGCTCCCGACGTCGACGGCCAAGGCGAGCTTCGATTACAAGGCGAAGCGGTTCGTACGCGCAGCCCATCTCCCGCCGCTCGAGCGGCACCACGGGTGGAAGGAGATCTTCTCGCCGGACGCGCGGGCCGAACTGACGGGCCGCGTGTCGGCGTTCGACCCCGTCGACGTGCTGCGCGCCCGCTTCGCCGAGACGAAAGGCGCAGACGAGCTCGCGCGGTTGCAGGACGTCGACCTCGGCGTTTACCTCGTCGACGACCTGCTCGTGAAGACGGATCGCGCCTCGATGGCGCACTCGCTCGAGGCCCGCGTGCCTTACCTCGACACCGTCGTCACGAACCTCGCACTGGCGCTGCCCACTCGGTACAAAGTCCGCGGGCTGTCGAAGAAGGTTCTCCTGCGGAAAGCGGCGGCGCCGCTCCTCCCCCGCGAGATCGTGCACGGCAAGAAGCGCGGATTTTCCATACCCGCTGCTGCGTGGTTGCGCGGCGAGCTGGAACCGTTTGCGCGCGAGACGCTGTCGCCGAACACGCTCGAGCGGCAGGGGTACTTCCGACCGGACGTCGTCCAGCGGCTTCTCGACGAGCATGTCGAGGGCCGCGAGGACCGCAGTCGGCAGCTCTGGGGCTTGCTGGCGTTCACGCTCTGGCATCAACAGCACGTCGAACGCACGCCACAGCAGCCAGCGCGTCCCGAGGTGCTCGTCGAGGGGTTGACGTGACTCGCCCGCTCGTCGCATACGTGGTCGGCGCGCGCCCGAACTACATGAAGGTCGCGCCGGTCTATGCAGAGCTCGAGCGCCGCGGGCAGCTCGAGCAACGGCTCATTCATACGGGACAGCATTACGACGCCCTCCTGAAGGACGTCTTCTTCGCGGAGCTGCCGCTACCGAAGCCGCACGTGGAGCTGCAGACGGGCGGCGGATCGCACGCGGAGCAGACGGGCCGCGCGCTGATGGAACTCGAGCGTGTGTTCCTCGAGCTCAGGCCGGATCTCGTCGTCGTTGCCGGTGACGTCAATTCGACCCTCGCAGGAGCCCTCGCGGCAGTGAAGCTCGGCATTCCCGTCTGCCACATCGAGTCGGGTCTGCGGAGCTTCGACTGGGGCATGCCCGAGGAGCACAACAGACGCGTCGCCGATCACCTGTCCACCCTCCTCTTGACGCATTCGGAGAGCGCAAACGAGAACCTCGTGGCTGAGGGCATTCCTCCAGAGCGCATCGCGTTCGTCGGCAACACGATGATCGACACATTGCTCGCGAATCTCGACGCGGCCAAGGCACTCGAAGCCTGGCGCGACTTCGGCGTCGAGCCTGGAAAGTACGGACTCGTGACGCTGCACAGACAACGTCTCTTCGAGGTGCCGAACCTGCTGGCGCGCACGATGGCCGCGCTCGGAGATGTCGCCCACTCATTGCCGCTCGTGTTCCCGGTCCATCCACGAACGCGCAAGGCCCTGGACGAGACCGGGCTTATAGAGAACACGACCGTCGTCCTCAGCGAGCCTCTGCCCTACCGGCACTTCCTCTCGCTCGAGGCCGACGCGGCTGCCGTGATCACCGACTCCGGCGGCGTGCCCGAGGAGACGACCGTCCTCGGCGTCCGCTGCTTCACGCTGCGTGACAACACAGAGCGTCCGGTCACCGTCGAGCTCGGCACAAACACCGTCATCGGGCAGGAGCCCGAGGCGCTGCGGGACGTGCCGCGCCTATTACGCGAGCCGCAACCGGGGCAGATTCCGCCGCTCTGGGACGGTCACGCCGGGGAGCGCGCTGCCGACGCTGTCGAGCGGCTCCTCTCTTCGGTAGAGGTTCCTGCCTGAACGTCTGGATCGACATGACGGCGTCGGCGCACGTGCTCGTGTTCCGGCCGCTGATCCGGCTGCTGCGGGAGCGAGGCGACAACGTGGAGATCACGGCGCGGGATTACGCCCAGACGCTGCAGCTGCTGGAGCTCCACGGGCTCGACGCGACCGTCCTCGGTCATCACGGGGGCCGTTCCCGCATGGGCAAGGCGCGCTCCCTCTTCTCGCGCCTGCGGGCGTTGCGACGGTGGGCACGCGGGCGCGCGTTCGATCTCGCGCTCGCCCACGGCTCGCACGAGCTCACGATGAGCGCACGCCGGCTCGGCATCCCGAGTGCGACGACGCATGACTACGAGTTTGCGACGCTGCAGCACCAGCTCGGCCTTCGCGCAGCAACCAAGGTTGTCTTTCCCGAGGCCATTCCCGACGAGCGGCTCGCGCGACTCGGCGTTCGACCGCCGAAGCTGCTCCGCTACGCCGGCTTGAAAGAGGAGTACTACCTCAGCGACTTCGAGCCCGAGGCACGTGTGCTCGACGGGTGGCGGCTCGACCCGAACCGCGTGCTGGTCGTGCTCCGCCCGCCGCCGGACGTCTCGCTCTACCATCGCCAATCGAACCCGCTCTTCCCCCAGACGCTCGACTACCTCGGGAACCTGGAGGACGTCCAGGCGGTCGTGCTGCCGCGCACCGAGTCGCAGCGCGAGTATGTTCGCGGCCTCTCGCTGCCGTCGGTCGTCGTCCCGGACCGAGCCGTCGATGCCCAGAGCCTGATCTCGTTCGCCGACGTCGTCGTGTCCGCAGGGGGAACGATGAACCGCGAGGCTGCGGCACTCGGCGTCCCCGTCTACACCACTTACGGGGGCAGGCTAGGCGGGGTGGACGAAGAGCTGATCCGCGAGGGACGGTTGAAGCCGCTGACCGATCCTCGAGCGCTCGAGCTCCACAAGCGCGAACGCGCCGGTGGGCAACGTGTGCGCCGCGATCCCGCCGTCATGCTCGATCTCCTCCTCACCGCGCTCGACTAGCACTGCGCCCGACGGTGACTAGTGAAGCCGCACGGTTGCTATCGGGCCAGCCTCGTTCTAGGTTCTCAACCGAATCGTGGCTATCCGCGCGAGCACTCGCCTGCTGTGCCTCGGCTTGGTGCTGCTGCTCGCTCTCGCGGGATCGGGCACCACGAGCGCGGCGGCGAACACCCTCGTTTCGCCGCCGAACCGCGTCACGATCATCACCGACTCCGTCGGCGGTGTCCTGTCCTGGGTAACGCAGGCGCAAGAGAAGTTCGCGCGCGGGCTGAACCTCGATCTCCGGGCGAAGTCGTGCCGCAAGCTGGTCGAGCCCGGCTGTCCTGCCCCTGGCGAAGGAGATCTCCATCCGGCAAGCGCGCTGGACACCATCCAGGAGCTCGGGGGTGAAATCGGTCCGACGGTCGTGATCGACGTCGGGTACAACGACATCTGGAGCACGTACGGCGACGGCCTCGACAAGGTGATGAAGGCGCTGGTCGCCGTCGGGGTTCAGCACGTCGTCTGGGTGACGCTCGAAGAGTTTCGGGACCCCTGGATCGGAATCAACAAGGCAATCCGCGCTGCTCCCGAACGCTGGAACCAGCTCATCGTCGCGGATTGGGCCCATGCCTCGGCTGACAAGCCGACCTGGTTCGGCGACGGCGTCCATATGAACTCCGAGGGTGCTTTCGCTTTCGCCGACTTCCTGCGACCGTACGTTCTCCAGGCATGCGGGGAGCCGTGCGCGCCGCCTCCGCCGCTCGAGATCGCAACGGCCCAACTGCCGATGGCCCGTAGGGGCAAGCCGTACAGCGCCACGGTGGTCGTGCGCGGCGGCGCTCCGCCGCTGGCCTGGTCGGTCCTCGGGCTTCCACGCGGCCTGCACCTGAACGGCGAAGGACGGATCAGCGGAACTCCTCGCGCGGTGGGCGTGTTCATGCTCACGTTTCGATTGCGCGACTCCTGGGAGCAGGAAGCCACCGTCGACCTTCTCCTGCGTGTCCGTAGACGCCGCTAGCGCCGGAGCAGCGTCCGCCTAGGACGCGCCGAGCACCGCGAGCACATCGTCGCCGTAGCGCTCCAGCTTGGTCGGCCCCACACCGGGAACGGCACTGAGCTCCGTGAGGTCGCGCGGCCGTCGGCCGGCGATCTCCGCCAGCGTCGAGTTGTGGAAGACGACATACGCCGGAAGGTCGTCGGCAATCGCGCGTTCGAGACGCCAACGTTTCAGCGCGTCGTAGAGCGGATCGTCCGGCTCCGCCGGCCGCGGCGGCCTCGCGTCGATGCCGAGCTCCGCGAGGAAGCGGCTCGGCTTGCCGCTCCACGTGAGCGCGAGATGCCGCTTCGCGCGAGTCATCCCGACGTAGAGCAGGCGCCGCTCCTCTGCAATCTCGTCGGGCTTCTTCGCCTGTCGGATGGGCAGCTCACGCTCCTCGATGCGAGGGATGAAGACGGCCTCGAACTCGAGCCCCTTGGCGCCGTGGAGTGTGAGGAGGTGGACGCCGCGTCGCTCGCCTCCACCGCTGCCGAAGCGGTGCTCGAGGTCGAGGACGAAATCGCGTGCGGTTCGCTCGCCGTCGTCGAACTCCTCCGCGAGGCGCACGAGGCGGGAGAGGTCCGCCTGGCGTACGACTTCCCGTTCGCCGAGCTTTTCTGGTGGGCGCTCGACCCAGCCGGCTTCCTCGGCGTAGGCGCGCACGACGACGGCGACGTCGGTCGAGGTGACTTTTCGTAGTCGCCCGAGCAGGCGGCGCGCAGCCTCCCGACCGAGCAGCGACGCGCCCTGGAAGGGGACCCTGGCCTCGTGGAGCGGCTCCTCGAAGTCGGCCAGCCGCGCGTTCGTGCGGCAGAGGATTGCGATCTCCTCGTGCGGCAGGCCGTCGGCATGCAGCGCTTCGACCCGTTCGACCACGAAGGCCGCCTCGCCCGTACGTTCGTCGAAGGACTGCGCGATCGGCGCCGGGCCGGCGTCGCGGGTTGCCCGCAACACCTTCTGGGCACCGCCGAGCATGGGAACGATCCGATTCGCGAGCTCGAGCACCTGCGGGGACGACCGGTAGTTCGCCTCGAGGCGGACGACCGTCGCGTCGGCGAAGCGGCGCGGCAACCCGAGCAAGTACTGCGCAGTCGCTCCCGTGAAAGCGTAGATCGACTGGTAGTCGTCCCCGACGGCACACAGCTCGTCGCGGTCTCCCAGCCAGCGCTCGAGCAGCGTCTGCTGCAGCAGGTTGACGTCCTGGTACTCGTCGACCGTGAAGGCGCCGTAGTGCTCGCGCACGCGCGCCAGGGCGTCCGGCGCTTCGTCGAAGAGACGGATCGCCAGCTCGAGCAGGTCCTCGAAGTCGACACAGTCGCGGTCTGCCTTCTGCTGCTCGTAGCGCCGGAACACCCGCAGCATCAGATCCGGCGGGATCGGCGGCGCGTGGTCACCGAGACCTGCCAGGTACATGTCTGGTGTCAGGCGTCGGTTCTTCGCCCATTCGACCTCGGTGGCGAGATCACCGGCGGGCCTGAACTTGTACGGCGGCGGTAGCGTGTTGCCGATCTGTCTCAGGAGGAGCGCCTTCGAGGGCAGGATCCTCCCCGGATCGACGCCGAACGACCGGAGCTGCGCGAGGGCGGCCGAGTGGAACGTGCGGGCGGTGACGCCGTCGACGCCGAGACCGCGCAGACGCTCGCGCATCTCGGTTGCCGCCTTGTCGGTGAACGTGACCGCGAGTAGCTG
The DNA here is from genome assembly GCA_046732275.1 of Actinomycetota bacterium. GTDB lineage: Bacteria > Actinomycetota > Thermoleophilia > Gaiellales > Gaiellaceae > 3-1-20CM-4-69-9. The sequence continues at coordinate 1,041 of JBKPMS010000131.1, read as the reverse complement.
ATGGGCTTCGAAGGTCCCGGTGGCGACCTGATTCGCGATCCGCCGGGTGATCGTCGTCGTCTTGCCCGACCCTGCGCCCGCGAGAATGCAGACGGGGCCTCGTACCGCCTCGACGGCTTCCCGCTGCTCCGCGTTGAGCCCGGCGAAGATCCGGTCGCGCTCCATTTCTCCACCGTAAAGGTGCGTCGGGACGGAGCGGCCGGGAGAGCTGCGCGGAAGTGTCCCGACTTCGCTACAGCTCTGGAACGACCCGGTTCAGGGACGGTCCCGCAAGGTCAATTGCGACCCTGTCCCTTGCGGCGGAGCCCGCGGTCAGTGCAGCGTGTCTTCGAGCACGGCGGCGCCCGCTCGCTGCGGCTGCCGCAGCATCGCCGCGAGCTTCGACACGACGTCGAGCGTCTCCCCGCGGGAGACCATCTGCTCCAGCTCCTCGAGCTCGTGAGCGAGCCACTCGACGTCGATCGGGGGACGCGCCGCGCGGAGGATCTTCGGGTGCGAGGTCGGGCCGACCGTCTCGCCGTCTGTCCAGAGCTCCTCGTGCAGCTTCTCGCCCGGACGGACGCCGACGAACGCGATCTGGATGTCGGTGTCCGGTGCCTTCCCGGACAGGCGGATCATGTTCCGTGCGACGTCGAGGATCTTGACCGGCTCGCCCATGTCGAGGACGTAGACCTGCCCGCGGCCGCCGATCGCGCCCGCCTGTACGATCAGAGAGACCGCCTCCGGGATGGTCATGAAGAACCGCGTCATCTCGGGATGAGTGACCGTCACCGGCCCACCTTTCGCGATCTGCCTGCGGAAGATGGGGATGACGCTGCCGGACGAGTTGAGCACGTTGCCGAAGCGCACAGCGACGAACCGCGTCTTGATCTCCTCGCGGTGTCCGTACGCCTCGACGATCCACTCGCAGAGCGCCTTCGACTGGCCGAGAAGGTTCTTCGGATTGGCAGCCTTGTCGGTGGAGACGAGCACGAAGCGCCGCGTTCCGTACTCGACGGCAACATCTGCGAGCACTCTCGTCGCCAGGGTGTTGTTCCGCAC
>JBKPMS010000130.1:0-14329 GCA_046732275.1 Actinomycetota bacterium | reverse complement strand
CATCGGGAGCCGAGGGATCGCGCTCCAAGAGAACCAAGTCAATCCAGCTGGGACGCCTGGGCCCTTCCCCTCCCTCTGTGCGAACGTCAGCGGCAACACGTTCTCCAACATCGCCGGCCAGGCCGGCAACGGTCAATTCATGCGGTTCCGCGAGTTGAGCGGCACGGTCACCGTGACCCAAGCAACGCCGACGACCGCTGCGATCGCGACCGAGCTCGACGACGCAAACGGCTTCAACGATCCGACAAAGATCAACATCTCCGGAGGAGTGACCTTCTCACAGCCGGCGTGCCCAACGCCGCCCTAGGCCGCCACGGCTTGGTCATCGCCGCGTCGCCGCCGCGCGGGCGGGCGCCGTGGGCCCGAACGCGGCTAGCCGAGAGCGCGTCCCAACGGCCCACCGCAGCATCAGCGGCAATGTCGTCACTGCGAATGCGGTGCTCGAGGTAATGCGAGCGCGCGCGACTCAAACGTCGTCTCAAAACGTCACCTACTCGTCGAACACCGTGACCGACTCCTTCGGCACACGTCGGCGAGCTGGCTGTTGCCACCGGCACCGGCTCCGTCGTTGGGGGCACCATCTGCATGAACACCGGCGGCACCGTCAACGTCACGAAGGCAAGCTCGGCAGCTCTTTCCACGACGAACAGCAACTTCACGCCGGCGCCGGCTGCAGGCAGCGTGTGTCGACGACCTGTTAGCCGGCACGTAGCGCGGTCACTGACGCTTCGCCCTCAACTGGCTAGCGACGAGTGCGTGGTCGAGTTCGCGGTCGTCGAGGAGGACGTGGGTGTAGGTGTCGGCGGTGACGGAGAGTGAGCGTTGGCCGACGCGCGCGCCGATGAGGGCCCATGTTTCGCCTTGTCGGTGCCAAAGGCTGATGCGGCGATGGCGGAGGTCGTGCGGTGACCAGGTGGGTGTGCCGGAGGCCTTGCAGGCGCGCGCGATCGCGGTGCGCAGACGCTCCTGGGTGAGGCCCGGAAACACCGGGCGATCCGGCGTGCGGCCCTCCCGCGGCGGCAGGGTGGCGATGACGGTGGCGAAGAGGTCGGGTGGGAGCGAGACCCAGCGGCCGCGGCGGCCTTTCTCGATGGCGCGGCGGACGCGCCAGCGCGTGTTGGGCTCGTCGAGGTCGCCGCAGCGGAGCCCTTTCGCTTCGAGTTCGCCGACGCGCATGCCGGTCGCGTCGAGGACGAGCACCGCGAGCGCGTAGGTGCGCGGCATGAGCGGGAGGACGGCCTCGATCTGGTGAGCGTTCGGCGGGGTCGGCTCCTCGCGCTCGGCGCGCGGGAGCCGGACGTGGACGCGGTCGCGCGCGGGGTTGTCCTTGACGCCGGCGAAGTCGAGCACATGGGCGAGGACGCCGAGGCTCTTGCGGATCGTCTCCCGCTTGCGGCCGGCCGCATGCAGCGCGGTGACGAGCTCGGCGACGTCCGCGGGCGTGATCTGGTCGACGCGGCGCGATCCGAGCAGGGGGAGGACGCGGTCGAGCTGGACGCGGTGGCCGACCGCAGTGCCGTCGGTGACGTCGACGCGGGAGACGCGCCAGCGCTCAGCAGCCTCGGCGAGCGTCACCGTTTCGGCTGACGAGGCGTTGAGCTGGCGGTGGTGGGGGACGCGCATCGCGGCGAGCTCGCCGGCAACCCACCGTCGCCGGGTCAGCGCCTCGCGCCGGGTGGCGAAGGAGCCGGCGTAGCGGTGGGCACTTTCGCGGCCGCCGAGCCGGTACCTGACGAGGTAGCGGCCGTGGCCAGCTTGCGTGTCGCGTCGTTCGATCCAGACGCTAGGCATGGCAGGGGCGGACGCGGTCGTCGCGGTAGGTGTGCCGCTCGACGAGCGCGAGGTATTGGTCGGCGCGGATCAGCGGCCTTGAGTAGCCGGGCAGGGCGACGACAGGGAGGGTGCGGAAGACGGCGTCGATCGCGCGCCGTTCCAGCCCGAGTCCGCGAAGGTGCGAGCGGGTCAGGAGCGCGCCTGGTGTCTCGAGGAGTTCGGCAGGCGTTGGCTTCCGGCCGTCAACGCGACTGCTGTGCTCGGCGCGTGGAGGCGGGGCTGGGCGTTCCGGCTCGAGCTCGAGCTGCTCCGGCACACCACCAGCCATCCGGGTAATGTAGGAGATCAGTCTCATTGGTAGATCAAGCCACAGACGGGTTAGGATGGCGGCATGACCAGCGGGATGCTGATCCGGGAGGCGCGCATGCGGGCAGGACTGTCGCAGGTAGAGCTGTCCGAGCGCAGCGGCAGAGACCGCGCGCAGCTGGCGCGCTGGGAGCGCGACGTCGTGCAGCCAACCCTCGAGACACTGCGCCAGCTGCTGCGCGCCTGCGGGTTCGACCTCGAGACGACCCTTGTGCCCTACCAGCCGGACCGCCAGGCAGAAGCGCGGCTGGAGAAGGCGCTCAGGCGATCACCGCAGGAGCGGCTGCAGGCGATGCTGAAGGCGCGCGGGCGCTGATGCCGGACCTCTTCGACCCGATCCGGGTAATGGAGGCGCTTAACCGCCAGCGGGTGACCTACATCGTCGTCGGCGCGCTCGGGCGCGTGATCCACGGCAGCGACGAGATCACAGACGGGATCGACATCGTCCCCTCGACCCGCGACGAGAACCTGCGCCGGCTCGCGCGCGCGCTCGACGACCTCAACGCACGCCGAGCCGACGGTGTCGCCCTCGCGCTCGAAGGAGACCTCGCCAGGCGGCCCGTGCTCGAGCTGCAGACGGACGCGGGCCAGTTGAAGATTGTGCCCGAGCCGGCCGGCACGCGCGGCTACGACGACTTGCGTCGCGCAGCCCGCCGCGAACCGCTCGGGCACGGCCTGCGTCCCTCAGTCGCGTCGATCGGCGATCACGCGCGCATGCTCGCGGCCCTCGACCGGGAGCAGGACCGCCAGCCGCTCCTAACCCTGCGCCGGCTGATCGAGCTCGAACACGAACGCAGCCGCGGACGCGTCATCGAACGCTGACGAGGACCCCCTGAGGGCTCCTCGCGTACAGCAACTAGCAGGCTCAACAGCAGGCCGGACACAGATGCATCATCATGCAAATCCGTCCCATCGTTTGTGTACGGTCTGTCCGTGTCGCGTCGACGTCTCCGCCGCCGGACCGAGAAGGAGCGCCGGCACGCGCACGCGCCGACGACGGTCGAGTCGCGAGCGATCGCCCGCGAGGCAACGCAGGTCGAGCGGCTCGCGTACACGCGTACGCAAGCAGCGGCGGCGCTCGGCGTCAGCCGCTCGACCTTCGACCGGCGCGTCTTGCCGTTGGTCGAGACAGTCGAGATGCCGTGGGGCACGAGGCTGATCCCCGTCGACGAGCTCGAGCGGCTTCTCGCAGACCGACGGCGGCCGGCACTTGGACGCCCACGGCCGGGAGTGCCTGGCCGTCGAGCAGTTGTCCCGGCGGAGGTGGTTGATCGGATCCGCGCCGAGCGCGCGGCGGGAAAGAGCTTCGCCAGGATCGCGAGCGACCTCAACGCCGAGGGAATCCCGACCGCGCACGGCGGCGCGCAGTGGTGGCCCTCGACCGTGCGTGCCGTCTTCCGGCGCAGCTCCTCGGCCACGCCTCCGCTACCTGTCAGGAGACTCACGTAGCGCAGTCGTTCTGGCGCCGGCCCGAGTTCGAGCCGGACGTCCGGCGACAAGGCAGCTATCCTTACTTCGTCCTCCAAGTAAGGAGCGCTATGGACGTAGCTGCCCGCATCACCTCCAAGGGCCAAGTCACGATTCCGAAGCCGGTGCGCGAGGCTCTCAATCTCGGTGAGGGCGATCAGGTCGTGTTCCGGGTAATCGACGGTGGCCGCGCGATTCTCGCCCGGACGCCTCACCTGCTCGAGCTGGCAGGGAGTGTCCCTGTTCCGCCCGAGGCACGCGGGGTGTCCTGGGATGAGATCCGCCGACGCGCGTGGGCGGGTCAGGTCCGCGCTTGAGGGCCTTCGTCGACTCGAACGTTCTCGTCCGCCACCTGACGGGTGATCCGCCGGAGCAGGCGCAGCAGGCGACCCGGTTCCTCCGCGGCGCCGAGAGTCTCGTAGTCGTCGATCTGGTCGTTGCGGAGGTCGTGTACGTCCTCGAGTCGGTCTACCAGGTCGGCCGGGCAAGGGTCGCCGAGCTCGTCCGAGCGATCGTCGGCTTCTCCGCAGTGGCCGTACCGGACGAAGCGCTGCTTCTCCGCACGCTTGAGATCTACGAGGAGTACGGGATCCACTTCGCCGAGTCGTATCTAACGGCATGCGCGGAGCTCTCGGGCGTCGGGATTGTCGCCTCGTTCGACCGCGAGATCGACCGCGTATCGACGATCCAGCGGCTTGAGCCGAGCGCATGACCGCTGCGAAGGTCAGACCCAGCGTGAGCGCAACGGCTGTCCGGACATCACTGTCCTCATCTCCGTCCTCTACCGTTTTCATCGTGAGCGAGTCGCTGCAGGCCACGATCGTCTACGAGCAGGGCGAGGAAGGCAGGTGAAGTGCCACTTCCCGCGCTTCGCGTACGACGCGTGGCTACCGCCTCTGTGAGTGGCACTCTGTGACCGCTGTGGTGACCATATGAAGGTCGTGACCGTCCGAGATTTCTGCGATCGAGCTGCCGAGATGCTCCGGTCCGACGACGTGATCCTGGTGACTCGGAAGGGCCGCCCTGCCGGATTCTTCCTGCCGTGGGACGCGCCCGAACTGTCGCCGGACGTGCGGCGCGAAGTCTTCCTCCGGCTGATCGAGCAGATCGCGGCTCAACGCGAGGCGCGAGGCGTGACCGAGGAAGAGGTTCTGAGCGACTTCGCTGGCTCCCGCGGTCGTCGCTGACGCGAACGTCATTCTCTCGCCCCTGATCGGCGGTCGAGCTCGTCTCGTCTTTGTCTCCTCCGTCGGCCCGACCTGTTTCTCGGCGAAGGCGGTCGCCCGCTGCTCGACACAGCGAGCCGTCCGTCCTCGCCAGTGGCGTGGCGCCGTGGATCCGCGGCGGCTGCTTGCACATGTGGCTCGCGGTGAGCTCTCGAACGTCTCGTTCTCCGATCTGCGTCGGCTCGTCGAAGCGTTCGGGTTCGAGCTACGACGGACGAGTGGTAGCCATTACGTCTACGTCCATCCGCAGGTTCGAGAGCTCTTGAATTTGCAGGACGTTCGTGGTCAAGCAAAGCCGTACCAGATCCGCCAATTCCTCCGCTTGGTCGAGCGCTACGCTCTGACCTTGGAGGACGAACGGTGAGCGACTACCACATCAATGTCTTCTACAGCGACGACGATGGCGGTTACATCGCGGACATCCCCGACCTCGAGGCGTGCTCGGCGTTCGGTGCGTCCGCGGAGGAAGCCCTCGCCGAGGTCGAGAAGGCGAAGCAAGCGTGGCTTGCCGCCGCCCGTGAAGCAGGAAGGCCGATCCCGGAGCCTCGCTACCGGCCGGCGATCTACGCCCGATGAGGTCGAAAGCAAGCGCGCTCGCGCGCGCTCAAACGAGTCAAACGTGACCGCTCGAGCGCACGGCGTGCCCCCACCGGTGCACCCATAGACGCGAAAAAGTCCCCATTTGCAGGCGGGTTCGAATCCAGGCGGGCCCATTATCGAGCCCTGCAAACGCGGTGGCCTTGTGTGCAGGCGCTCAACACGCTTCTCGCTGACCCGACTCGGTCGGCATTCAGGCATGGGACGCTTGTCGCTGCTGTTGGTCTGCGCTGTTCTTGTGCCGGCGCCCGCTGCCCTGGTGCTAACAGACGGTCGACCGTGGGAACAGCTCGTGCGTGAAGACGACGCTCGCCTAATCGGCACACTCGGCGCGAGTGGGGACTCGCCGCGGCGAGCTCCGTCGGGGGCGCTTCGGAGGGATAGAGTCGGCTGAACTCTCGACAAGGAGGCCGTTATGCCGCTTGCACGTGTCGTGACCTTCGATGGCGTCAGCAGCGATCGCATGGCAGAGATGAAGCGCGAGATGGAAGGCAGCGAGAGACCAGAGAACGTGCCCGCCAAGGAGATCGTCGTGCTTCACGATCCGGAAGCTTCCAAGTCGCTCGTAATCGTCTTCTTCGAGTCTGAGGACGACTACCAGCGCGGGGACGAGGCGCTGAGCGCGATGCCTGCCAGCGACACTCCCGGCCAGCGCACGTCGGTCACCAAATATCAGGTGGCGGTCCGCATGGCGGACTAGCGCCGCCTCTTCATCTGTGGGGAACGCGCCGACGATTCTTCGCCGTCGCGGCGCCGGGGCTATAGCCGAACGGCGACGATCCATACACCGACTGGCGTAACTCGCGACGGCTGCCGGCGGCTACGTTCGCCTGAGCAGCGACCAGTTCGACCCCGCCGTCTCCGACTCCGCCGCCTCGTCGCCGCCCGCTCCGCGCAGACGCGCAACCAGAGCGTCGATGATCTCGTCTGCACCGAGTGCGCTGCGACGGGCGACACGGTAGAGCTCTGCGAGCGCGCGGTTCCAGGGCGCCGGCTCGTCGTCCGCGACGAGCTCCGACCCCAGCTCGTCGACCTTCTCGCCCGCGGAGTTGTATACGGTCAGCTCGTACGGCGGCTCGCCGTCCCGGTCACGACTGGCGATCGTGACCGTTCCTTCCTCGGCGCTCCAGGAATAGACGTCGTTGTCCTTACGCTCCCACGACACCGCGCGCTGCGTCGTCACCGGGGCCAGCTCCTGCGCCAACGTGCCGAGGCGCTCTCTCTCGAGATCGTTGCTCATCGCTCTCCTTTCTGTGCCGGCCGATCGGCGAGCTTTGCCTTGAGGACGCCGATCTCGTGGGGCTTGTAGCGCTCGCGCGTCTCTACGCGCTTCTTCTCTTTCAGCTTCTTCAGCGACTCCGACGTCGCGGCCGCCTGCTTTCGCTTCAGTAGTACCCGCTCGTGAACGGCGGCGTGGTCGACGGGGCCGTATTGTCGGGCCGACGGAGCGGCGTGCGCGTCGACCTCGTTCAGCCACGCACGCCTCGCGACTCGTGCGTGCAGCGCATGGGTCAGCCTGCCTTCGAGCCGGCCGGTACGCGCGGCGTGAGCCGCGGGCGTGAGACTTTTCTGCGGCGCTGCCCGGAGCCGCACTGCTCGCTGCCGTGCGCGCTTCACGCCGCCTCGCGCCCAGGCGACGTGGGCGCGCCACGAGATCACGATGGCGAGGGCGGCGGCAGCGAACGCGGCGAGGCTGATCCACAGCAGCAGCGACGGGCGCCCACCGGACTCGCTCGCGCGCGGCGCTGCGTCCGGTTTCGAGCTCCGGACGTGCGCTCGCGGCTGCGGCGCGCCCGGTTTCGAGCTTCGGACGTGCACTTGCGGCTGCGCCGTACCGGCGCGGGGCCCATCGAGGGGGTACGCCTTCCATAGCCTCTCCGGCCTCGGCTGCGGCGGCTCGTTGCCCGATCCGGCGGCGCCGGCCGGTGCCGCCGGCGCGAGCACGGCGAAGGCCGCGCCGGCAGCGGCGAGCAGATGTGCGATGCGCCTCCGGCCGACTACTCGAATCGGAGGCGACGGTAGGTCTTCGTTGACGCAGAGTCGCTTCATTGCCCCAGGCCGCTTCCGCAGACGGACCACAGAAGTCGTACGGCCAGCAGCTTTATCCCCTGTCAGCACTGTTGTCAACCATTACCAGTACGTCTTGCAACGAGGAGAGAGAGTTGCTACAAACGGCCGGGCTTCTCCGTTCCCGGCGTGAGGGAGGTTCCCCAAAACGGATTCTGCGGCCAATCCACGACTGAGTGCGCACGGCGCATCGCGACGCGACATCGTTCGGCGCGGTTCGCTCGCGGCTGTCGGCCTCATGGTCGGCGCAGGCGTCGGGATCGCCACGGCGCCGCCGGCGGCGGCCGCTCCGTCCCCGGCGCAGGACCGCGAGATCTTCAACTTCGCCTTGCTGTTGGAGTATCTCCAGGCCGCGTTCTACTCCGACGCCGTTCGGCGAGGAGCGCTGACCGGCGACGTGCTTCGTTTCGCGCAAGTCGTTTCCGAGCACGAGCGCGCGCACGTGGACTACCTACGGAAAGCCCTCGGGCCGCACGCGCGCGCGCGGCCGACCTTCGATTTCGGCAAGGCCACGAGGGACGAGCGCGCGTTCCTCGACGCCGGGGTGCTGCTGGAGAACATCGGTGTCGCCGCGTACAACGGGCAGGCGGCGAACCTGACGAAGCCGGCCCTCGCAGCGGCTGCCGAGATCGTCTCCGTCGAGGGTCGCCATGCAGCGTGGATTAGCGATCTCGCGGGTCAGCCTCCTGCGCCTCGCGCGGCCGACGTAGGCGCGAGCTCCATCGACGTGGTACGTGAACTGAAGTCGACGCACTTCATCAAAGCGCAATGACCGAACCCACACTCGCGCAAATCGACGCGGACGGAGCGCTCCACGAAGCCGCGGCGGCCGTCTTCACCCGTGACGACTTCTTCCGTCGCTCGGCAACCGCCGCAGTCGCGGCCGTCACGGGATTCCTCGCCACGGATTCCGCCGAGGCGGCCGTTGCTCAGACGGCGAACGACATCGCCATCCTCAGGTTCGACCAGGTGCTCGAGTACCTTCAAGCCGGGCTCTATACGGAGGCCGAGCGGCTCGGCGCCCTCAAGCCGAAGACTCTCGGGTGGGCACGCGTTGTCGGTGCGCACGAGCGGGCGCACCTCCGCGCCATCAAGAACCTGCTGGGCCGGCACGCAGTCAAGAGCCCGGGGTTCAACTACGGTAGCGTCACCTCGAGCGAGAAGGCGTTCCTGAGAACGGCCGTGGCGTTCGAGGATCTGACCGCGGCACTGCTGAAGTGGCAGGCGCCGCGGCTCGACTCCCGAGAGATCGTCGCGGCAGCTGTGAGCCTCCATTCGGTGGAGACGCGGCACGCGGCGTGGATCCGCCACCTCGTCGGGCTGCAGCCGGCGACAAAGCCATTCGACAAGCCGGCGTCGCAGCAGAAGATGACGCAGCTGATCGACTCGACGCACTTCCTCGCGTCGCGTCCGAGGACGAGCGCGAGGAAGAAGCCCCGCTACACGGGTTGAGGATGCTCCGGCGCGTCGGTGGGCTCGCGGTGCTGGCTGCCGCAGTCGCGGTTGCGTTCGTCGCCCGCACTTGGTGGCACTCGAATCGGAGCGTCCCGGCCGCGGAGTCGCTCGCGGTCGAGGCTGCGCACCTCCCGGCGCCCGAGCATCCAGCGTTCAGCGTCGCCAACCCGAAGCTCCTGAGCCGCGGCGAGACGCGTGCGCGCTTCGCGCCCGTTCTCGGCCGTATCGAGGCGCGGGCAAATCCGCAAGGCGCGGCGCAGCCTGTCGCGCCGCTCGACGTGCGCACGCCGGAGGGCACTACGAACATCGTGCTCGTTCTCGCCGAACGGATGCGGTCCGACGGGCTCTGGGTTCGGGTTCGGCTTCCGGTCCTGCCGAACGGCCGTACCGGCTGGGTGCCGCGCCGCAACCTGGGAGGGTACGAGTTCGTCCACACGCACCTCGTCGTCGACCGTGCTCGGTTCACGGCAACGCTTCTCTTCGATGGGCGGACGATCTTCAGCGCCCCGGTCGGCGTGGGGAGGCCCGAGTCACCGACGCCGAGCGGACAGTTCTACATTCGCGACCGCCTCAGCGGGTTCGGCGATCCGTTCTACGGGCCGGTCGCGTTCGGGACAAGCGCTCGTTCTGCAGTGCTCACGGATTGGCCTGACGGCGGCTTCGTCGGCATCCACGGCACGAACGAGCCCGAGCTTATCCCTGGCGCGATCTCCCACGGGTGCATCCGCCTCCGCAACGTCGACATCCTCAGGCTCCGCCGCCTGATGCCGGTAGGGACACCGCTGACGATCCGGTGACGCCGGAGACCCAGTGCGCGTCCGAAATCGTGAACCGCGTCACACCGCGGACGTGCAGGCGAAAGTCGAGATCGCGGTCGACACCGGCCCTCGTGAACGTCGTGTACGTGCAATTGAAATGGCGCCACATGCGTATGCGCCCGCGCCGGATCGACGTGCCGTAGCCGGAGCACAAGGTCGAGTCGCTTTCGACGCGAACCGCTCGCGCGCCGATGTGGATCGGCGCACCGTCCACGCGGCGGAGGACCTTGCCGATCGACCAGTATGGCAGCGCGGCTTCGGCCGCCGGGGCCGCCAGCAGTAACGCACTGAGGACGACGCCGACCCTCATCGGGCGGAAGCATGCCAAAGCTGGAAGCGTTGCCCGACCGGATTCGGACGCCGGCGGCACCGCGATTCAGCGGTTCCAGGGCAGCTCGTCCCAGCCGTCGGGACGACCGAGCCGCCAGTGCGGAAACCGCGAGTACGCCTCGTGTGGCGAGGGCGTTTCCTGCTCGACGCCCGCGCCGTGTACGAGCGCGGTCTCGTCGCGCGCGTAGAGGATCGTGCCGTGCTTGCTGCGCGCGCCGACCATCACGATCACGCAGGTGCCGTTGCCGGCGCCGACGAACGAGTGGGTTGTGTTGGGCGCGCAGTGAAAGAAGTCCCACGCGCGCAGCCGCCGCTCCTCGCCTTCGACGATCAGTAGGCATTCTCCGCTCACGACGAGGAAGTCCTCCTGGTCGGACTCGCGGTGGTACATGGTGCTGGGCTTCCCCGGCTGGAGGACGTGGAGCCTGAGGCCGACCTGCGGGTGCTGCTGCGCCTCGAGCTCCGGCCGCTCCTTCACGAGGCGGCCGTCGGCCTCGAAGCCGCAGCGCGCGCCGAAGACCTCGTGCCGCATCCACGCGGCGTCGCGCACATTGAGCACGAACCAGCCATCGCTTTGCGGGACGAATCCTGCGCCGGTGTCGACGAGACGCGCTTCCTCGACCACGGCGGCAGCGTACTCGGCCGGGGCGTCACTGGTACGGGTCGAGTCGCGTACGCATGCGGCGGCGATCCTCTAGGGTCATCCGGATGGTTCGTTCTGCGGACCTTTGCTTCGCCGAGGCTGTCGAGCTGGCTGAGCTCGTTCGGGAGCGAAAGGTGTCGTCTCCCGAGCTCGTCGAGCTGTACCTCGAGCGGATCGATCAGCTCGGCCCGACGCTCAATGCGTACGTCACCGTCGATGCCGATGGTGCGCGAGCTACCGCGGCACAACCGCTCGATGGGCCGTTCGCCGGCGTGCCGATCGCAATCAAAGACCTCACGGAGACAAACGGACTGCGCACGACGTACTCGTCGAAGGCGCTGGCCGACTACGTTCCGTCCTTCGACTCGGCGGTCGTACGGCGGATACGCGAAGCCGGTTTCGTGATTCTCGGCAAGACGAACACTCCCGAGCTCGGGACGATCGGCGTGACGGAGTCGGAGTTGAACGGGATCTGCCGCAATCCCTGGGACACGTCGCGGACACCCGGAGGATCAAGCGGCGGTGCCGCGGCTGCGGTCGCCGCCGGACTCGCTCCGGTTGCCCACGGCAGCGACGGCGGCGGCTCGATCAGGATTCCCGCTTCGTGTTGCGGGCTCGTCGGCCTCAAGCCTTCGCGCGGCCGCATCTCGTCGGCGCCTTGGCCCACGGGCGTGTTCGGCTTCGCAACGCACGGCCCGATCACGCGGACGGTGCGCGACGCCGCGGCGCTGCTCGACGTAATGCGTGGTAACGAGCTCGGGGACGACTATGTCGCGCCGCCGCCAGAGCGCCCGTTCGCGGATGAGGCGCTCCGACAACCGCAAAGGCTCCGTATCGGCATCAGAATGGACCCGCCCGTCGACGTGCCGGTCGACGAGGCATGCATCGAGGCCGTACGCCGCACGGCCGACAGCCTCGCCAACCTCGGCCACGACGTCGTCTCGACTTCGCCGTCCTGGAACGGCGAAGAGCTGATGCCCCACTTCCTGCGCGTCTGGCGGTGGGGGGCGGCGACATCAGGAATCGACCTCGCGGTGCTGGAACCGCTGAACCGCGCGCTCGCGGAGGACGCGGCAACCGAGCGGAGCTCAGAGCTGATGGCGTCTTTGAAGCATCTTCAGACCGCCGGCCGTCGGTTCGTCTCCTCTTGGCACGAGCTCGACGTGCTGGTGACGCCGACGCTGGCGACGCCCCCGGTCCCCATCGGCTGGGCATTCAAGGGCGCCGAGGGCGATCCGCGGGCGGTACTCATGCGCCATCGCCTGTTCACGCCCTTCACCCAGATCTTCAACATGACCGGCCAGCCGGCGATCTCGCTACCGCTCCACGAGACTTCATCGGGTCTGCCGATCGGGGTCCAGTTTGCCGCCAGACCGTTCGACGAAGCGACGCTCTTGCGCCTCGGAGCCCAACTCGAAGCGGAGCATCCGTGGGCGGATCGGCACCCACCGCTCGCACGCGTGGAGCCCGAAACTAGACGGGAATTCGTGCGCGAAGAAAGGTAGGGCCGCCCTTCGGGCTGTCGATGGATAGCTCGCCGTCGAGCGCTTCGACGCGGTCGGCGAGGCCGCGCAGGCCCGAGCCCGCCGCAGCGTCTGCGCCGCCGACGCCGTCGTCTTCGATCTCGGCGAGGACGTATCCTGCTTCACGCGTGACCCGAACGCTCGCCACCCGTGCGCGGGCGTATTTCGCAACGTTCGTCAGCGCCTCCGCGACGACGTAGTACACAGCCGCCTCGACCTGCGGGCTCAGTCTCTCCTGCGGGGCTTGCTCGATCTCGACCGGCACCGCCGACCGGACGGCGAGAGTCTCGAGCGCATCCGGCAGTCCGCGATCGGTGAGGATGGCCGGATGAATCCCGCGTGCAAGGTCGCGTAGCTCCTCCAGCGCCTGGTCGAGTTCGCCTTCGATCGCCCTGAGCTGTTGCGCCGCCGACGAGGCGCGGCCGTCCTTCAACGCCTTGCGGGCGGAGCGAAGGGCCAGCGAGAGGCTGACGAGGCGCTGCTGGGCTCCGTCGTGGAGATCTCGTTCGATCTGGTATCGCGCCGCATCGGCCGCCTGCACGATGCGTGCACGCGAGGCGCGGAGCTGCTCTTGCTCTTGCCGACGGGTTGTCACGTCTATGCCGGAGAAGAAGATGCACGGACGCCCTTCCGAATCCGTCACCCGCCGTTTGATCCATGCCACGATCGCATCCGAGCCGTCGGCCCGCCGGAAGGCGCTCTCGTGCTCGATTCCGTCGTCGTCGTTCAAAAGGCGCCGCTTGACGTCGGCGGCCTCGCCGGGCACAACGAACGCGTCGTGGAAGAGCTGACCGCGGGCGCTTTCGTCGTCCGCACGTCCGGACAGGTTCTCGAGCGCCTCGTTGTACCGGACGATGCGAAGGTCTTTGTCGAGCACACAGAAGAGAGCGGGTGTGCTGTTCACGACCGTCCGGATGAACTCGCGCTCGCGCTCGAGCTCGTCGAGCCGGTTGTGGAGCTGCCGCTGGAGCCTCTCCTTCTCGACGGCCGTGTTCTTCTTCCTGGCCCTCGACCGCACCCTGGCCATTCTCCCACCTCGCGTCGCGGGCCGGCGTCGCGGGGTCACCGCGCGTGCGTAGCGAGCTATCTTGGCCCGCGATGGCGGTTGAGCTCGAGCTCACGCGTACCAAGAGCGACCGCCGCGTCTACGCGCTCGGCGACATTGGGACGCTCCGGCTGGAGGGCGCCTTCTCGCGGGCGGCGACGGCCTCGGCCGACGGCGCGCGCTGGCGGTCCGCCCGCACTGGCTTCTGGGGCGTTCTCTGGAAGCCGCGGACGAGGACCGAGCCCCGGTCGGAGACTTTCAGCCGCACCTGCGCCGCGGTGGAACGGTGGGCTGGGCCGGCCGCGAGCTCACGCTCCGGCCGGCCAGCAGCTGGCGCGAGCGCTGCGCACTCGCGGCTGGGGATCGGGAGCTTGCCTTGATCGACGGCAAGAGCTGGGGTCGACGGCCCGTGAAAATCAGTGTCGACGACCTCGAGGCCGTGGATCCGTGCCTCCTCCTTTTCGCGGCCTTCGTCGTCCGCGGCCTCGCGGCCGACGTCGATGCCGCCGCCGGCGCCTCTACGGTGGGCCACCGCCGGCTGACCGGCTCCGAGGCGGCCTGAGCCGGCTCGCTACTCCGTCGGCGAGCACCTTCCCCCGCGTCGACCCCTGTGCTAGAAGCAAGCCCTGCGGCTCTGATAAAGCAAAGAGTCGGAAGGGTGACGCAGCAACGCGCGTCCTGTCAGCAATGGCATGTGCATTGCCCCTCGTGCGCCTCGCGGCGCGGTGTCAACCATGCGGCTGACTCGGTCGGGCTCTCCCGCCGCATCTCCGACGGGTGGCTCTACGGCCCAAGACCTGCGCACGGACGCATTCGTCTCTTACGCCCACGAGGACAGGGAGATCGCGGAGCGCCTTGTCGGAGCCTTACTCGGAAACGATCAACGCGTTTGGCTTGATCGTCACAGGGATTCGCCGGACGCGATCGTTGCGACCGGCGATTGGTGGCAGGCGATCTTGCGCGCGATCGAAGCGGCGAAGGCCTTCATCTTCATCATCAGTCCAGCGTCGGCTGCGTCG
>JBKPMS010000129.1:0-10775 GCA_046732275.1 Actinomycetota bacterium | reverse complement strand
CAGGCACGGCGCGAGGAGGCGGCCGAGCTCGTGGTGGAGGAGACCGGGAAGTCCCTCGAGCTCGCCGCCGGCGAGGTGGACGCCGCCGTCGAGATGGGCTTCTTCGTCGCGGGCGAAGGACGCCGGCTCTACGGCCGGACGACGACGTCGTCGATGCCGCATCGCACCGTCATGACGACTCGGCGCCCGGTCGGCGTCGCTGCGCTGATCGTGTCGTTCAACACGCCCCTTCCGAACTACGCGTGGAAGGTCTTTCCGGCGGTCTTCTGCGGGAATGCCGCTGTCCTGAAGCCGTCGGAGCACACGCCCTTGTCCGCGTCCTTCTTCGGCGAACTATGCGGCGAGCTCCTGCCGGCCGGCGTCCTCAATGTCGTGCAGGGGCTCGGGTCGGAGGCAGGGCCGCCTCTTGTGGACTCGCCCGCGGTCGACCTCGTCAGCTTCACGGGATCCGCGGAGACCGGGCGTTGGATCAACGAGCGCGCGGGACGTCGCCTTGCGAAGGTGTGTCTCGAACTCGGCGGCAAGAACGCGCTCGTCGTGTGCGACGACGCCGACCTCGACCGCGCAATCGAGTGGTCGCTCGCATCCGCGTTCTCGAATGCGGGGCAGCGCTGCGCGGCGGCGAGCCGGCTTGTCGTGTTCGACGCCGTATACGACGAGTTCCGCGAGCGGCTCGTGGCCGGCGCCCGCGAGTACGACGCCGGTCCGGTGATCAGCGAGGCGAGCCTCGAGCGCATCCTGCGCGCCCTCGACGGCGTCCGCATCCTGACGGGCGGCACGCGGGCCGACCGCCCCGGCTGGTGGCTCGAGCCGACTGTCGTCGAAGACGTCGCGCCCGGCGCCGACCTCTCGTGCAGCGAGCTGTTCGGCCCCGTGACAATCCTGTACCGCGTGGGTGACCTCGACCAGGCAATCGCGGTCGTCAACGACGCTCCCTACGGCCTCACGGCCGCGATCCACACCGCCAGCATCCATCGCGCGATGCGGTTTGCCGAATCCGTTGAGGCCGGAGTGGTCGTCGTGAACGGCGGCACACACGGCAGCGAACCGCACATGGGCTTCGGCGGTGTGAAGCAGTCGGGAACGGGGTGGCGCGAGGCCGGGGTCGAGGCGCTCGACGTCTACACCGAATGGCAGTACGTCAACCTGATCACCGATCCCGCACGGGCGTGACCGTCGCCGTCCTCGGGCCCGGTGCAGTGGGCGGAGTCCTCGCCGTCCGGCTCGTGCAGGCCGGCGTTCGCGTCATCTGCATTGCCCGTCCTGACACGGCCGAGCTGATCAGGTCCGAGGGACTGTCCCTCAGACATGGCCCGGAAGTCGAGTCGGTACGGCCGGACGTCGTGACGGAGCTGCGCGAGGCAGTCGAGCTACTGCTCGTCACGGTCAAGGCGCCCGCGCTCGACGGTGCGCTCGGCCGCGTGCGGTCGCCGCTGCAGACGGTCGTGCCGTTGCTGAACGGCATCGAGCACATGCAGACACTGCGCCGCCGTCTTCCCGATAGCCTCGTCGTCGCCGGCACGATCGGCTGGATCGAGGCGTATCTCGAGCGGCCCGGGGTCGTTGTGCAGAACACGCCCGGCGTCGTGATGACGGTGTCGTCAGACGCCGACGGTTCCACGGTCGAGCAGCTCAGGCAATCGAGAGCCGACGTCCGCGTTAACGGGGGTGAGGCAGCCGTCCTGTGGGAGAAGCTCGTGCGGCAAGCACCCGTTGCCGCGGCGACCGCCGCGACGCAGCGACCAATCGGCGAGCTCCGCACCGACGGCAAGTGGCGCCCACGACTGGAAGAGGCGATCGACGAGACCTGCGCCGTTGCAGCCGCAGAAGGCGTCATTCTCGAGCCGAGCGCCCAGTGGGCAGTGATCGACTCGATGCCGCCCCTGTTGACAAGCTCGACGGCTCGGGACATCGCCGCCGGCCGCCCGTCCGAGCTCGACGCGATCACGGGGGCTGCGGTGCGAGCCGCCCGCCGACACGGAGTGCCGTCGCCGGCCCTCGAAGGGCTGCTTGCAGAGGCGGAGGAAGCATGCCAAGCGCTGTCGCGCTGATTCCCGCGCGCAGCGGCTCCGAGCGCGTACGCGACAAGAACATCCGCCCGTTCGCGGGCCATCCACTCCTTGGGTACGCGGTCGCGGCGGCGCTCGAAGCGGGGGTCTTCGACCGCGTCGTCTGCTCGACGGACAGCGGCAAGATCGCCGAGGTCGCCCGGCGCTACGGCGCCGACGTTCCCTTTTTGCGCCCGCCCGAGCTCGCGACGTCTACCTCGCCGGACATCGAGTGGATCAGGCACGCGCTCGACCACCTCGACGAGCACTACGACCTCTTTGCGATCGTGCGCGCTACGAATCCGTTTCGCGGGCCGGACGTGCTCCGCCGCGGCTACGAGCAACTGCTCGCGACGCCGGAGGCAGATTCGATCCGGGCCGTCGAGCTCGTGAAGCAACACCCCGGAAAGATGTGGGTGATCGAAGGCAAGCTGATGCGCCCGCTACTCGACCAGTCGCATCTCGACGTTGCCTGGCACGCGGGCCAGTATCAGGCGCTACCGCGGATCTACGTCCAGAACAGCGCCCTCGAGATCGCCTGGACGCGTGTTGTCTCGCAAACCGGCACGCGCGAGGGCCGTGTCGTCGCGGCGTACCTGACCGACGGCTACGAAGGCTTCAACATCGACCACGAAGAGGACTGGGACCGCGCGCGGCGACTGCTCGACTCCGGGGCGGTCGACCTGCCGGTCGTGGCCGCCGTCGAGCGGCACTGACACGCGTCACGACCCCGCGCGCTTGGCAATGCGGAACATTCTCGACCAGGCGCCGAGCCGCGACCTGCACGGCATCCAGGCCCATGCCGCTCGGCTCTTCGATGTCGACGATCTGGCCGGCCGTATCGTGCTGGACGTAGGCTGCGGCTTCGGCTGGTTCGTGCTGCACGCGCTCGACCATGGCGTCCGCCGTGTGATCGGGCTCGAGCCGGAGGACAGCAAGCTCGAGACGGCACGCCGGCACATCAGCGACGAGCGGGCAGCGTTCAGGGTCGGCAGCGCCACGGGCCTGCCGCTTCCGGACGAGTCCGTTGACACGGTCGTTTGCTGGGAAGTGCTCGAGCATCTGCCGCAGGGAAGCGAGCCGGCGGCATTCGCCGAGTTCCGGCGCGTTCTGCGCCCCGGCGGCGCGCTCTACCTGTCGACGCCCCACGCGTCGTGGCGGGCGCGGCTGCTCGATCCCGCCTGGTGGCTCATCGGCCACCGCCACTACCGCCTCGAGCAACTCGAGCGCTTCGTCAAGAGCGCAGGTCTGCAACCCGAATGGATCGAAGTGCGCGGCGGCGGCTGGCAGATCCTCGCGATCCTGAATCTCTATGTCGCGAAATGGGTGTTTCGCCGACCGCCTTTCCTCGAGGCGAAGGTGGCACACAGATGGGACGACGAACTGCGGCGACCTGGCGGCTATGCGAACTGTTTCCTGAAGGCACTGAGGCCGAGCTAGACCGCAGGCTCGCTGCGGCTTTGGCGCGCCCGTATCCTGCGGCCGGATGAACGTCGCTCGACTCGAGACGCTGTACTGCGACGCCGGGTGGCGCCCGTGGATCTTCCTCAAGGCGACCACCGACGACGGGGCTGTCGGCTGGGCGGAGATCACCGACTCGCACGGCTCGCCGCGCGGGCTCGCCGGCATCGTCGAGGACCTCGCGCCGCTCGTCGTGGGCCGCGATGCGCGTTCGGTCGAGCGCATCGTCTGGGACTTGTTCCGCGCCACGCGCCAGAGCCCGGGCTCCGTGATCCAGAAAGCGATCGGCGGCATCGAGAACGCGCTCCTCGACCTCAAAGGCAAGGCGCTCGGCATCCCGGTTTACGAGCTCTTCGGCGGCCCGACGCGCGACGACGTCGACGTCTACTGGTCGCACTGCGGCACGACTCGCGCACGCGCCTGGGAGGTGACGAAGACTCCGAAGCTCGCGTCGTACGACGACGTGACGGCTCTCGGACGCGAAGTCGTCGACCGCGGCTTCAAGGCGTTCAAGACGAACATCGTCGTGCCCGGCAAGGACCCGCAGGTCTTGATGCCGGGCTTTCAGGGCGACGGGCTCGAGCGCAATCCGTCGCCGGAGCTCGAGCAGGCTCTCGCGCGCCTGCTCGACGCGTTCCGGGAGGGCACGGATGGCCAGGCCGAGCCGATCGTCGACCTCAACTTCAATCTCACCGCCGAGGGTGTGCTACGGATCGCGCGCGCAATCGACGGCCACGGCCTGATGTGGCTGGAGGTCGACGCCTTCGACCCGGTCGCGCTCGCGGCGATCCGGAGCGGCGCCGCAGTGCCCGTCTGCTCCGGCGAGAACCTCTACACGAACCGAGGCTTCCGCCCGTTCTTCGAGGCGGGAGCAATGGACATCGCATCAGTCGACGTCATCTGGAACGGCTTCCACCAGGCGAAGAAGATCGCCGACCTTGCGGAGACGTTCGAGGTGAACTGCGCGCCGCACAACTACTACAGCCACCTCGCGACGTTCATCTCCGCACAGTGGTGCTCTTCGGTCCCGAACATCCGGATCCTCGAAATCGACGTCGACGATGTGCCGTGGCGCGAGGAGCTGACCACCGCTGTGCCCGCGATCAGCGACGGGAAGCTGACGATTCCTACCGGCCCCGGCTGGGGGGCGGACGTGAACGAGGACGTGTTGCGAGAGCATCCGTGGAGCTGATTCCGCAGAGTGAGCTCGCGCGAGCGGGCGACGACCTGGCGTTGATCGCCGACATGTGCCGCGCGAACGCGCTCGTCGCCGTGAAACGCGCAGGCTCGGGTCACCTCGGCTCGAGCTTCAGCGCGATGGACGTCGTCGTGCACCTCTTCTACCGGGAGCTGAACACGACGACCGTCGGCTTCGACCATCCCGATCGCGACGTCTACTTCTCGTCGAAGGGACACGATGTTCCGGGCCTGTATGCCGTCCTCTACGCCCTCGGCGTGCTGCCGGCGGAGAAGCTGCTGAAGCTGCGGCGGCTCGGCGGGCTCGACGGGCATCCAGACGTCGGCGTTCCCGGCATCGAGGCGAACTCCGGCTCGCTCGGGATGGGCATTTCGAAGGGGCGTGGCATGGCGTGGGCGAAGCGTCTTCTCGGGCGCGGCGGTCGAGTAGTGGTGATGACGGGCGACGGCGAGCTGCAGGAGGGACAGAACTTCGAGGGGCTGCAGGCCGCGGCCGCGCACGCGCAGGACAACCTCTGGGTGATCGTCGATCGCAACGAGCTGCAGTCGGACAAGCCGACAGACGAGATCCTCTCGCTTGGGGACCTCGAGGCGAAGCTGCGCGCGTTCGGGTGGCACGTCGCGTCGTGCGACGGGCACGATCACGACGCGATCGCGAGTGTCTTCGCCGACTTCCGCGTGCGCGACAGCTCCCCCAAGGTGCTTGTCGCGGGCACGATCAAAGGGAAAGGCGTGTCCTTCATGGAGCACCCGCGCGCGCTGGCGGAAGGGGATGGCACATATCGGTGGCACGCGGGTGCTCCCGACGACGAGTCGTTCGCCCGGGCACACGAAGAGCTCCTCGCACGGATCCGGGAGCGGCTGCCTGTCGTGCGGCTCGTGCCGGTCGAGCGAATCGAGGAACAAAGTGAGGGCGAGCCCGAGTCAGGCAGCGCGATGCGGAGGCGCGTCTCGGACGAGTACGTCGCCGCCGCCTACGGCGAGGCGCTGCTCGAGCTCGCCGAAGAGCATCCACAGCTCGTCGTCCTCGACGCAGACCTCGCGTCCGACTGCCGCATTCGGCCGTTCGAGCTCGCAGATCCCGCGCGCTTCCACGAGTCGGGCATCGCCGAGCAGGACATGGTGTCCGCCGCCGCCGGTATGGCACGTCAAGGACTGCTCCCGGTGGTCAACTCCTTCGCGGCCTTCCTCGCGTCCCGCGCGAACGAGCAGATCTACAACCAGGCGAGTGAGCAGACGAAGGTGGTCTACGCGCTGCACTACGCCGGGCTCATTCCTGCGGGCCCGGGAAAGTCTCATCAGAGCCTCCGTGACATCTCACTGGTCGCCGCGCTGCCGAGAATGGTCATCGTGCAGCCTGGCAACTCGGACGAAACGAGAGCGCTGCTCCGCTGGGCCGTAGGGGAGGCGACCGGGAACGTCGCGCTGCGTCTCGCCATCGGGCCGTCGCCGCGGCGGCTCGACCTGCCTCCTGTAGTGCCCGGACGTGGCGCTGTCCTGCGGGAGGGCGCCGATGCGCTCCTCTTCGCCTACGGTCCGGTGATGTTGCACGAGGCGCTGACGGCGGCGGAGCGGCTCGGCGACCGCGTAGAGGTCGTCAACATGCCCTGGCTCAACCATATCGACGCGGAATGGCTGGCCGACCTCGTCGCGCCGTTCGGCGAGATCTTCGTGCTCGAAGACCACTCTCCCGTCGGAGCGCTCGGCGACGCGCTGCGGCGTGCACTCCACGGACGGCCGGTGACCGTGTTCGGAGTGGACGGCTGGCCCGCCTGCGGGACGCCGTTGGAGGCGCTCCGTTACCACGGGCTCGACGGCTCGTCCCTCGCCGACCGCATCTCGATCGCGCTGCGGGCTCGCACGACTCCGTGACGCCGGTCTGGCTCGTCCTCCCAGATCCATTCTCGACGCGTCTCTTCTTCGACACAGGCATCGTCGACGGCCTCCGCGCGCGCGTGGGTGAGCGCCTGGAGCTCTTTCTCGATGCGGGCGAGCGGGGATGGGCGGACCGCGCCCCCGGCGTGCCCGTCACTCGCCGAGACGAGCTCACGGTCGCGGCCGTGCCGCGGCCGGACAAGGCCTGGCGGCGAGCCGACGCGTGGCTCGACCGACAGATCGGCTTCTACCCGCTGTCGCTGCGCCAGAGCATCCGTTACGGCTTCAACCGCGAGCGGCTGCGCCCCGGACACGACAACTGGTTCCTCAACACCGATCTCGCCGGGCCGCTCCCGAAGTGGCCTGCCCTCGATCCGGTGATGGCGCGCTGGCACTACGGACGGCTCCGCTACCTGCCGCCCGAGCTCCGGCGGAGATTGCAGCGCGAACGACCGGCGATCGTTCTCGCGAACATCCAGATGCACGCGATCGTTCCGTTCGTCGTCGGGGCGCGCCGGCATGGCCTCCCGATCGTCGGCAACGTCGCAAGCTGGGATCACACCGTCGGCAAAGGAATCGTCACGCCGTACCTCGACCGCTACCTCGTCCAGAACCGCGTCATGCGTGACGATCTCGCCCGCTATCACGGCATCGAAACGGACCGCGTCGTCGTCACCGGCTGGCCGCAGACGGACGTGTACCACCGGCAGCGTCCGCGGTCGGAATACGAGGACGAGGTACGCGCGCTCGGGCTGGACCCGTCGCGTCCGGTAGTGCTGGTGATGGGAAACTCGCCGACCAACGCTCCCTACGAAGATCGTTTCGTCGACCGGCTCTTGCGGTGGTGGGAAACGGATGCGCGCCGACGTTTTTCCCTGCTCTTCCGACCGCACCCGCGCGACCGCAAGTGGCGCGAGCGCTTCTCCGCCGCGCTCTCGCACGAGGGCGTCGCTGTCCAGGAGCCGAGCTTCAAGGATCTCGAGACGCTCGCGCTGCTCCTCCAGCACGGCGATTGCGTCGTCTCGAACGCAGGCACGATCCTGCTCGACGCGCTGATCAATGATCGGCCTGCGGTCTGCGTCCTCTACGACGAAGGGGCACCGGCCGGCGAGAGCTTCGCGCTGAAGAACGTCAGCGGTGAGCACTACCGTCAGCTGATGCAGTCGAAAGCGTTCTACCGTGCGACGGATTTCGAGGAGGTCGTGTCGGGAATCGACCGCGCGCTCGCACACCCGGACGACTTGGCGCATGAGCGCGCAGGCGTCGCGCGGTCTGTCGTCGGCGACGTCGACGGACGTGCAGCTGAGCGCGTTGTCGAAGCGATCGTCGACGTCGTCGGGTGACTCTCGCTGCAGCGTCGAAGCTTGCGGTTGTGTGCGCGTTTGCGTTCCTGTTCGCGGTTTGGATTGCGAACCCGTGGGTGTTCGGAGACACGCCCTTTGTTCTCGATGCGAGCAACGCCCTCATAACGTGCCTCTCGCTCCACCAGTTCAACGCGTGCGGCTTCACCGGGGAGCTGGACTACTGGGGCCTGATGAGCCCGATGGGGGACTGGCCGCTGCTCCAGCACGTACCGGACTTGATCGCGATCGGGCTCGGCGCCGTCTCTCATCCGACTCGCACGCGTGTATTGGAGCTACTGAACGTCGCCGCTGTCGCGGGCGCGCTCCTGGCGGCGCGCACATCCCTCGCGCGTGCCGGTCAGTCCGTGTGGTTCTGGGGCTTCGCACTCGTTGTTCTGAGCGGCCCGATCCTCTGGTATGCACGCACTACCTCAGGGGAGGTGCTGGCCGCGGGACTGCTCGTCTGTCTCGTGGCCGCGACGGTCGTGCCGGCGCCGCCGCTGCTCGTGGGGCTCGCGGCGCTTGCCGCGGCGATCACGAAGGAGACCTCCTATCCGTTCGTGATCGTCTCCGGCTTGCTCGGGCTGGCGCTTGCCCGACGACGTACGGGTGAGTCGGTTCGCGCGCACGCGATTGCGGGCGCCGCAGGCCTCGCGCTCTCCCTCGTTGCAGCGTCGCTCTTCAACCTCGTGCGCTACGGAAGTGTCCTGAACACGAACCTCCTCGATCCCGGCCTTCACACGCCCGGAATCGCGCGCAAGCTCGAACACGCGGCTGCGCTCGTCGTGGCTCCGAACGGCGGAATCTTGTTCTTCTGGCCCGTGGCGACGTTGCTCGTTGGAGCAGCGTGCGTCCTTCCATTCTTTTGCCGTCCCCCGCTGCACGTATGGCCGGCCGTTGCGGTCGGGGCGGCGGCCCTCGCCTTGATCGTCGGTTTCGCGTCCTGGTGGACCCCGTTCGGCTGGGCCGGATTCGGGCCGCGTCTAATGGTGCCATGGCTGCCGCCGCTCGTCCTCCTCGCACTGGTCGCGTACGGCAGCGACCTGCTTCCGCTGGTACGGCGGTTGCTCGCACCGTGGTGGCGGTTGCTTGTGATCTTCGCCGTAGTACTCGCGTTGACGTTGCCGGCGATCGGCCAGATGTGGCGCCCCGGCGCGATCCGAGGCTTCTTCGCGCTGCCCGACCCGCCCTGCCAGGCGCCGTTCCGGCAGGACGGTCGTGGGTGGTACGCGTGTCAGCACCGGCAGATGTGGCAGGACCGGCCGATGCAGCTGTACGCGCTACGCGGCGTCAAGACGATCGCCGGGCTCGCGACGAGCTTCGTCGTGGCCGCCGGTATCGCTGGCTGTCTCCTCCTGCTGCGCCAATCGCCGCTCGCCGAGCAACGCGCACGCACCGAACAACACGAACGCCGGCGCGACCGGGAGCGCGAACCGTCGGTCGGCGAATAGCCCTAGCGCGTTGAACACGATCACAAAGAGCGCGGCGAGCCCGAGCGCGATCAGCGTGCGCGTGCCGCGAGGCCTGCGCAGGAAGAGCGCGACGATGCCGACCGCGATCCAGACGATGGACCGCGGGAACCACCTGGAGAGCTGATCGAGCCTTAGCGACAGCTCCTGATTCGGCTTTCGGTCCGGCAGGTTGTCGAACAGCGACGTCAACTCTTTGCCGATCGCGTCGAAGCGACGCTGCTCCTGCGCCGTCCGGAAGGCGAAATGGAAGTCGGTGGGAGACGTCCACACCTGCCGGATGTCGTTGTCGGGTCGGGAGATCCACACGACCTGGCCGCCGGGAATCGGCTGGTCCTCCGTCGGGGCCGGCAAGCGACGTCCTTTGATCTCGACCGTCGGTGCCGATCGCCCGGACGTCGCCGGGGCGACCGGACGGAAATAGGACTCGCTGAGCTGCTGCCAGGTCGTGCTCCCAACGCCGCGAAAGTACGTGTCGGGGTGTGCCTTCACAGCCTCGATGCCCGCCTTGCGCTCGATCGAGTAGTTGTTCTTCCAGCCGAAGACCTGGTCAGACAGCCCATAGAGGTCTTCATGGATCCGAAAGCTGCCGCTCGAGAACACGTCGTGGAGGGTGACCCCGTAGCCCTTGTAGGGCTGCCGCGTGAGCAGGTGATGCTGCACCGCGTCGGCCAGCTTCCGTGACGCCGGGCCGTTGTCGGGCGAAACGATCTTGTCCTTGATGAACGCTCGATAGAACGGAATTACGGCATTGCCGCCGCGTGCGAGCGTGTAGTCACCGAAGCGGACGCCGTTCAGAACAGCCCAGGCAGCGAGCGGCACGATCGCGGCCGCGACGAACGCTCCTGCCCAGGTGAGCCGTTCGCGCCAGCTCCCCGGCAGCACGAACGGGAAGACGACGAACGCGAGCAGGAGTGCGTTTCCTGGGCGGATCAGCGCGAGCAGTGCAAGGCCGAGCCCGACCCAGACGAAGCGCTGCGCCGAAGGGCGCTCGGCGGCGCGGACTACGAGGAGGGCCCAGAGGGCGAACCCTGCGCAGAAGACGGGCTCGCTCGACACCTCGTGGAACATCAGTCCATACGCGGGATAGATGAGGAGAGCGACGGCGACGAGCAGCGCTGCGCGCGCGCCGTACGCCCGCGCCGCCGCAGCCCAGGCCACAACCGAGCCCGCGAACAGGATGGCCATGACGGGCTCGGCGAAGAATCCGTTCGCGACCTCCAAAGCGGGCCCGACGATGATCCCCGGAACCGGCGTTCGGAAGAGCATCGGCCACGGCAGCAACGGATGCCAGTCGAGAAACTGGATGTAGCCATAGAGGTACTCGTCGAGATCGCGTCCGACGATGAGCGGCCAGGCAATTGCGCGGAACGCATACACCC
>JBKPMS010000128.1:0-12387 GCA_046732275.1 Actinomycetota bacterium | reverse complement strand
GCCCCGGCGCCTGCCCGCGCGGTCGGACGGCCGCGAGGCGGCGCGGGAGGGCCACCGGGAAGGGCAGCCTCGTTCGCCGGCGTCATCTGCGCCCGGCGCGCGCGTCTCTGAGCACGCGTTTGTCGCGCCATCAGCGCGTCTCCCGGTGGGCCGTGTGGCGACCGCACCAGCGGCAGAACTTCTTGATCTCGAGCCGATCAGGCGTGTTCCGCTTCGACTTCGTGCTCATGTAGTTCCGCCGCTTGCACTCGTTGCATGCGAGCGTGATCTTGTCTCGTACTCCTGTGGCCATGTCTTCGTAGTCGCTGAGTGAAAAGGCACGCCGAGACAAGGCCCCGGCCTGCGCGGAACGACCCATGTTAGCCGACGAATCGCGACCCGGCTCGGCCCCAGGCGATCGGGCCGAGGAGCTCGTTACCTCGTTCGGTTGATGATCTTGTCCAGCCTCGCTGAGACTCTCGCGAGCCTGGCCTGCGCGGTCGCCGGGCTGATCCGGCCAGCGGTTTGCGCTCTGTCGAGGCGCTGCTGGAACGGCTTCAGGAGGGCCTCCTTCAGGCCCGACGCGGTCTTGCCGTGGGATTCCGCGATCTGGGCAAGCGACTTGCCCGCTTTCAGCTCGGCGCGGAGAGCCTTTGGCGTGACGCCGATGTATCGGGCCGAGCGGTTCAACAGGCGGGCCCTTTCAGGTCGGAGAGCCGCTCTGCCGAGCCGCGCGTTCACCAGGCGGTCGAGGCGCCTGTCTGCGCGCGCCATCCTTGCCTGGGCCTGCGCGGTCGTCAGCTTCTTGGCGGCCACCGCAGCGTCAAGTCGTGCCTCGAGTGCTGTGAGCATGGCCGACTTCAGGCCGGCCACGGTCTTTCCGTGAGTGGTCGCGATCTGCGCGAGCGTCTGGCCGGAACGAGCGTCCTTGACGAGCTCCGCCCTGCTCACGCCGATGTACTGGGCGGCAGCCCGTAGCAACGCTTCGTGGCCGTGTCGTTTCGCGGCATCCGCGGAGCCGACGGCGGCCGCGCCCGCGCAGACAACCGCTGCGAGAGCGGCAGCCAATGCTCTCCTTGAACCGAATCTCATCTCATTCTCCCGGTCGATGTCCGCGGTGATGAGAGCACGACGATTTGAACAAACGGTGAAGTCTTCGCAACGCCGTGTAACGCGGCGAGTTTGTCCTATGGCAGACCGCCGGCGATCGCCGAGACGAGTTCCCCGTTCGGCGTGTCGCCGCTCAGCTCCCAGAACATGATCCCGCCGAGGCGGTTCCGCCGGACGTACTCGGCCTTGGCGGCCATGACCGGCGGGTCGTCGAACGTCCAGAACGTCGACCCGTTGAAGAGCCAGGCAGCGCCGGCCTGATTGTCCTGGTACCTCGTATAGGCGTTCGCAAGGAACTGCTTCGCGACCTTGTAGTCCTCGACCCCGGCCTCCCACGTGCCCGGCGCCGCGCCGGTCGACGACTGGTACAGACCGTTGTTCGCAGGCGTCACGCCCGTCCAGCCCCGCGAGTAGAACGGCACGCCGACGACGATCCTCTTCGGCGGGGCGTCGCGGCGAAGGTATTCGCGCACGACGGCATCGTCAGAGTAACGCGGGCGGGACGGGTCACTGGGTGACGTCAGCAGGTTCGACTGGTGATTCGTCGTCGCCTCCCACGTTCCGTGGAAGTCGTACCCCTGCACGTTCCCGAAGTCGAGCGGACCGAAGATGTCGGGAACCTCGAAGCCTGCGTCGATCTTGTCGGAGTTCGCCGGCAGGAACGCGGTCAGCAGGTAGTCCTTGCGCGTCGTCTTGCCGTAGTCGTGGAGCTGCTTGCGGAACTCGCGGAGCAACAGTGTGTAGTTCTGCTTGTCCTGCGGGCGGATGATGTTGCCCGCGTTTCCCTCGGAGCCCGGCCACTCCCAGTCGATGTCGATGCCGTCGAACAGGCCGGCGGCCGCCCCGGGGCCGCCCATCCCTCCCCACCCCGGATCCGGGATGTTGCCCTTGATGAACAGGTCGATACAGGAGGACACGAAGCGCTCGCGCGACTGCTTCGTGAGCGCGGCATCGGAGAAGTACTTGGACCATGTCCAGCCGCCGAGCGAGATCAGCACCTTCAGGTGGGGGTACTGCTCCTTGAGCGCCTGAAGTTGCTGGAAGTTGCCGAGAAGCGGCCGCGGCCACGTGACCTCCTGTCCTGTGACCGACTCGTCGGCGGTCCACGGCTTCTGGTAATCGGCCCACTCGTCGCCGAGCTTGCAGACGACGTTGCCAGAGGCGTCCGGCGCGACGTTGCCGAACGCGTAATTGATCACCGTGAGCTTGTCGGCCGAGCCACTGGTCTTGACGTCTTTGACCTTGAAGTTCCGACCATAGATTCCCCATTCGATGAAATAGCCCACCACCTGACTGGCCTTCGAGGCGGCGTCCCTCGATGGACCGGCTGAAGCAAGCGGGGTGGCGACGGTGAGCGCGGTCAGGAATGCCACGGCTGCGGCTAGGCGTCCTGCGGCCTTCATGTGAAGTCCTCCTGCGGCGAATTAGCAAGTGGTTCAGACCACTCGACGGCGTGCGAAGCTTCCCACTTCGACCGCCCGGAGTCAATGGGTGATCGGGAAGCGATGAACCGGGGTCGTCTTTCGAGTCAAAGAAGGGCAACAACCCGCGTACACCGAGGAGAAACAGGATGCCACTCATGAACACCGTTATCTCGCGCGACGGAACCGCGATTGCTTACGACGAGCTAGTGCCGGATCGCCGGGCATCCTCGTCTCCGGCGGCTCGACCGACCGGATGACGAACGCCCAGCTTGCCAAGCTTCTGGCGGCCCATTTCACAGTGTTGAACTACGACCGCCGCGGCCGCGGCCCGAGCGGCGACACACCGCCCTACGCGGTCGCACGCGAGATCGAGGATCTCGAGGCCGTCATCGGCGCGGCGGGCGGATCCGCAGCGGTCTACGGGAGCTCGTCCGGGGCTGCTCTCGCTCTCGAAGCTGCCGCGGCCGGTCTGCCCATCACGCACCTCGCGCTGTGGGAACCGCCGTACATCCCCGACGGTGGGCCGCGGCCGCCTGCCGACACGGCCGAGAGATTCACCCGTCTCGTCGGCGAGGATCGTCGCGGAGATGCCGTCGAGTTCTTCATGGCGAAGGTCGTCGGGCTGCCGCCGGAGCTCGTCGCGGGCGCGCGGTCGCAACCTTTCTGGGCAGGGCAGGCGGCGCTGGCGCACACGCTCGCGTACGACGCGACGATCATGGGCGACTACTGGTTGCAGAAGGAGCGGTTCGTCCGCGTCGAGACGCCGACGCTCGTCATCGATGGCGGCGCGAGCCCGCCCTGGATGGGAGTGACTGCGCAGGAGCTCGCCGACACGCTCCCGAACGGCCGGCGTAGAACCTTGGCGGGCCAGCAGCACAACGTCGACGCAGATGCGCTCGCCCCGTCGTGGCCGAGTTCTTTCGCTCCTGACCTTGCAAAGAGCTCACCGCGCCCGCCCGGCCGCGACCTTCTGCGAGCTCGAACGGCGTGCGCGGGCCTGGCTCACGAGTCGAGCTCCTCGTCGTCGTCGAGCAGCGGACGCTCGATTTTCGACAGGCGCGAAAACTCCACGCCGGTGATTCCCGCTTCCTCGAGCGCCTCTTTCACGGCGGCGGTGACGAAGATCGACGCGCTGTCCTCCGACGTGAAAACGTCGCTTCCGTCCCAGGTGCCACGGCGAAAGTAGAGCCCGCGCAAGCCGGGGCCCGCGTTGCCCTCGGGTACAGGCGGCGGGATCGTGATCCGCTCGCTCAACGTGTCGTCGATCGCCCCGCAACGGCCGTTTACCGCGAGCCCGGCGTACCCTGAGGCCCCCTCGACAGCGAGGTCGACCGGGAAGGTCGTCCATCCGGTGATGTCGTCTTCCTCGAGAGTCTCGACGAATCGCGGTGATACCAGCTTCAGTGTCGCGACCGTCGTACCGACGAGATCGAGCAGTCGACTTCCCTCCGCTCTCACGAACGACATCGGCTTCCGAGGCCGCTCCTCGCCCCGGGCGATCCGAAAGTGATCTCCGGGAAGATGCGGCACGTCGGCGCGCACGCGCCGGCGCTCATCCCACGCCTCACCCAGACGAAACGCTTCGTCTGCCAGCGGGTCGCGGTCGGAAGCCGCGGCTGAGCCCAGACTCGCCTTAGGGGGTTCCGACGGCTCGCCGAGTTGTTTGCGACCGCGCGTCAGGTCACGTCTGCGCGAGAACGTGATCCGAGCCTGAAACGAGTTCGTCGACGCCTTTGGCCAAGCCGAGTGTCGGCACCGGTTGAGCCTCGAGATTGGCCGTCCCGTCGCCGAGCTGTCCGTGTGCGTCGGACCCCCAGCCGTAGACCCGCCCGTTCGCTGTAAGCGCGAGGCTGTGGTAGAGCCCGCCGGCAACGGCGACTATCCCCGTCAGGCCTTGTACCTGCTCCGGCGCGAGCACAGCCTCCACGAGGCTCGCGTCGGCGGCCTGGCCGTACTGGTTGTAGCCCCATGCGTACACGCTGCCGGTGGCGGCGACGACCAGGCTGTGGTCGTAGCCCGCACCAACGGCGCTGGCGGGCCGGAGGCCCGCGACCATTTGCGGCGTCGGTTCGGAGGACGTCTGCGTTCCGCGCCCGAGCTGACCGAAGTAGTTCGCTCCCCACGCCCAAACGCTGCCGTCAGAGCGCAGCGCGAGCGTGTGCAGGTAGCCGGCCGCCACCTGAAGCACGCCTGAGAGCACAGGCACTGGGCTCAACTGGTCGACCACCGTCCCGTCGCCGAGTTGGCCGTAGCCGTTGTAGCCCCACGCCCACAATGTGCCGTCGGCCCCGACCGCGAAGCTCTGGCTTCGATTGGCCGCGATCGCCGTGATCCCGGAGAGGCCGGTCACCTGGACCGGGACGAGCGAAGGTGTGGTCGAACCGTTGCCCAGCTGGCCCGAGTAATTGGCGCCCCAGGCCCAGACGGTGCCGTCGTCGCGGAGCGCGAGGCTGTGATCCCATCCGGCCGCGACCGCCTGCGCGCCCGTAAGCCCCGCGACCTGCACGGGTGAGGCACTTTCCGCCGTCGTCCCGTTCCCGAGCTGGCCGCTCGTGTTCTTGCCCCACGCCCAGACGCTGCCGTCCCGGCGTACGGCGAGGCTGTGGTACTGGCCGGCGCCGACCGAAACGACGCTGCTGAGCGAGATCCGCTCCGGCGTTGCCTGTGCCTGGTCGGTCGTGACGCCGCTGTCGAGCTGGCCGTAGTTGTTCCAACCCCAGCCCTTGAGTGGTCCGGCGAGCGCGGCGGGCGCGAGCGCAAGCGCCACCGCCGCCGCAACCGTCAGAGCACCCAGTCGCAGTCCTCGTCCCCTCAACGAAGCTCCCCCCTTTAGCGCCGACAGTCTTGATAGCGGCGGCAGGACTCGAACCTGCGACACGCGGATTATGATTCCGCTGCTCTAACCAACTGAGCTACGCCGCCAAGCCTTCGGATTTTAGCGGCACTCGTTGGCACCGCCAGAATTGCCGAGGGGTTGGGGGGTTCTCGTCGAATCGTTCGGGACCTTGGCGCGCTCCGCTTGTGTCGTCGGACTCGTCTGCCTGATCGCCGGAGCGGCGGCCGGGACTGTCGCCGCACGGCCGCAGGTCGCGGGGCTGCAGGTGGCACTCCGCTCGCACGGGGTGTATGGCGGGCCGATCGACGGCATTTACGGACCCGGCACGGCACGGGGACTGCGCCGCTTCCAGCGAAGCGCCGGTCTCGACGTCGACGGACAGGTCGGCCCGCTGACCCGGCGCGCGCTCGGGCGGCTCGGGCGGCCAAGCTTCGGCCAACGGACGCTACGTCGCGGGGCCGTGGGCTGGGACGTCTCGGTCACCCAGTTCCTCTTGACCCCGACCGAGCCGAGCCTGGCGGTCGACGGCTACTTCGGTGCTGGGACAGAACGTGCTCTCACCCATTTTCAACGCGCTCATGGGCTTGCCGCCGACGGCATCGCCGGCCCGCGCACGGTGCTCGCGCTTCTCTCTTCCCGATCGAAGCGCGTCTCGGTGGGCGTCACCAGGGCAGGGGTCGGGCTCGTGCGCGGGCTGATCGACTATTGGGCCGCCCACTACGGAGTCCAGCGGCCGCTCGTGCACGCGCTCGCGTGGATGGAGTCGGGTTACCAGTCGAACCTGCGCTCGCCCGCGGGAGCGTGGGGCGTGATGCAGATCCTCCCCGGGACGTGGAGCTACGCCGAAGACATCCTGATCGGCGAGAAGGTTCCACGGACAGTGTCGGGGAACATCCGCGTCGGCGTCGCGTTCTTGCGGCAGCTCCTGCGCGAGTTCGGCGGTAACGAGCGGAGGGCGCTCGGCGCGTGGTACCAGGGACCGGCTGCGCTCCGGAAGCATGGGCCGTTCCGAGTGACGCGCGCCTTCGTCGACGACGTCGTCGCGCTCGAACAGCGCTTCGACTAGATCGACTCGATTTCGCGCAGCTCGTCGTCGCTGAGCTCGAGGCTCGCGGCCCCGACCAGCTGCTCTGCCTCGTCGGCGTTCCTGATGCCCACGATCGCGCCCGCGACTGCCCGATGCGACAGAACCCACGCGATCGCCACCTGCGCGGCGCGCCGGTCATGCCGCTCGCCGATCGACCGGAGCGTTGCCCGCAGCGTGCTTAGGTCGCGCTGCGCAAACGGATGGTGATGACGGAAGTCGTCGCGATCGAGGGCGTCGAGATCGAAGTCGTCCGCGAGGAAGCCCGACGCAAGCGGGGACCAGGCGAGGACGCCGATCCCGTGCCGCTCGGCGAGCGGGAGGATGTCTGCCTCGTGCTCGCGGTGCAGCAGGCTGTACTGGTACTGGAGCGCGGCGACGGGGCCAACGGTGAGGGCACGTTCCACCGCCTCGGGCGGGTGGTTCGAGATGCCGCCGTGGCGCACCTTCCCCTCGGCGATCAACGTCTGCAGCTCGCCCCAGGACTCTTCGATCGGGGTCGCCGGGTCGACGTCGTGGAACTGCACGAGGTCGAGGTGGTCGGTTCGCAGCCTCCTCATGCTCGCCTCGACCTCCGCGCGCACGCTCTCCGGCCGGAGGTCCATTCGTGAGCCCCGCTCGTCGGGGAACGTCCCGCATTTCGCGAACACAAGGACATCGCCGCGCCGACCCACGAGCGCTTCGGCGACGACCTCTTCGGCACGTCCCCAGCCATAGAAGGGCGCCGTGTCGATCCAGTTCACGCCCAGATCGAGCGCCCGTCGAATGGCCGCGACCGAATCGCCCGCGGTCTGCGGTCCCCAGAAGACCGGCCAGTCGCGGCCCGAGCCGATCGGTGCGGTGCCAACGCCGACTGGAGTCAGCTCGAGGTCAGTCGTCCCGAGACGTCGTCTTTCCACGGCGACGGGAGTCCTAGGCGCCGTGCGCCAACGCCTGGATGACTTTCATCGCCGCGCGTCCCGCCCCGCGCGCCTCTCCCGGGTGGGCGACCTCGCCGAGCATGAGGTTCTCGAGCACGCGCCAGGTGACCTGCATGCGCATGACCGCGAAGACGGCTCGCGGAAAGCGATCGAGCGCTTTCTTTGCTCCCCAGCCGGCGGACGAGAGTGGATCCAGCTCCAGACGGACCGAGTCGTCATACGGATCGAGCCTGTCGGCTTTGCCTTCCAGCAGCGCGAGCACGTGCTCCGACGCGAGCCGCCCCGTCACGAACGCCTCGTAGATCCCGTCCCCGGAAACCGGATCGAGCACGCCGGCAGCGTCGCCGACGAGCAGTGCGCGATCACGTGCAAGCACGGTCTCGCGTCGACGCATCGGGAGGCGGTGACCGCGGACGTCACTCAGCTCGTCCGGCTCGATCCCGTAGTGCTCACAGAGAACCCGGAGATGTCCACGTAGGCGCGGGCCCTCCTCGCCCCAGCCGCCGACGCCGACATTGACGTGGTTGCCCTTCGGGAAGATCCAGCCGTAACCGCCGGGGACGGTCGCGAGCTCGAGCACGAGCATCCCTCGCCAGCCGTTTCGAGGCAGTCGCTCATACGGCAGGTTGCCTTCGAGCGCGACGCCGTTCACGATGCCGCCGGCAAGGCCGAGTGCCCTGGCCGTGATGCCGTTCGCACCGTCGGCGCCGATGAGCGCGGCCACCTCCACCGGGCTCCCGTCGACGGTGAGGCGCGTGTCGGACTCGACGGCGACGCGGACGCCGTCGCGAAACTCAGCGCCGGCGTCGGCCGCGTTCTGGACGAGAAACTCGTCGAGGCGACGCCGCTGCGTCATCAGGCAGAGAACGCGGTCGGAGGAGCGTTCGATGACGGGGCCGTAGCGCAACCGGCAGCGCGCCCGGGTGATCCGGTCCTCGACCACCGGCTCGACGGAGAACGGCAGTTGTTTGACGGCCCGGGTCGTCAGCCCGCCGCCGCAGGGCTTGTCGCGGGGGAAGCGCGCTTTGTCTACTAGTAACACGCGTGCGTGCGCGCGCGCGAGGCGGTACGCGGTCGTGGATCCCGCGGGGCCCGCGCCCACCACGGCGACGTCGAAACGTTCCACGAACGCAAAGCTACAATGCTCTGCCTGCTCCGGGGGTGTGCCCGAGCGGCCAAAGGGAACGGGCTGTAAACCCGTCGGCTCAGCCTACGGAGGTTCGAATCCTCCCGCCCCCACTCCGCCGGAAAGTCCGCCCGCTTCGCGGGCATGATGACTTTCCGGCGATCGGCGTTCGAGTCGTTGCCGCTGTGGACGCATCGGGCAGAGCCCGACGCGTCGGCGATTGGTGTCCTTGTACTGTCGATGCTTCGGAGCCCAGCCTGACCAAGGAGAGACCATGGCGACACTTCAGGATCGGCCGAACACTGCACTGCTCGTCGTCGACGTTCAGAACGGCGTTGTTGAAGGGGCGCACGCGCGCAACGCTGTTGTCGCAAATGTCGGCAGCCTCGTCGAGAAGGCGCGGCAGGAAGGCGTGCCCGTCGTCTGGGTTCAGCACTCCGACGACCAGCTTCCGAAGGGGAGCGACGAGTGGCGAATCGTTCCGGAACTGACTCCCGACGATGCGGAGCCGCTCGTCGAGAAGAACTACGGCGACTCGTTCGAGAACACCACCCTAGGAACCGTGCTGTCGGACCTCGGAGTCGGTCGACTAGTTGTCGTTGGCGCTCAGACGGATGCGTGCATCCGCTCGACGCTCCACGGAGCCCTCGTCAGGGGCTACGACGCGACGCTCGTCAGCGACGCGCACACGACGGAGGACCAGACGGCATGGGGAGCACCGCCGCCGGACCAGGTCATCGCGCACACGAACCTGTACTGGACCTACGAGACGGCGCCGGGACGGACCGGCGGCACAGTCGAGACCAAAGAGGTCGATTTCGCCCCACTCGCGCAGCCGGCCGCTAGCGGCTAACTCGCTGCGATCGAGGCTTCTCTGCGTCCGTGAGGAATGTGCTCACGACCTCGAGATACCGGTCCGTCTCCTCGAGCACCGGAGTGTGTGAGCTCTCCTCGAGCACGACTTCACGCGCCCCGCGAATGCCGTTGACGAGAGTGGCCGCGATCGGGTCGGTGCACATGTCGTAGCGGCCGCGGATGACGAGCGTCGGCACGTCGATCTCGTGGAGGCGGTCACGGATGTCCCAGCCCTTCAGCGCGCCGGTTGTCGTCCACTCGTTTGGTCCTTGCATTGCGCGGTAGACGTCCGTCGCCCTTCCCTTTGCCATCCGCTCGAGCTCAGCGCGCGGCTTCGGACCGCGATAGAAGTGGCGGTCGAAGTACGCCTCCATCGCTCGTTCATACTCCGGGTCGTCGTATGTTTCGGCGTTCTCGTGGCGATCCATCACCTCGATCACGTCCGGCGGGAGCTCCGCCCGTAGACGAAGCTGTTCTTCCGCCCACTGGTCGATGGTCGCGAGCGTCGAGCTGAGCACGAGGCTGACGATCCCCGTAGCCCCGGAGAGCACGTGCTCCTGCGCGAGCATCCCTCCCCAGGACGTGCCGAGGAGGTGGATGCGTTCGAGGCCGAGATGGTCGCGAACTGCCACGACCTCGTCGCGGAAGACGTCGAGGCTCCACTCGATGTCCGTCGGGCGGTCGGACTTGCCGCAGCCGATCTGGTCGTAGAGGACGATCGGCCGCTGATCCGCGAGCCCCTCGAGCGGAGCGAAGTAGTTGTGCGTCGACCCCGGCCCGCCGTGGAGCGCCAGTAGAGGCGTCTTGGCGGAATTGAGGTCGCCGACGAAGCGGTACCACGTGCGATAGCCGCGGAAGTCCACGTATCCCTCGCGAGCCCTCAATGCGGCTACCATCCTCGCACCCGCCCTCTTAGCTCAGTCGGTAGAGCACCTCCATGGTAAGGAGGGGGTCGACGGTTCGAGTCCGTCAGAGGGCTCCTACTAAAGCCCCGCAAACGCGGGGCTTTCACTTCTTCGCCCCGTTGCATCTGGTCCAGCGTGATCAGGTATGGAACACATTTTGGAACACCCAGACGAAAAACGGTGGCGTTCTGTCGTCTAACTTGACAACGGCTGGGCGACCTCCGACGTGGTAAGGAATGCCATGAAGAAGGGCCTCCCGCGGAGCGATGCTCCGCGCGTCCTCGATAGACGAAGGGAGGCCGGTTGCAATGTTGTACGCCGGATTGGATCTCAGTCGCAAGCGTCTCGACTTCCACGTGCTCGATCGCGAGGGTGCGACAGTCGAACGTGGCGCTACCCCGCCGGATGCTGATGGACTGCACCACCTGAGCGAGCGCCTCGCTCGGCACGGTCGGCCGGTGCGCGCCGCGATCGAGTCGATGAACGGCGCCCGCTTCGTGCACGACCGGCTCGAGCTCGCCGGCTGGCAGGTCGAGATCGCCGACGCGCAGAAGGTCAAGGGGCTCGCACCGCTCGCGTGCAAGACCGACCGCATCGACGCCTGCGTGCTGGCCGAACTCGCCCGCCGCGATCTCGTGCCCGCGATCTGGCTGCCCGACCCGCTCGTCCGCGCCGAGCGC
This sequence comes from Actinomycetota bacterium, assembly GCA_046732275.1. Taxonomy (GTDB): domain Bacteria; phylum Actinomycetota; class Thermoleophilia; order Gaiellales; family Gaiellaceae; genus 3-1-20CM-4-69-9. The sequence goes on along the minus strand of JBKPMS010000128.1, from coordinate 1,468 downwards.
GAGCGCGCGCGTTGGCGGCTGCACCTGGTACGCCACCGCTCCAGCCTCAAGCAGCGCGTGCACGCCGTGCTGCTCACCCACGGCAAGCCCTGCCCCGTCTCCGACCTGTTCGGTGTCCGCGGCCGCCGGCTGCTCGCCCGGCTCGACCTGCCCGAGCCGTGGCAAAGCACGATCGAGGCCAGCCTGCGCCTGATCGACGAGCTCGACCGCGAGATCGGCGAGTGCGAGCGGGAGCTACGCCGGCTCGGCGCGAATCACCGCTACGTGCCCCTGCTGCTGACCGTGCCCGGGATCAGCTGGGTGCTCGCCTACACGATCGCCGCCGAGCTCGGCGACATCAGCCGCTTCCCCACCCCGCGCAAACTCGCCGGCTACAGCGGCCTCTGCCCCCGCGTCTACCAATCAGGCGAGCGCGACCTGCGCGGCCCACTCGCCAAGCAGGGACCGCGCTACCTACGCTGGGCGCTGGTCGAGGCCGCCACCCACGCCTGCACCGCACCGATCTATCGCGACCGCTACCGGCAAACAAAGGCGCGGATCGGCAAGCAGCGCGGCGCCAAGGTCGCCCAGATCGACCTCGCGCGCCGACTCGCGGAAGCGATCTGGCACATGCTCACCCGCGGCGAGCCCTTCGCTCCCAAAGGCGCCACCGACCCCCTGGCCGCCTGACGGCCCTCAAGGAGATGCGCCACCGGAGCGAGCTCCAATCGGCCTTGTCCTCCCACCAGGAGGCGATAGAGAGATGAGCCCAGCTCGCCACCCATCACTACCGCGCCCGCCCTAACTGGGCGATATGACAAACCCCACTTGACCTCCGGCCCTTCTTCATAGAGAGGGGGTCGACGGTCGAGTCCGTCAGAGGGCTCCTGCAAAAGCCCCGCACACGCGGGGCTTTCACTTCCTCGATCTGTTGCACCTCGTCCAGTTTGCCCAGGTATGGAACAGATTTTGGAACACGCAGACGAAAAAGCCCCTAGTTTTGTCGTCTTCTTTGACAACGAATCAGCGACCTCCGTCATGACGGAAGCAACCGGGCATGGGGCATCCTCACCGGGCTGACGGTGTCCTACGCACGACCATTCACGCGAAGCGACAGCGGACTACGGCTCCGGACAAAATGGGCTCGTTTCCCCGAGAACACAGATCTACAACGCCAACACGACCGGCTGATCGACTACCGGCACCGACTCCTGGCGCATAACGAGGCGTCACCACATCGCGAGGTCGAAATCTGGCCTGCGGGGCAGATGCTCGACGAACCGGTCGTGAGGGAAGCTCGAGCGGCGATCGACCTGCGCGGTATCGCTGCAATGCAGAGGCTCTTCGAATATCAAGAGGAGCGAATGGACGAGGTTCAGCGAGCGATTCTCAACGAGCTCCAGGCCCGTGAACAATGGCCGCCAGACCGCGAGGTCAGATTGCGCCTCAAAGACCTCGGGCAGGCCAGCGACCACGGTTCGTAGCGCCA
>JBKPMS010000127.1:0-14819 GCA_046732275.1 Actinomycetota bacterium | reverse complement strand
TAGGCAAGGTCGTCGGCAGCGTCAGATGTGTATAAGAGACAGCGCGAAGATCATTAACGGGATCCACGGGATGATCGCGTCGGTGGCGGGCACGTTCCAGATCGCTTCCGAGCCGTGCCCCCACTGGAAGATGAAGACGATGATCCCGAATGCCGCCGCCAGCGAGATGAGGTTGAGGATCACCGCCTTCAGCGGCAGGAGCAACGACCGAAATGCGCGTGTCAGCAGGACGAACGTGAGCACGACGACGAAGAGCAGGACGTACGGGAAGTTGCCGTAGACCGCGTGCACGAAGTCGCGGTCCTCGGGCGCGACACCGCCGAGGCTCGCGCCGGCAGGCAGGGCGTCCTTGACGTCCGAGATCGTCCCGCGGATCGACTTGCTCGAGCCGTCATGGCTCGGGATCGCCTCGACCAGCGCGAGGCCGTCCTTTCGCCAGCTCGGCGGCGCCGCCGCTCCTTCGACTCCGTCGACGCTGCGCACACGCTGCTCGACCTCGTCCACGCGATCGGCAGGCGTCAAGATGACGAACGGCTTGATCGCGCCGGGCGACATTCCGGCGTCGGCCAGCGCCTGCCGACCCGCGATCGCGTCGCCCTTGCCGGGGAAGTCCTTGGCCTGTGCTTCGCTCGGGTTGATCTGGACTCCGACCGCTACGAGCAGACCGACGATGACGAGACCGACCGCAGCCACCGGGATCGGCCGGCGCACGACCAGCCGCGCCCACCTGGCCCACCACCCGCTCTCCGGGTCCGTCACCGTGACGAACCGCTTCGGCATCACGCGCAGGCTGTTGATCCGGTGACCGAGCAGCGACAGCAGGGCAGGCAAGAGCGTGATCGAAACGAGCACCGACACAGCGGGGATGAGCATGCCCCCGATCCCGATCGACCGGATGAAGGGAAGCGGCAGGAGGACCATGCTCAGGAGCCCGACCGCAACGGTCGAGCCGGACACGATCACGGACCGTCCGGCGTGGGTCATCATCTCGGTGAGGGCTGTCTCGACGTCCTCACCCTGAGCGAGCTCCTCACGGAAGCGGAAGATCATCAGGAGCGCGTAGTCGATGGCGACGCCGAGGCCGACGAGCGCGATCAAAAACTGCACGATGATCGACACGTCGGTCACGTAGGTGAGCGCCCAGACGAGAGTGAAGGTGTTGAGAATCGACGTGACGGCGATCGCGAGCGGGATGGCGACGGCCGGCAGCGTGCCGAAGACGAAGAGAAGGATCACGAGCGCGCCCGCGGCGCCGATGAGCGCCTCCGTGAAGACGCTCGGTCCGTTGCCGCCTTCGCTCGAGGCGTCGTACAGCGGCAGGAGCCCCGTCAGGTGCGTCTCGACGCCCGGCGGAGCGTTCGCGCGGAGGCTCCCTCGGACCTCGTCGATCTTCGGTTCCGTGGAGAAGGTGTTCTGACCCGGCGGATAGATGTTCGCGATCGTCGTGTGGCGGTCTTTCGACACGTACATGTCGTTGTGTGTGTCGAAGTAGGAGCTCACGCGCGAGCCGGGATTGATGGCCGTCGCCTTGGCGATCGCGGGGGCGAGGTCCTTCTTGGTGATGTCGCCGTCCGAGCGGAAAACCGCCACGAGCGGCGCCTGTTCGCCGCTGCCGAACTCCTTGAGGACCTTCTGATTCGTCTCGTACGCGGAATAGCCCGGGATGGAGAACGACTCGAACCACCGATCCGACACCTTCGCGGTAGCGAAGACCCCGAACAGCGTCAGCAGGACCCAGAGGGCGACGAACCGGCCGCGGCGGCGATGCACGATGTGCGCCAGGCGAGCGAGCACTGCTTCCGTTCTACCGACGGGCGTCGAGGCGCGGCAATGCGGGAGACACGCAATCTGAGGTACGGATAGCCGCACCACGATGTCTTCACACGCCGACACCTCTCCCGGCCCGCGTTTCCAGGTCACGTCGGGCTTGATCGGATGGGCGCTCGCGCTGCTCCTTCCGCTCGCCGGATTCGTGCTGCTGCTCGCCCGGCCGCACTGGGATGTCCACTGGGAGAACCACCGCACGCACTTCTGGCTCGTCTTCCTGGTTGCGATCGTGAACACGGTCGTCGGGCTCGTTCTCAGCGAGGCTGCACGGCGACGCAGCGATGCGCGCGTCTTCCTCGTGGCGCTCGCCTTCCTCGCCAGTGCCGGCTTTCTCGCCCTTCACGCGCTCGCGACGCCGGGCATCCTGCTGGCGGGGAAGAACACGGGGTTCGTGATCGCAACCCCGGTCGGTCTCTTCCTTGGATCGTGCTTCGCCGCCGCATCCACCCTCGAGATCGGCGGTGCACGGAGCCTCGCCGTCCTGCGGCACGAACGTCTGCTCCGCGCCGGCCTGTTGGCCGTGCTTGCCGCGTGGGCCGTCTGGTCGCTGACGTCCGCGCCTCCGCTCGACCGGCCGCTGCCGCCGAAGGACGCGACCGGGCCGCTCGTGGGCTTCGCGGTCGCCGGCGGCGCGCTCTATGCCTTCGCGGCGTGGCGTTACCTCGAGCTCTATCGCCGCCGGGGAGCGTTCCTCCTCGTCGCGATCACGGTGGCCTGGATCCTGCTGACCGAGGCGCTGATCGCAGTCGCTTTCGCCCGGAACTGGCATGCGACGTGGTGGGAGTGGCACGTGCTCATGTCAGCCGCGTTCGTGCTCGTCGCCGCCGCCGTGCGACGCGAGTATCGGCGTGGAGGGTCGATCGCCGAGGCGCTCGGCGGCCTCTACCTGGAGGACACGGTCGCACGGGTCGACCGGGCGTATGCGCAGGCGCTCGCCGAGCTCGGCGCCGTGGCCGGTCACGGCGGTGACATCTCGTCGAGGGCGCGCGAGGTCGCCGCGGAGTTCGGCCTGCCGTCGGACCAGGTGGGTCTGCTCGAGCGCGCTGCGGCCGAGTTGCGGGACGTCGACCGGCTCTACCGGCCGTACATTCCGGCGGCGCTCGCCGACCGCCTGCGACGCGATCCCGGCGCCGGCGAGCTCGGCGGCGAGCGCCGCGTGGTCAGCGTGCTCTTCGCCGACCTGCAGGGCTTCACGAGGTTCAGCGAGCGCGCCGATCCTGCGGACGTGATCGGCATGCTGAACTCGTACTGGGCCGTCACGGTCCCGGTCGTCGTCAGCGATTACGGCGGCCTGATCGAGCGCTTCGCCGGCGACGCCGCGATGGTCGTGTTCAATGCCGGCGGCGACCAGCCGGACCACGCGTCCCGAGCCGTCAGGGCGGCGCTCGCGATGCAGAGCGCAGCCGACGCAACCGCCGCCGGTCGGCCGGATTGGCCGCGGTTCCGTGCCGGCGTCAGCACGGGCCCGGTGCTGGTCGGGAACGTCGGCACGCGCGAGCAGCGAAGCTTCGCCGCGATCGGCGACACGACGAACGTCGCGGCGCGGCTGCAGACGGTCGCTGATCCGGGGAAGGTCGTCGTCGACGCAGCTACGGCGAAGGCACTCGGTGACCACGCCGTGCTCCAGAGCCTCGGGGAGCTGGAACTGAAGGGCCGGTCGGAGCCGGTCCGTGCCTTCGTCGTTACCGGGGTGAACTGATCACGCCGCGCGCCGGCGGGCCTCTGCGTCCCTGGCGGCCGGCCGACGGGTGCGGGCCCGCCGCGGCGGCTGCGCCGGAACCAGGGCGCCGACCCCGACCAGCCCGTACAGGCCGAGCGCGAACGCGAGCGCCGAGACGGCGAATTGCGGTACGCCCCCGACGACGGCAGGGCTGCGAAGCGAAGCGCTGAGCACGATGAGGACGACGGCGAGCCCCGCGAGGACCGGCCTGGCGCTGCCGCAACGAGACTCCAGGGCGTCGCCGAAGCACTCGAGGGAAAGGGCGAACGCCGCAGGAATCGCAACGAGGAGAAATGCGAGGGCCGCGCCGTGGCCGCCTGCGACGTCCGACAAGAGGGCCGCGAAGACGAGCACGGCGGGCAGCAGGGGACGGACCACCCGGGAAGCTTCGCCTGAGTGCCGGACGTTCCTCTACATTCCCGACCCGGACTGGACCAGAAAGGAGATCGATGGCTGACGCGTCCCTCACCTGGCTCGGACATGCCTCCTTCCGCCTCGACACGGCGGGCGGGAAGCGGGTTTACATCGACCCGTGGCTCGACAATCCGAAGTGCCCCGATTCCGAGAAGGATCCCGACCGGTGTGACGTGATCGCCATCACGCACGGCCACAGCGACCATGTCGGCTCCGCCGTCGAGCTGAGCAAGAAGTTCGGCCCGCTTCCGGTCGTCGCGATGGTCGAGCTCAAGGGCTGGCTCAAGCAGCAAGGCGCGCAGGTGGACGATCTTCCGGGGCCGAACAAGGGCGGCACTGTCGAGGCGGAGGGCCTGAAGTTCACCCTGACGAACGCCTTCCACTCCAGCGCGGCCGACGACGGGACCTATCTCGGCGAAGCGGCCGGGCTCGTCGTCGAATTGGAGGACGGTAAGAAGATCTATTTCGCCGGAGATACCTGCGTGTTCGGAGACATGCAGCTGATCGGCCGGATCTACTCGCCCGATCTCGCAGTGCTGCCGATCGGGGGCCACTTCACGATGGATCCTCACGAGGCGGCGGTCGCGTGCGACCTCCTCGGCGCACAACGGGTCCTCCCGTGCCACTACGGCACCTTCCCGCTCCTCAGCGGCACTCCCGATCAGCTGAAGGAGCAGGCACCCGGTGTCGACGTGGAGGCGATCGAGCCCGGAGAGTCCCTGACGTTGTGAGAGAGCGCTGGTTCGGGGCGACGGGACGGCGCGTGCCGGAGATCGCCGTCGAGGGCGAGCTCGACCTCGACGACGCCCTGGTGCTCGACGACACGCGCGACCTCCGACGGCTGCACGAGGCGCACGAGGCGGGACGCCCGATCGCTGTACGCGCCACGTCTGCGGACGAGGTCAAGGAGGCGCTGTCTCATCCCGAGGTTGCGGTCGCGCTCGTCCCTCCGGAGCGCCGCGAGCTGCTCGACCTCGACCTGCGCGAGCTGACGTATGGCCCCTGAGCCGGTCGTTGCCACGTATTCGATCGTCGCGTGCGATCTCGAGGCGGCGCAGTGGGGGGTCGGCGTACAGTCGAAGTTCCTCGCGGTCGGGTCCGTGGTGCCGTGGGCAGAGCCGTTTGCCGGCGCGATTGCGACCCAGTCGTACGCCAACCCGCGCTACGGCCCGGACGGGCTCGCGTTGCTCCGCGTTGGACGCTCGGCCACCGAGGTCGTCGAGATGCTTACGGCGGCGGATGCGGGCCGCGCGGAGCGGCAGGTCGGTGTCGTCGACGGAGCCGGGCGGGCGGCGACGTTCACCGGCGAGGGCTGCCACGAGTGGGCCGGCGGTCGGACCGGCAACGGCTATGCGGCCCAAGGCAACATCCTCGTGTCCGAGGCGACGGTCGACGCACTGGCCGCGACGTTCGAGTCGAACTCGCACCTCGAGCTCGCCGAGCGGCTGATCGAGTGCCTCGCGGCAGCGCAGGCCGCGGGCGGCGACAGCCGAGGGCAACAGTCGGCGTCACTGCTGGTCGTCCAGAAGGACGGGGGTTACGCACAGCTTTCGGACACGCTGGTCGACCTGCGCGTGGACGACCACGAGCGGCCGATCGCCGAGTTGCAGCGACTCTACGAGCTCCACACGGAGCTCTTCGGGACGACTCCGCGCGAGGACTGGCTCAGGGTCGACGAGACGCTCGCAACGGAGTTGCGCGAACGTCTCGAGCGGCTCGGCTATACCGGCGAGCTCGGCAAGGCGTTCGCCGACTGGGCCGACACCGCGAACCTCGAGGAGCGCGTGGACGGCATCGAGAGCATCGATCCGGCCGTCCTCGACGCGCTGCGGAAGCGATCGGGCTGACGCCGGTCAGGCCGGCGGCGCGCGGACTCCGGCCAGCGTGACGAAGCGATAGCCGCGGGCCCGGACGGCTCTGATGACCCCCGGCAAGGCGCGCGCGTCGATCGTGCTGCCGTCACGCGAGGAGCCGAGGTGCATCATCACGATCTCTCCCGGCACGAGGCCCGCAACCACGCGCTGCACCGCACCGGGCACCGTCTGGATCGACCTCCCCATCCACCCGAGCGTGTCGACGGTCCAGCGGACCGATGCGTAGCCCAGCCGGTGCACGATCGCGAGCGTGCGTCCGTCGCGCGCTCCGTACGGGAAGCGGAAGTACGGACGCGAGTCTCGGCCGGTGGCGCGCGTGATCATCCTCCGCGCCTGCGTGATCTCGCTCGCGACCGCGCCGTCGGAGAGGCGCCGCAGGTCGACATGGTTCACCGTGTGGTTCCCGACGAGATAGCGCCGGCCGATCGCCCGCGCGAGCGCCGGGTAGGCCCTGACGAAGTGACCGGTCAGAAAGAATGTCCCCGTCACACGCTCGCGACGCAGGACGGCAAGCACCGATCTGGCGCTCGCAGCGTTGCCGCCGCCGTCGAACGTCAACGCGACCACGTGTTGCCGCGTCTGCAGACGGACGAGCTCGCCGGCGACGATCGGCGGTGGGAGCGCAGCGATCATGCGTCGCCCGGCAGCCGGACACCGGCCGCACGGGCCCGCAGTGCCGGCACCGGGTCCGCAGCCGGCTGAGCGACGAGGAGTACTGCCCCGTAACTGTCGCCGATCAGAGAGTCGACGAGGAGCTGTAGACCGACGGCGAGCGCGAACGCCTTGTGTGCGTGCTCGCCGCCGAAGGGCACGAGGTCGTCCTCGGACGCTGCACCGGCGATCACATCGCCGTACGTCGCCCGGCCCATAGAGACATCGCTGACCACAGGTCTGCCGTCGGAGCTCGGGATCGCGATTGCGAGCGGGTTGGTGCCTGTGAGCTTCGGGCCGCCATTCGGATGGCCCAGCCGCAACGGCGACGTCGCGGTGAGAACGGCGAGGAGGCCGCCTTCCGCCAGCTTGCGCGTCCAATAGCCGAGCACGCCGGTCGGGAAACAGTTCCGCGCGACGATCAGCCGCGCCGCCTCAGGCGGCTCCTCCGACTGGCCCTCGCAGATCGCCGCGAGCGTCAGGTAGCCGAGAGCGCCCCTGCTCTCCCACTCCTCGAAGCACGCCTCGGCGAGGACGCACTCGGGCTCGGCCGCCGGGTCGAGCGACTCGAGCGTCTCCAGCCAGTCGACACGCGCGAGCCCGTGCCCCCGCTTCCCTCTTCGCTCCGCGTCGAGGAAATGGTCGGCGAGGGTTCGCACATTCCGCTCGGAGAAGCCGAGCGCGCGGATCCGCTCCTCGACCTGCACGCGGGCGAGCATACTGGCGGCTTTCCCCGTCAGGAGGTGAGCGATGGTGCCGGAAGCGAAGCTCGAAGAGGGCGTCCCGCAAGGCCCCGGCTGGTTCGTCGTCAACGCGCGTGACGCGCGCTGGCAGCACAACGAGCTCGGGGCGTACTGCGGCTTCGAGGCAGGTCGCGACACGGACGCGCACTTCGAGGAGCTCGGGATCAACCTCAACGTCCTCCCACCCGGGAAGCCGATGGCGATGTACCACGGCGAGGCAGGCGAGGAGGCGTTTCTCGTCCTGGAAGGCGAGTGCCTGCTGATCGCCGAAGGGCAGGAACGGCCGCTCCGGAAGTGGGACTTCGTCTTCTGTCCACCGTGGACGGAGCACGTGATCGTCGGCGGCGGCGACAAGCCGGCCCTCGTCCTCGGTGCAGGAGTGCGCAAGGCAGGGATCGTCTACCCGGCGGATGACGCGGCAATCCGCAACGAGGCAGGCGTCGAGCAGGAGACGAAAGAACCGAGGGAGGCGTATGCGAAGTACTCGCGGCCCGAGCCCGGCCCGGCGCCCGACCTGCCTTAGGGCTAGCCGGAGACGAGCGTCAGCGGCTTGACGATCGTGCCGCGGTCCGCTGCGGCGAGGGCGTCGGCGATGCGGTCGAGCTCTTGGGCAGCCTCACCTTCCCGCTCGCGCAGCATGAACGGTTCGCCGGCATCGCCGGACTCGCGTAGCACGGGATCGAGCGGCACGCTGCCGAGCAGCGGAATTCCGAGCTCATCCGCGAGCTGCTCCCCGCCGCCGCTGCCGAAGATGTCGCCCGACATGTTCTCCACGACGCCGATGAGGCGCATCCCCGTCTTCTGCGCCATCACGCCGGCCCGCGAAGCGACCTCCTGCGCGGCGGGCTGCGGCGTGGTGACGACGATCGTCTCCGCACGCGGCAAAAGCTGACCGAGCGAGATCGCGACGTCACCGGTGCCGGGCGGCATGTCGACGACGAGAGCGTCGAGCTGCCCCCAGTGAACGTCCGACAAGAACTGTTCGAGCGCACGGTGCAGCATCGGGCCGCGCCACATCACCGGCTGGTTGTCGTCGAGGAAGAAGCCGATCGACATCAGCTTCAGGTCGTGCCTGACCGGCGGCACGATCATCTTGTCCACGAGGACGGGCTTCTGGTGGATTCCGAGGAGGTGTGGGATCGAATGCCCGTAGACGTCGGCGTCGAGGATCCCGACCTGCTTCCCGCGCCGGGCGAGCGCGACGGCGAGGTTCGCTGCAAGGGTCGACTTGCCGACGCCGCCCTTGCCGCTACAGACGGCAAGGACGCGGGTCGTCGCGTCGAGTGAGAGACCCTTGGTCCGCTCAGCGACGCCGCCGCGGAGCTTCGTCGTCAGCGCTTGACGCTCTTCCGGCGTCATCACGTCGAAGCCGAGCGCGACACGTTCGACCCCCGGAACGTCGCGCAGGACGTCTGTCACCTGATCTCTGAAGGAGTCTCGGAGCGGACACCCCGCGACGGTGAGGGCGATCGTCACGCGTACGTCGCCGCCCTGGATCTCGACGTCCCGGACCATGTCGAGCTCCGTCACGGGCCGGCGAAGCTCGGGATCGATCACGCGCTCGAGGGCGCGCATGACGGCGTCGCGGTTCGGCTCCATTCCCTTCGTTGAGCGTAGCAATATGGGGGTTTGTGACCTGGGGCTCCATGGTCTGGCGCAACCTCCTGCGGCGTCCGGCGCGAACCGTGCTGACGGCCGCCGGCGTAGCGCTCGGCGTCGGCTTGATCGTCGCGCTGCTGTCGCTTGCGACAGGAGTGCAGAAGAGCGCGCAAGAGCTGATCCACGTCGGGCGCGCAGACTTCGGCCTCTTCCAGGCGGACGTCTCGGACTTCAGCCGATCACTGCTTCCGGAGAGCATCGCGGGGCGCGTGGCAAAAGTGCCGGGCGTAGCAGACGTTGCAAAGCTGAAGCTGTTCGCAAGCGACACCGATTCGGGCGAGGCCTTCTTCGTCTTCGGGCTCGACGGCCGCGAGTTCGTCGGCCGGCGGCTCGTGCTGCTTTCAGGTCGCCAACCGAGCGGAAACGAAGCGCTCGTGGGAGACGTGGCGGCGCGAAGGCTCGGCGTCGGTCCCGGAGACGAGGTGAAAGTGGCACGCGCGCGCAACTTCCGGATTGCGGGCGTGCACCACAGCGGCAATGCGTTCGAGGACGCAGGAGTCGTGCTGCCGCTTCCGATCGTCGAGCGGCTCGCGCACCGCCCGGGAGAAATCACGACGGTGGCGGTCACCGTGCGGCCGGGTCTCGGGGCGCGCACCGTCGCAGCAAGAGTCGAGCGCCGCTTTCCCGGAACGGTCGCGGTCTACGAGCCGAGCCAGGCGATTAGGGTCGACACCTCGAGCCGCCTGATCTTCGACACCGGCTGGATCATCTCGCTGCTGGCGCTGATCGTCGGAGGCATCGGCGTCACGAACACGATGGCGATGTCCGTGTTCGAGCGCGTCCGCGAGATCGGGATCATGCGGGCCGTCGGCTGGCGGTCGTGGCGGATCGCCGTGCTCATCGTGGGCGAGGCGGTCGGCATTTCCCTCCTCGCACTCGGCGTCGGCCTGGGGCTCGGCGTGCTCGCCGCCGAGGAGTTCAGCGACCACACGAGCACGTCCGGGCTCGTCCGGCCGGACTTCACCGCCGGTGTCCTCGCGTGGGGGCTCGCCTTCGCGCTCGGCGTCGCGCTGATCGGCGCTGCATACCCGACGTGGCGCGCCGTCCGGCTGACGCCGATCGAGGCGCTCCGGCGCGAGTGAGCGGCTAGGTCACGCGGCCGTCGAGCAGGCGAAGCCCGCGGTCGGCGGTCGCCGCTACGTCGTCGTCGTTCGTGACGAGCAGGACGGTCATGCCCCGCTCTGCGCGCAGCCCCTCGATCAGCTGCAAGACCTGCGCGCCGGTCTCGGAGTCGAGCGACCCCGTCGGCTCGTCGGCGAGGAGAAGCCGCGGCTCGTTGGCCAGGGCACGCGCCAATGCGACGCGCTGCCGTTCGCCGCCTGAAAGCGTCGCCGGAAAGGCGCGTTCACGCCGTGCAAGGCCGACCTCCTGCAAGAGCTCTCGTGCACGCTCGCCCCGGGCGGCGCGCGTCAGCCCGCGACCGAGCATCGGCACCTGGACGTTCTCGAGGGCCGTAAGCGTCGGGATGAGGTTGTGGAACTGGAAGACGAACCCGACCGTGGTCGCCCGGTACTCGGCGGCGTCACGTCCGTCGAGTGCCTCGCCGTCCACGATGATCCGTCCGGAATCGGGCCGGTCGAGCGCTCCGATGAGGTTCAGCAGTGTGCTCTTCCCGCTCCCGGACGGGCCCGTCAGCGAAACGAACTCACCGGCCTGGAGCTCGAGCGACGCATCCTCGAGCGCGCGGATCCGTCCATCCTCGAACGCCCTGCTCACATGTTCGACGACGACATCGACGCCGCTCAACGCGGCCGCACCCAGTAATTCAGCTTCACGGTCCGTCCGCGCGCCGTCACGAGCGCTTGAAACGTCAGGCGCTGTCCACGCGCCATCGCGGGGAACTTGATCTCCTGTCCTCTCTTCTCGCGCCACGTGCCCGTGAAGGTGTAGACGCGCCCGCCGTCGACCTTGCCGACGGGGATGCTGCCGAACAGAAACCTCATCGTCAGGCGCGCGCGGATCGGGTGACCCTGCAGATCGGTGACCCGGATCGAGATCGGCCACGCCCTGTTCACCTGCGGCGTGTGCGTCGGCGCGTGCAGCGCTGCCTTGAACGGCAGCGCCAGTGCCACCAACAGCTCGAGCATGGCTCAATCGTAGAGTCGGTCGAGCGCCTTGGCCGCCGGTGACAGCGGCCGAGGGTCCTCGAGGACCGGTGCGAAGAGGTCGCCGTGCTGCTCGATTCGCTCGAGCGCGACTGCCATCGAGTAGTCGCGCGGCCGGACGTCCGCCGTCAACTCTTCCCAGCGCAGCGGCGTCGAGACCGGCGCGCCGGGCTTCGGACGCACGGAGTACACGGAGGCGATCGTCTTGCCCCAGCCGTTCTGGCGGTGGTCGACGAGAACACCCTCCCGCTTCTTCTTCAGCCACTCGGTCGTGATCTTGCCCGGATGGCGCTGCTCGAGCAGGCGCGACGCGTGCTCGGCGAAGTGGTACGTCTGCTCGAACGTCGACCGCCGCGTGATCGGCGCGACGACGTGGATGCCGTCCGCTCCGCTCGTCTTCACGTAGCCCGGAAGGTCGACCTCGTCGAGGAGCTCACGGATGAGGTGTGCGACCTCGATCGCAAGCGCGAAGCCGTCGTCCGGCGGGTCGAGATCGAAGAGCACGAAGTCCGGCCGGTGCGGCTTGTCGACCCGCGAGTACCACGCGTTCATGTCGATGCAGTTGTTCTGCACCATGAAGAGCACTGCTTCGGTGGAGTTCACGAGCGCAAAGTCGACGAGCCGCGAGCCGCCCTCGCGCCGCCACGTTCGGTACTGCCGGGTCGGGATCCAGTCCGGCAGGTGCTTCGGGGCCTGCTTCTGGAAGAACACCTCGCCCGTGATCCCGTGCGGGTAGCGCTTCATCGTGAACGGCCGTTCACGGAGGTGCGGCGCGAGGACGGGCCCGACCTTGCCGTAGTAATCGAACAGATCGCCCTTCGTGATCCCGTCCTCCGGATAGAGGACGCGGTCCGGCGAGCTCAGGTTGACGGTCTTCTCAGGCACCAAGTCGCTTCTTCAACCACTGTGCGTTGCGAACGGCGAATGCTTCCCAGTCGTTGTTGAAGTACACCAATATCTCGACGTCCCGGCTCCACGCCTCGAAGAGCTGCGCCCAGTCCTCGAGCTCGCGCTCGCTGTAGTTCCCCCGTCGGCCGCGCGAGCCGTAGTGGAAGCGCACATACGTCCAATCGGTCGTGAAGACATGCGCCTGGTAGTCCTTGACTTCGGGCCGGTCGGCTATGACCAGCGCCGCGCCGTGCGCGCATAGGAGCTCGTAGACCGGCTCGGCGAACCAGCTCTGGTGCCTGAACTCGAAACAGTGCCGCCCGAGCGGCAGCGCGCGCAGGGCGGCTGCGAGGCGTGCATCGTCGCGGCGGAAGGTAGGCGGCAGCTGCCACAGCACGGGGCCCATCTTCGGCGAGCGTGCCAGCGGCTCGATCCTCTCGTAGTAGCGGCGGATGCCTTCGCCGAGATCCGTCAGGCGCTTGATGTGGGTCAGGTAGCGACTCGCCTTGACTGCGAAGAGGAAGTCCCGCGGTGACTGGTCGGCCCAGCGTGCGACGGAGCTCTTCTGCGGCAGGCGGTAGAACGTGTTGTTGACCTCGACCGTGTCGAAGTGCCGAGCGTAGTGCTGCAGCCAGAGCCGCGGCGGCCTGCCGTCGTAGAACCGTTCTTTCCACGACGCGTAGTTCCAGCCGGAGCAGCCTATGCGGACAGGGCGGCGGCCAGTTGTCGACACACGTCGGAGTTTCCCGCAGCGACGACACGTGAACGTCCTTCCAGATCGAGCGCGGCGTCGCCGAAGGGCAGCTCGTCGTCGGGCAGCTCGATCGCCAGGCCGCGCTCGCGCACGAGGAGCTGTGCAGCCGCGATGTCGACGGATCGTGCGGGCTTGAGCGAACAGACCGCGTCCACGCGGCCGGCGGCGAGATGACACAGCGACAGGGCGAGCGACCCCATGATCCGGAGCCGGTACGCCAGATCGATGACGGCAGCCGCCTTCTCGGCGACCAAGGCGGTGCGCGTCGCCTCGAAGGAGAGGATCTCGATGCGGTCTTTCGGGCCCTCGCCGTCAAGTTGAATGCCGTTGAGCCACGCTCCCGCGTCGCGTCGCGCAACCCATTCCTCACCGGTCCCGAAGTCGTGGACGAAGCCGAAGTCGACCCCGGCCATCGTCGGGCCAGACGCCACCGCCAGCGACAGCGAGAAGAAAGGGATCCCCCGCTTCGCGTTGAGCGAGCCGTCGATCGGATCGACGACGAGGTACATGCGCCCGTTGCCTTTGACGCCGACCTCCTCGGACACGATCGTGAGCTCGTCGCCGAGCGACTCGAAGCGGCGGAGAATGGCGCGCTCGGCAGCTGCGTCGATCGCGGTCGTGTCGTCCCCGCCCATGCCGGCGCCGACGACCGGCTCGCGATCCGCACGAGTCGGTAGCTCGCCGAGCACGCCTCGTACGTCGTCGACTGCGCCGCGGCAGAGCGCAAGCCAGTCAGTCAAGCGGATGGAAGAGCAGCCCCGACGTGAGCTTCGGATAGAAGTACGTGCTCTTCTGCGGCATAGTCCGGCCGCTTCGCGCGACGTCCCAGACGTCCTCGATCCGCGTCGGCCGCAGCAGGAACGCCGCCTCCGCGTCACCGCGGTCGACTGTCGCGACCGCCTCCGCGCGCTGCGGTGTGTACGTCACTCCCTCGGGCGCGAGACGTTCCACGACCTCGACGTCGAGGCCGCCGCCCTCGAGCAGCTCGTACCGCCCGTTGCGGTAGAGCACGACGCCCGGAAGCTCGTCGCCGGGCTCGCCGATCGGCGTGCCGTGTGCGCCGTTCACCTGCGCGGCGAGGCGATGCGTCGGGAAGATGGTGAGCCCCTCCTGCCTCGTCGGCACGAGCACCACCATCAGATACGGCGATCCTCCTTCGCGGGCGTAGGCAACGGCCGTCTCATAACGGTGATGTCCGTCCGCGATCAGGAGCTGCGTCTCCGTGAAATCGGGCCCATCGTCCGTCCGCCACAGCTTGTCGCCGCCGCTCTGAAGGTCCGGTGGACGATCAGGCTGCTCCAGAGGCTCGCCTTCGTAGAGGAGGAAGATCGGCTCGAGCTCCGTCCTGGTCGCCCGCAGCAGGCGCAGGCGCCCCTCCTTCGGGCCGCTGTGGGTGCGTTCGTGGGGGAGGACAACGCCGTTCTCGTAGGGCTCTGCTCTCAGTGACGCGACGAGGCCGGACCGCGTGCGCTCCACGCCGTCGGGGCCGACGTAGTCCTGCAACAGGAACCAGTGGGCGGGCGAAGGGTCGCGTTCGAGCACGCCGTCGGAGCGCCACGCGACCAGGTCGCGAGCTGCCTGCTCCTCGTCGTCCGGCAATGTGAGATGGACGACGTTGTACGAGCTGCGGGCTCGGTACTCCTCGCGTTCTGCAGGCGTGATCACGTCGTACGGAGGAGCGACGAGCTCCTCGAGCGGCCCTGCCCTGGACACGTGGTAGCGCTCGGCGCGAAACGGCTTCACATCCGCCATTGCGACCGACCCTAGCATCCGGTTTCGGACCTAGACTCCGTTTGTGAACGCGATCGCGGACCTGGCAGAGGAACGCGTCGTTGAAGGGGTCTACGCGGTCGCACGCAAGCAGCGCTTGAAGACACGCGGCGGCGCGCCATACCTCGCGCTCGAGCTCGTTGACCCGAGCGGACGCATCGACGCGCGCGTCTGGCACGACGTCGAGCTCCTCGACGGGCGGTTCGCCGAGGGCGACGCGATCCGCGTCCTCGGCCGCGTGGAGAAGTTCCGCGATCGTCTCCAAGTCGACGTGCGAACGCTCGAAGCTGCGGCCGACGCCGACCCGGCCGAGCTCGCGCCGGCACTTCGACGCGACGCAGAGGAGCTGGACGGCTTCCTCGACTTCCTCGCGGCCGAGATCGCGCATCCCGGGCTGGCGACGGTCGTCGGCGG
>JBKPMS010000126.1:0-21678 GCA_046732275.1 Actinomycetota bacterium | reverse complement strand
CCGGTGGCGCTGGCGACGCACGGCGCCATGACCGCCCTCGGCTTCGCCCCGACGCCGGCGCTCGCGCGGCGCGTCGCCGGGGCGTCCTAGGCGGTAAGGAGCTCGAGGTGCCCGGCGCGCGAAGAACGCTCGGTGGCGCTGCGCACCAGCGCCTCGTCGACCTTCGGATCGACCTGCATGCCGGACCCGTGCCGGATCTCGTCGATGGCCGCCTGATCGCTGGGCACCGGCCGCTCTGCCTCCCTCCGATCCGACGTGGACTATCACCGCCCGGCTCAGCGGAAACTACGCATCGCCATTTCGCATCGGGGGCGCGCACAATGGCTAGCGTGTCGCCGGGGCGGTAGCTCAGTGGTCAGAGCAGCGGACTCATAATCCGTCAGACGCAGGTTCGAGTCCTGCCCGCCCCATCGAAAGAGCCTGCACCAACGCATTTTCGGGCTTACCGGGCTCATAACCCGGAGGTCGCGGGTTCGAATCCCGCCCCCGCTATACACGGAGGCCCGCAAAGCGGTGCCTTTTTTCGTGGGCAATGTCTGAGTGCCATTAGGGCATAAGGCTTACGCGCCGGTGCTATCCCCGGGCCGCCCAAATTCGCGCTGTCGTTGACAGGACGGGTACGCAGCCCGGATGCTGCTGCCATGACGGAGCCGTACCAGGCGATCGGCCTCGTGCCCACGATGTGGGGCATCCGCCGCCGTGAGGAGATCGCGAAGAACCTCGATCATCTCGAGCACCTGATCAAAGCGGCGTTCTGGCTCGGCGGGTTAGACCTGCCGGTTCGCCTCGTGGCGGTCCCGGAGGGCGCGCTCCAGGGGTTTACCGACGAGGTGATGGACACCGATCACGAGGAGTACGCGCGCGAGTGCGCGATCGACATACCCGGACCGGAGACCGAACGCCTCGGCGAGCTCGCGCGCGAGTGGGACATCTTCATCATGGCCCAGGCCAAGGCCCGCCACGAAGAGTTCCCGGGCCGCTACTTCAACGTGGGATTCGTGATCGACCCGCAGGGCGAGGTGATCCTGCGGCACCACAAGGTCGTGCCGCTGCTGCCGGTGGAGCACTCGGTGACCCCGCACAACGTGTGGGACCGTTGGGTCGAGCTCTACGGCACGACGCTCGACGCCTTCTACCCAGTGGTCGACACCGAGATCGGCCGGCTGGGGATCATGATGGCCAACGAGGGCTCGTACCCGGAGAACGCCCGCGGGCTCGCGATGAACGGCGCCGAGCTCGTCTATCGCGCCTCCTTCCCCCACCGCGCAAGCGACGCCTTCGTGCTGCAGACTCGCGCCCGTGCGCTCGACAACAACATGTACGTGATCGCTCCGAACCTCGGCACCTACCACCTCACCGTCGACTCCGAGACGCCGATCGACACGTTTGGAGGCCACTCCCTCATTGCCGATCACCTCGGGCGGGTGGTCGGCGAGTTGAGCTACAGCGGCGGGTCCTCATGGGTGGCGGGGACCATTGACCTCGATGCGCTGCGGCACTTCCGTTCGAACGCCCGCTGGGGCAACTGGATGAAGGACCTAACCACCGAGCAGTACCGCGTGATCTACGAGCGGGACATCTATCCGAAGAACCTGTACCTGGATCGTGCGCCGTACACCCACGAGGAGTACCGCGAGAACGTGCTCGAGGCCCAGATACGCAAGCTCCAAAAGCGCGGCACGTACGCACCACCGCCCGAGTAGCGCGCCACGACAGACTTCTGGCCGTGCTCGGGCGCGCCCGGCGAGAGTGCTTGCGCCCGTTGTGGGCCGTTATCGCTCCTGGCCACCGGAAGACGATTTCAGGGAGGCGCGCTCCAGCCTGGCTTGAGTTCGAAGCAAGCCGCGAAGCGTTTCACACGCGGTCACGTCCCTTAGTGTGGTGGAGGAGGGGTCGGAAGGAGTGGCGTCTTTACGGACGCAGTTCCGGCCACTGCGCCGCTCATTGTTCGTCGGACTTCTCAAGGTTCGACGGAAAGGAGGCCGGCGGTGGCCGGTCGGGACAGGATGACGATCGAGGAGGTCGTCCGGCGGGTGCTGCGCGAGGAGCATGGCGATGTGATCCGCGAGTCGGTACGCGCGGTCACGCAGGAGCTGATGGAGGCCGAGGTCTGTGAGTTGATCGGCGCCGAGCGTGGCGAGCGCACTGAGGATCGTGCGACGCACCGCAACGGCTACCGCCAGCGGCGCTGGGATACGCGCGCGGGCGAGATCGAGCTGCAGATCCCCAAGCCGCGGCGGGGCAGCTATTTCCCATCGTTTCTGCAGCCTCGCAAGCGCTCTGAGCAGGCGCTGGTCTCGGTCGTCCACCAGGCCTATGTGTGCGGCGTCTCGACGCGGCGGGTCGACCAGCTCGTCGAGTCGCTGAGGCTGCGAATCTCGAAGTCGAAGGTCAGCCGGATCTGCGCCCCTGCTCGATGGGCAGGTGCAGGCGTTTCGCGGATCCGCCTGGCCAGCAGCTCGCAATCGAGCAAAACGATGAATGGTTGGTCGGCCGGCGCTACCTGTCGGCCGGTCGATGCCCAACAGGAGGTCGCCGCACTTCAAGCGGCCTGAGCAGCCAACCCCATCACCGCCGGCGTGAGTACCAACCTCTTACACCACGTCCCGGGACTCGACTGTCGCCGCGATGTTGGGTGCCTTAGCTGCGCCGCGCGCCATGCGCCCCGCTCGGGCTGCCGGGGAGGATCTGCTGTGCGGTTGCTCGCGCGTTTTGAGCGGTTAGGCTGCGTGCGGCCTACGGGCCGCAAAATCCCGGCACGGAGGTGTCCGATGCGTCGTCTCAGGTGCGGGTTGGTCATTGGTGCGCTGGCCTTTGTGGTGACCGTCCTCGCCGCTGGAGCCGCCGCGGCGGCCAAGGGCGGCAATACCGACACTGCGAAGCGATGCCAGAAGGGGGTGGCAGACGCTCGTGTCGCAAACGCGCCAGCCGTTCAAGAACCAGGGTGACTGTGTCAACGACGGGGCCCAAAGGCTGGGGGTGCAGCCTGCGCCCCTCGACCCGCAGACGGTGTGCGAAAGCCTTCCCGGGGACACATTCACGTCCGGTGAGGGCCGGGAGTTCATCTGGGATTGCTCGTGGGAGTCGCCCCCGCAGGAGTCGCCGACGCTCTCGGACGCGTGCGCCCAGAGCGGGGGCAGTGAACCCGAAGCACGAACCCGGCGCAGCCTCATCCATACAGATCGGTTAGCGACTGGCCTCCGCACCTGATCACGCCTCCCAGTTCGAGCTGCTCGAGCGGTGCGCTCGCCGAGCATCCGAACGCGCAAGCAGAAGCCCATCGCGCCTGGTTACGCCGCTCGTGCGCGCAATCGCAGGCGCGGCGCTGCCCCTTGTGTATCGCAGAGGTGAAGGGGTCAAGCGGGCGGGGTAGCCTCCAGCGCTCTGCGGCGTGCGCACCCTCCGCGCAAACACGCAATGTTGCGATACTGGAGGTCGGCAGCGACGCTGTTATCAAATCGTGCTCCATTGATGTCAACCAGGGACTCCTCCAAGCGAGGCAAGCGCATTGAGGCCCCACGCTTCGAGGTGGTGAGGCGCCGAGTTCCTGCTTTCTCGCGATGACCGTCGTCCTCGCCCTGGGCGGAGTGACTGGATACGTCGTCGCTGCACCTCAGGACCAGGGCGATCAGGTCAGCGGCCCGTCCGGTACATCGGGCGCCGCGAACCTCGGTCCGGTGACCATCTTCCCCAAGCAGGTCGAGACGTTCTCGCTGCAGTACAAGGTGATTGACGGCTCGCAGAGCAACGCAAGCGGCTCGATCTTGATCAGTGGCCCAGGCGTCACCGTCCGGGCGTCCGGGATCCGACGCACCTACGCGAACGGATGCCCCGGAGCCAAAAACTCCTCGCAACTGAAGATCGTGGCGTGCGGGTTCACGCACGACACCGAGTACCCGAGCCTCTACGTCCTCAACGCGCGGATACAGAGCAGCAGCAGCCTACGCGGCTCGCCCGCCGCGCTCGGCGCCGCGACGTTGCGCACCGTCCGGCTGAAAGTCACAGGGCCCACGATCGCCTCGTCCGGCTACGACCCTGACTGCCTAGGCAACATCGACCCAGGAACCGGCGGCTGCACGACTACGCCGTCGAGCACGACCTCGACGACAACCGGCACCTCGACCACAAGCACCTCGTAGTCCGGCACCGCAATCCCGGCCCTCGCTCGTCAGATATGGCGCGGCAGCAGCGGAAAACCACAGGACATCGGATCAAGAAGGACGCGTGGTCGCCGCCGAGCCCGGCGCGGCGGCAAACGATAAGCCGTTGAGCAGAACTCCGTGACACCGTTGTGCAAATGCCTACTGCCGGTGCGCTGATCTTGCGCTCATCGGCTTTCCTGCACAGCGGCTAACTGACACTGCGCCAACGGCTACCGTAGATCCGGCGGGCGCCCCAGACCCCTCTAGTCCTCCTTGCCGAGGCGTCGAGCGACGCCGGCGGCCACCATCACGAGGCGGCGATCAAGGCCAGCGCCGAGGCGGAGCTCGCGCCTCTCGCGCAGGTGCCGACGGGCCTCGGCGATCCCGGCCAGTACAACGGCCCGTTTGCCTAACGACAGAGAAAGCTGATGCGGCCCGATTGGCGCTCGCGTTCGACCGCTTGAACGCCGCCGCCCGTCACGACGGGATCGCCGTGGCACTACGGGCACGGTCGTAAGCGGTGGCCGAGGCGGCGGTCGCAAGGGGCCGCGCGATCAGCCGCGCCAACAAGGGCTAGAAGTCGATCGGGCAGGTGCGCGATGATTACCGCGTGCGCCCTCTTCGCGCGATCGTTCTCCTCGCCGCGCTCGCCGGCCTCCTCTGCGTCCCGACGGGCGCGCCGGCTGCGACGTGCTCGAAGCGTTCTAACACCGTGCCCCTTCGGGTCGAGCTCCGGGCGGCCCACGCGAAGCTGACTGACCGACCGTTCAGCGGGCCACGCAAGGGCCAGCTCTACGTGGGGCGCTGCGGGACCAGGTCGTATGCGCTGGCGTCGTTCAAGGACCGCGAGCTTGGCTTCCAGGATCAGCCCGAGCGGTTCACCCGTCGCGGGTCGGGCGAGTGGCAAGACCGGGGCGACACTGGCGGAGACGTTTGCTTCGCGGCGCCGAAGGCGCTGCTGCGCATCTGGGGCCTGGCCGACCGCTGCTGAGGCTGAGCCCGGCCATCGGCGCGGACGCCGTGGGCGGGAACTTTGTCCCGAACTTCGTCCAAACTTGGCACAACTGCGCCCATCTAGACGCGCCTGCGGCCCCCCTAGATGCAGGCCAAATCAGCCCGATTTGGCAACTCATAAATCCGTCAGACGCAGGTTCGAGTCCTGCCCCCATCGAAAGAGCCTCAGATCGAATGAGATGGCCGGTATCTAGTCAGGCCTCCTGTGACGGCCCACTGCGACTCGCCTAGCCGCCCCGTCGCCGCCCTGCCCCCAAGGCCGTTACGTCCTCCGGTCGGCCCTCGCTTTCGCTCAGTTTGGAGCCCAATCGGAGCCCGTCACAGGGGGCGCCGCCCTTGGCGTCGAGCCGAAGCACCAGTGGCGACCACGCTGTCGCCCGCCTTGCGATAGGCGACAACGAGACCGAAGGAACTCCTGTAGCGGCCGGGGCGCGCTACGCCACCTGCGGACGGATGCCCGACAGGAAGATCTCCACGAAGTGCTCGGCGATCTCCTCCGCGGAGTGCGGGCCGCGGGGCCGGTACCACATGTACGAGTAGTTGATCATTCCGAGGAACCCGAGGCAGGCGAGTTGCGGGTCCCGCACCGTGAAGAGGCCTTCCGCCGCGCCGCGGCGCAGGATCGACTGGATGATCCACTCGAACTCTCGGCGCGCTTCGCGTACGTGGCTCCACTCGGGGTCGTGCTCGATCGCCCGCCACTCGTGCAGGAACACCGTCACCTGATCCTGGTAGGTGGCGATGTCGTGCATCAGCGCGTGAGCGAGCCGTCGAAGCGCCTCATCCGCTGGCAGAGCCTCGGCGGCGATGGCCCGAGCGTTGTCGAGCAGGGGCTCGATGAAGCGCTCGTGCGCTGCGATGAGCAAGTCCTCCTTGCGCGCGATGTAGTGATAGAGCCCGCCGCGGGTCAGGCCCGTCGCCTCGACGAGGTCGTCGATCGAGGTTCCGTGAAAACCCTGGCGGGCGAAGACGTGCGCCGCGACGTCGACGAGCTCCTGGCGCTTGGCGTCGTACTTCGCGGCCGACAGGGCCCGGTCAGGCCGTCGCCGCGGGCGCCCCTTGCTCGCGGCGGTACGCATGGCCGTGCG
This sequence comes from Actinomycetota bacterium, assembly GCA_046732275.1. Lineage (GTDB taxonomy): Bacteria > Actinomycetota > Thermoleophilia > Gaiellales > Gaiellaceae > 3-1-20CM-4-69-9. Next base: position 15,434 of record JBKPMS010000126.1, on the reverse strand, counting down.
ATCAGCCATGCGGGTCCACCCAGGCTCGGACGCGAGCGACGCGAATGTCTGCGGGGCGTCGCCGAGGGGTACCGTCCCGCTGATCAGCCGCTCCGGATCGACGAGCCCATCCGCCATCATCCGTGCCACGCGCGGCAGGTCGTGGCGGTAGCCGAGACTGCCGACGAGCGATCGCTCGTAGAAGGTGAGGCGCCTCGAGTCGAGCTCGCTCGGCTCCCCGGTCAACCCCACGGCGACGATCCGGCCGCCGCGGCGGGCGCACTCGACCGCCTGCGGCAGCACCGCCGCGACGCCGGTCGACTCGATCACCACCGGAGCACCGCCGCCGCCCACGGCGCGCCTGACCCGGCGCGGAAGGTCTTCGCCGGCTTCGAGCGTCGCGAGGTCGAGTCCCTCCGCCCGTGCGCGGCGCGCCTCGTCGATCTCGATCACGATCGGCGTGGCTCCGACGGCGCGCGCCAGCAGCGCGGCGGCCGCACCGATCGGGCCGAAGCCGAGGATGAGGACAGCGTCGCCCGCCCGCGTCTGGCCGCGGTCGAGCGCGTGCAGCCCGACGGCGAGCGGCTCGGTCATGGCCGCCGCGGCGTCGGAGACGCCGTCGGGAACGCGCACGAGCGTGTACTCGGGCACCGCGACGTACGGCGCGAAGGCGCCGTCGGAGTGCAGGCCAATCGAGCCGCCGTAGCGGCACATGTGATAGTCGCCGTTGACGCACGCCTCGCAGCGCTCGCAGCGCCAGCAGGCGTCGGCGGTGACCCTCGTGCCCGGTGGCCACGCCTCCTCGTCGGCGGCGGCGACGACTCGTCCCGAGAACTCATGGCCCAGAGTCAGCGGCGCCTGTCGGCCGGTGAGCGGATGCGGCGAGGTCCGGATCATCTTGGGCCCGGCGCGGAACTCGGCCAGGTCGCTGCCGCAGATGCCGCAGGCCGCGACCTCGACGATGGCCATCCCCGGCCCCGGCCTCGCCGGCTCGGGGACGTCCTCGATGCGCAGGTCGCCTGCGGCATGCCAGCGCAGCGCGCGCATCAGCAGCCCAGGTGACGCGCGATCACGATCCGCTGGATCTCGTTGGTCCCCTCGCCGATCTCCAGCACCTTCGCATCCCGGTAGAAGCGGGATACCGGGTACTCCTGCATGTAGCCGTACCCGCCGTGGATCTGCACCGCCTCGGACGCCGCCTTGACGGCGAGCTCGGATGCGAGCAGCTTGGCCATGGCGCCCTCGCGCGCGAACGGCTCGCCGGCGTCGCGCAGCTGTGCGGCCCGCACGACAAGCAGCTTCACGGCTTCCAGCTGGGCGGCGATGTCGGCCAGCTTGAACTGGATGGCCTGGAACTTGGAGATCGGCTGCCCGAACTGGCGGCGCTCGCGCGCGTACTCCAGCGCCATCTCGAGTACCGCCTCGGCGAGCGCGATGCCGAGCGTCGCGACAGTGATTCGGCCGATGTCGAGCACGGCCAGGAACTGGCTCAGCCCGCGGCCGGGATTGCCGATCACGTGGTCGTCGTCGAGTACGACGTCCTCGAAGGTCAGCTCGCGGCTGTCGAGCGACAACCATCCGATGCCGCGAAGCTTCGGACCGTGCGAGAAGCCGGGCGTGCCGCGGGGGACGAGCAAGGAGGCGTAGCCCGGCTTGCCGTCGGCGACGGCTCCGTCCTCCGCGACGCGGGCGAGCACGACGGGGCCGAGGCTCATCTCGGTGGCCGCATTCGAGATGAAGACCTTCGAGCCGTTCAGGAGCCACTCGTGGCCCTGTCGCCGCGCGAGGGTCCTGATGCCGCTGGCGTCCGAGCCCGCGCTCGGCTCGGTCAGGCCGAACGATCCGAGCTTCTCGCCGCCGGCCAGCGGGCGGAGCCACCGCTCCTTCTGCGCCTCCGTGCCGAACGCGATCAGCGGCATCGAGCCGATCGTGAGATGCGCCTGCCAGGCCGCCGCGATCGACTGGTCGACCTTCGCGACCTCGAACAGCGCGGCCACCAGCGCGACGGTCGACACGTTCGTGCCGCCGTACTCCGCCGGAGCGAGCAGGCCCATGAGGTCGAGCTCTCCCATCCGGGCAAACAGCTCGACCGGGCAGCGCTCCTTCGTACCAGCGTGCCGCGTTGGGGGCCACCTCGCCGTGGGCGAACTCGCGCGCCAGGTCGCGCAGGGTGCGGTCCTCCTCGGTCAGGACCGGCAATGGCGTAGCCACGGTCATGAGCCGATTTATACCGACTGTTTGGTCTACGCTCTCCCACCGTGACAGGAGACCCGCGGCGCGTCGCCGGCCCGTATTCGACCATGTCCCGCATCCGGGCGGTTCGAAGAGCGCGTCGGCCGGCGCTTCCGCGACGGCGACGTCCACGGCTTCGTCCACGTGTCGATCGGCCAGGAGGCCGTTGCGGCCGGCGCGTGCGCCGCCCTCGATGCCGCGGACGTCATCACGACGACGCACCGCGGCCACGGGCACTGCATCGCCAAGGGTGCCGATCCCGTCGGCATGTTCGCCGCGCTGTTCGGGCGCTCGAGCGGGCTGTGCCATGGCAAGGGCGGCTCGATGCACATCGCCGATCCAACGGTCGGGATCCTCGGCGCCAACGGGATCGTCGCCGCGGGGATCCCGCTTGCGGTCGGTGCGGCGCTGACGAGCCGGATTCGGCGCTCGAGCACGGTCTCCGTCGCGTTCTTCGGGGACGGCGCCGTCCACGCCGGGGCCTTCCATGAAGGCGTCACGCTGGCCGTCGGGCTCTCGCTGCCGGTCGTCTTCGTGTGCGAGGACAACGGCTGGGCCGAGTTCACGCCCAGCGGCCGATGGGGCGGCCCGGCACCGGCCGCGCGGGCACAGGGATACGGGATGCGTGCCTCGAGCGTCGACGGCAACGACGTGCTCGCGGTCCGCGAGGTGGTGGCAGAGGCGGTCGCGCACGCGCGCGCCGGCGCCGGGCCGTGCTTCGTGGAAGCGCGCACCACTCGGCTTCGCGGTCACTTCGAGGGCGACGCCCAGGCGTACCGGCCGGAGGGACAGCTGCTTGAGCTGGAGGGCCGCGATCCCCTGCGGCTGGCTCGGCGCGTCCTGGCTGACGACGCCGCGGCGGACGCCATCGCGCGCGCCGCGGAGGAGGAGATGGACGCCGCCGTCGAGGCTGCGCTCGCGGCGCCCTACCCCGAGTCGTCGGCCGTGCTCGCCGACATCTATGCCTGAGAGCCCGCGCTACCTGGAGGCGCTCAACCAGGCCCTCGTGGACGAGATGGCGCGCGACGAGCGCGTCGCGCTGCTCGGCGTCGACGTCGGGGAGGCGGGCGGCGTGTACGGCGTGACGCGGGGACTCTACGAGCGGTTCCCGGATCGCGTCATCGACACGCCGATCGCGGAGGCCGGCGTGCTCGGCGCCGCCGTCGGTGCGGCGAGACGTCCACGGGCCATACGCCCCCCAAGGCCCTCAAACGTGGCAAGCCCGAACCGGTGGGCTGCGCTCCCGCTTTCCAAGCGGCTTTAGGTCCTCCGCTCGCCCCCTCGCATTCGCTCAGTTTGGAGCCCAAATTGGAGCCGTGACAGGGAGTGCCGCCCTTGGCGTCGAGCCGAAGTGCCGGGCATGTTCGCCAATGAACCCACACCCTCCCGGGGTCGAGGTTCGTCGTGGCGTCCCATAAGCTCCACCGACACCGGACCATCCGTCACGTCAGTCGAGAGGCCGCCGCGTCGGCGCCATGACGTTCGACGGCAGTCCACCTCCGCGGGCTGTGGTCCCGCCGGTCGCGGGTTCGAATCACGTCGCTAGCCCCCAAGAAGCTCCTGTGTGGACTTGCGATCCCGCAATAATCTCGGCGTTAGCGAGAGGAGGGTCTCGGAATGGAGTCGGTCATCACGCGCGTGGTCCTGAACGACGGCTCGGAGTCAGAGTGGGAGGCCGCGATGCGGGATCGCATGACCGCCGCCGAGTCATCGCCCGGCTGGATCGGCGGCTCGATCCTCACTCCGGAGAACGATGACAACGCCCGCGTCATCATGGGACTCTGGGAGACACGCGACGCGTGGGAGAGCTGGCACGACGACCCGGCCTTCAGGGAGACGGCCGAGCGGTTGAAGGGGCTCGAGAGCGACGCCGGGACGCCGACGTGGCACGCGGTTGTCTACGCCGGTGGGCGGTTCGACGCCTGAGATGTGAACGGCCAGCGGCGCCCGATCGCGACGTGTAGGAGCACGCCGGCGCCGATCGCGTTGAGGGCGGCGTAGGCGGTCCACTCCTCCGGCCCTGCCCGCGCCCATGCGGTGGCCTGCGCCAGTGCCTGGAGGCCGATCATGCGGGACTCGCGGGCTGCCTGCCGTCGGGCTGTCTCTTGCGTCTGCGCGGCCCCTAGTGCGGTGCGTTGCGCGCGTGGAACTCCGCGATGCGCTCCCATGTGGCGACGGGGTTCGAGTACATGGGCCAGTGTCCGTCTGTATGGGATCTCGGCCAGTCGCTCCCGCTGAGCATCCTCGGTGTCCCGAGCGGGGGATGTAGATTCTGCAGCCTCTCAAAAGATCGCCGAGGACGCGGGTATGACGGTCGATCTCATCCGGGAGCAAAAGCTTCTTCAACGGCCTGGCTGCACCTCACGTGATCGTTTGAGGGGTGCACCGATGCTAGGTGCGTCTGGACTGGTACAGGCGCCCGTGAAGTAAAGCCTGCGTACGATCGTGCCGCTCACGCCGAAGGCCCACCGGGGCGTCAATGGCGGGCAGGGGAAGGCCCGAGGGAAACTGGGCGTAAAGCCTGGGAAGCTTGGCACTACGGGTACGGTCGCAAGCGGGGCCGAGGCGGCGATCGCAACGGGCCGCGCGATCAGCCGCGCCAACAAGGGCTAGAAGGCGATCGGGCGGTGCGCGATGACTACCGGCGTGCGCCTTCTTCGCGCGATCGTTCTCATCGCCGCGCTCGCCGGCCTCCTCCGCGTCCCGACGGGCGCGCCGGCTGCGACGTGCTCGAAGCTTCCTAGTACCGCGCAGCTTCGGGCGGAACTCCGGGCGGCCCACGCCAAGCTCACCGATCGACCGTTCACCGGGCCGCGCAAGAGCCCGCTCTACGTCGGACGCTGCGGGACCAGGTCGTATGCGCTGGGCTCGTTCAAAAACCGTGAGTTCGGCTTCGGAGACCAGCCCGAGCCGCTTACGCGCCGCGGCTCGGTCCAGTGGAAGGATCGAGGCGACACGGGCAGAGATGTCTGCTTCAGGGCGCCGAAGGCGCTGCTGCGCATCTGGGGCCTGCCGACCGCTGCTGAGGCTCAACCCCGCGTGCGGCGATCTGCAGAGCTTGGCTCCCCTTAGCGCAAAGGAAAGCCGTGGCGCGGGTGTGGGTGCGGCGTCCAGCCGGTTTGGGTGTGCCTATGCGAGGCGGAGGACTTCTTCTATGACGTGTCCAGGACCCGAACCCATCCGAAACGTTCGCGCACACGGTCGGGCGCGCTGTCGGCTGCTCCGGTGGCGTAGTCGATCATCTGGGCGTAGCGCACCACATCGGGCCAAAGTCGGCGGCGTCGAGCCGGTGATGCAGTCGTTCATCGCCACGCCGTTCAACGCGGACCCGAGCTGCGTGGCGGGCCTGAAGCCGCCGCTAGTCATCATCGCCCACCGAGAGACCTCGTCCAACCCGCGTAGAATGGGCATTGCTACTTCATAACACGAAGATGCAAAGATTCGTGGGTCTGGGCGGAGGTCCCCATGGACGGCATGTTCACCGAGCTAGAGAACACCCCGCTGGCGGAGCGTGCGCGCAAGGCCATCCTCGAAGCGATCTTGTCCGGGAAGTTCGAGAACGACCGGCTCCCCTCGGAGGACGAGCTCTCCAAGGGCCTCAACGTCAGCCGGACCACGATCCGCACCGCGCTGCATAGCCTCGAGCAGGACGGCATCGTCACGCGGCGCCGAGCGATCGGCACAACGATCAACCGCCACATCGGGCCGTCGACGCTGGCGCTGCAGCGCCTGGTCGGATTCGACTGGCTGCTGGAGGAGAAGGGCCACAAGGTCACCGTCGACCAGTCCTGGGAGCGCACCAAGCCGCCCAAGGACCTGGCCGAGACCCTCGACGTCGACGCCGAGGCCGAGTACTTCTTCACCGAGAAGGTCTACTTTGCCGACGGCGCGCCTGCGATCTACGTGCGCGACCTCATCGCGTGGGACCTGCTCGAGCGCACGCCGCCGAAGAACCCACCCGCCTCGCTCTTCGAGTTCAGCAGGCGCTACTGCCGCACGGCGATCGACCACGCCGTGGCCGACATCGTGCCGCTGGTAGAGCACGGGCAGGGCAAGACCCGGCTCGAGGTCAAGCAGGGCCAGGCCTTCATCCGGCTCCACGAGCGCCACTACTCAAAGCCCGGCGAGCCGATGGCCTACTCGCTCATCGACGTCAACGACAAGTACATCCGCTTCGAGGTGTTCCGACGCCGCTGAGCTCGGGCGCCGGCATGGCGGAGCGCCTGCGAGAGCGCTCCTACCTGGCCGACCGTGGCCTGGCCACGGTACTGAGCATCGTCACTTCGCTGCGCAAGCCGCTCCTGCTCGAAGGCGAGGCCGGGGTCGGCAAGACCGAGTGCGCCAAAGCGCTGGCCGAGGTGCTGGGCGCGCGCCTGATCCGCCTCCAGTGCTACGAGGGCATCGACGTCGCCCACGCGCTCTACGACTGGAACTACGCGCGCCAGATGCTCTACATCCGCACGCTGGAGGCAGCCGAGGCGGCGGCGCCCGATGCCGTCGACGACGTGTTCTCGCGCGATTTCATGCTGCGACGGCCGCTGCTGGACGCGATCGAGAACGACGACGCGGTGCCGCCGGTGTTGCTCGTGGACGAGATCGACCGCGCCGACGACGAATTCGAGGCCTTCCTGCTCGAGCTGCTCTCGGACTTCCAGGTCACGATCCCCGAGATTGGCACGATCCGGGCCGCCGAGCGCCCGCTGGTGGTCCTTACGTCCAACCGAACGCGCGAGCTGCACGACGCGCTGCGCCGCCGCTGCGTCTACCACTGGATCGGCTACCCGACCGTGGAGCGCGAAGTGGCCATCGTCCAGGCGCGGCTGCCCGACGTCCCCGAGCGCCTGACGCGTCAGGCGGCCAAGCTGGTGGCCGAGTTGCGCGGGCTCGAGCTAGCCAAGGCGCCGGGCGTATCCGAGACGATCGATTGGGTGCAGGCGCTGGCCGCACTCGACGAGCGGGAACTCGACGAGGAGGTGGTCGACGCAACGCTTGGCACGGTCCTGAAGTACCGCGAGGATCTCGAGCGGGTGCGCGAGCGCGGCGTCGAGGGCCTCGTCGCCGGCGGTCGCCAGCCCGGCGCCGCATGAGCGCCGCGGTCGGCGAGCCGCTCGTACGCAAGCTGGCGCTGTTTGGCCGCGCGCTGCGCAAGGCGGGGGCCGAGGTGGGCCCGGAGCGGCTGCAGGACGCCGTGCGGGCGCTGGACGTCGTCGACCTCCGCGCGCGCGAGGACGTCTACTGGGCACTGCGGTGCACGCTGGTCTCGCACGAGAAGGACCTCGACGCCTTCGACGCCGCCTTTCGATCCTTCTGGGAGCGCTCGCTGCCGGCCGACGGGGAGGTGGCGCCGCCGGGCATCCCGGCCCCCGCCGAGGACGACGAGTCCGGCGACGTTCCGGGCGAGTTGCCCGGCCGCAAGCGCGAGCGCTTGGTGATCGCGGCCGCGGACGACGGCGACGACGGCGACGACGACGACGGCGAGCAGTCGCCCGGCGGCATGGCCTTCTCCGCGACCGAGCGCCTGCGCGAGCTCGACTTCGCCGAGTACTCGCCCGGCGAGCTGCGCGTGGCCCGCGGCCTGATGGAGCTGGTGGCGCGCGCGGCGCCCGTGCGCCCCTCGCGGCGCCTCGAGACCGCCCACGACGGGCGCAGGTTGGACAAGCGGCGCACGATGCGCTCGGCCATGCGCACCGAGGGCTACCCCTTGGACCGGCGCTGGCGTCGGCGCCGGCTTGTCCCGCGCAAGCTCGTGTTCCTAATCGACGTGTCCGGGTCGATGGAGCCCTACACGCGCGCGATGACGATGTTCCTGCAGGCGGCAGTACGCGACGGCGGCAAGGTCGAGGCGTTCACCTTCGGCACGCGTCTGACTCGGGTCACGCGGGAATTGCGCGGGCACGACCCCGACCGCGCGCTGCGCAGCGCCGCCCGCATTGTCCCCGACTGGGCGGGCGGCACGCGCATCGGCGACAACCTCAAGGCGCTCAACGACCGCTGGGGCCCGCGCGGGTTCACGCGTGGCGCGGTGATCGTGATCGTCTCGGACGGCTGGGAGCGCGGCGGCGCCGACCGCCTCGCCGCCGAGATGGAGCGCCTGCATCGCGCGGCGCACGCCGTGGTGTGGGTGAACCCGCTGGCCGGCGACCCCGACTACAAGCCGCTGGCGCAGGGAATGTCGGCGGCGCTGCCGCACGTCGACCACTTCCTGCCCGGGCACAACCTGCGCTCGCTCGACGGGCTGGCCGCGGTGCTCGAGGCCGTGTCGGGTCAGGGCCGCAGGTAGGAGTCCACGTCGAGATCGGTCGCTTCGACGCGCGCGTACAGCTCGCCCACGATGGCCTCGATCTCCGCCGCGTCGGCCGGGCGGTCGCCGGCCAGCGCGTCTACCACGTGCCGGCGGGCCTGCTCGTAAAGGCGGGGTAGGTCGAGGTGGACCGGCTTGCCGTCGCGGACGACCACGCGGCCCCCCACGACGACTGAAGCGATGTCCTTGCTCGGTGAGCCGTAGACGACCTGGCGCACCGGGTCGTGCAGCGGGATCAGGGCAGGCGCGTCCAGGGGGAGGAGGGCGAGGTCGCCCAGCGCGCCCGGCTCGACCCGGCCGAGCTGCTCGCCGTGGCCCATGCAGACGCTCGCCTGTGCGGTGCACATCTCCAGCGCCTGCGCCGCCGTGGGCCAGCGGTGGAAGTCGCCGCCGCGCGCCTTATGGACGAGCGCGGTCATCTTGGCCAGCTCGAGCATGTCGAGCGTCTCGTCGCAGCCTCGCCCGTCGGTGCCGAGCGCCACCCGCACGCCGGACTCGACCAGCGCGGGCAGCCGGGCCACGCCGTCGCCGAGGCGCAGGTTGCTCAGCAGGCAGTGCACCACGGTCGTCTGCGTGGAGGCCATGAGCTCGATGTCGCGATCGCTGAGCCAGACCGTGTGCACGAGGGTGGCGTCGGACCCGAGCATCCCGCGCGCGTCCAGCCGCTCGACGAACGACTTGCCGTGCCAGCGGCGCGAGGTGAACGCCTGCGACTTGGTCTCGAGCACATGCGTCTGCCACACCAGCCCGCGCTCGCGGCAGAACGCCAGCGACGCGTCCAGCAGCGCGTCGGTGCAGCGCTGTGGCGCCGACGGCCCCATGCCGATGCCGATCAGGCCGCCGGGCTCGTGGAAGCGGTCGACGGCGGCCTGCGCCAAGGCCATGATGCTCTCGAGCGTGGGCGGGGCGCCCTCGCGCGCGGCCGCCTCGTCGGGGTTCTCGACCGGCAGCGAGGCCACGAACGGCTTGTCGGCGACCCCGAGCAGGATCGTGGCGCGCATGCCGGCGTCGCGGTAGGCCTGCACCACCGGCTCGAGCGTCTCCAGCGTGATCTCGGGCGCCTCGAAGAGGAAGTCGACGCAGCTCGTCGTCCCGCTGCTCAGCATCAGCGCGGCGCCGAGCGCGGTGCGGGCGTAGATGCCCTCGGCGCCGAGCGGCTCGGCGCGGGTGACCTGGTGCGAGTGCACGAACCAGAGGTCGAGGGGGAGGTTCTCGTACAGGCCGGGGTTGAAGTTCTCGCCAGAGTGATAATGCGCGTTGATCAGCCCCGGCAGGACGAGCATGCCGCGCGCGTCGAGGTACTCGGTGCCGGGCGGCGCGTCGAGGCCGTCCCCGACGGCGGCGATGCGGCCGGCCTGGACGAGCACGTCCTGCGTGCGCAACTCGTCGCTCAGCAGCCGGCCGCCCGCGACCAGCAGGTCGTGGGCCACGGCTAGCTCACCCCCAACCGCTCGCGCAACCAGTCGGGGGTGGCGACCTCGCGGCCGGCCGCGTGCACGAGCTCGACCGCCCGGCGCACGAACTGCGCGTTGGACTCGGCCAGCTCGCCCTTGCGGAAGTACACGTTGTCCTCGTAACCGACGCGCACGTTGCCGCCGAGCGCCAGCGCCGCGAACGACAGCGGCAGCTGCGCGCGCCCGATGCCGATGGCCTGCCACATCGTGCCTCCCGGGAGCATCGCCCGAAGCTGGGGCAGCAGGGCGGGGTCGCCGGGCATGCCGCCGCGGACGCCCATCACGAAGCTGAACTGCAGCGGTTCGTGCACGAGCCCGCGCCGCACGAGGTCGAGGCACAGGCCGACGTGGCCGAAGTCATAGACCTCGAGCTCGGGGTGGATGCCGCGATCGAGCATGGTCTGCGCGAGATCCTCGACGAACGCTGGGGGGTTGGCGAACGTGCCGGTCCCGAATGTCATCGAGGCCGGGTTGAGCGTCGCCATCGACACGTCCACGGCTCCTGAGGCGACGATCTGCGCCCGCTCCTGCGGCGGCACCGCCAGCCCGACGCCCGTCGAGGCCTGCACGACGATGTCGCAGCGGTCGCGGATCTCGGCCACGATCGCCGCGTATACCTCCGGGTCGGCCGTGGGCAGGCCTTCGTCGTCGCGCGCGTGGACATGCGCCACGGCGGCGCCCGCCTCCGCGGCCTCGGCGACAGCGATGCCGATCTCCTTCGGGCTGAGCGGCAGGCCGGGGTGCTGCTCGCGCGTGGTAAGTGGACCCGTTGGCGCAACCGTCACCACGACCGGGTCGTCCGCCGCCATGCGTCAGGCGTCGTCATGGACGACGGCGATCGCCTCGATCTCGATCATCAGCTCGGGGAAGATCAGCGCCGGGACTTCGATCATGGTGCTCGCGGGATAGGGCTCCTTCAGGTACTCCGCCCGCACCGGCGCGATCTTCGGGTACTGGCTGAAGTCGGTCACGTAGCCGTTGATCTTGATGACGTCCGTAAAGGTGGCGCCGGCTGTCTCCAGCGCCACCTTGAGGTTCTCCATTGTCTGGCGGGTCTGCGCGACGATGTCCCCCTCGCCCACCACCGAGCCGTCTGGCGCGAGCGAGACCGCGCCGGCGCAGTACACAAGCCTTCCTCCGGCCGGGGCGACGGTGACCTGCGCGTACGGCCCGACGGGGGCCGCGATGCCCTCAGGATTGATCGACTCCTTCATGCGGCCTCGCCCGGAAGCGGCCCCGGCGCCCCGTCGCTGGTGCCCAGCTCGTCGGGCGGCAGGAACAGCTCCTCGCCCAGCGGGTTGACCTCGAAGGGCGCCGTGCCGCGCGTCCGGCGATCCTCGGCCGCGAGAGTGTCGCGCAGGCGCGTGGTCTCGGGCTCGTCGATGCGGTAGTCGAGGGCGTCGGGGTCGACCGCCTCGATGGCGACGCCGTACACGTCGCGCGCCTTCTCGAGCGTGAGCAGCTCGTCGATCACGTCTTCGAGGACGCTGGAGGGCTTGCGCTTCCACGGCAGGCCGTACCCGCCGCCGCCGTTGGACGCGAAGTAGACCTGGTCGCCCTTCTTGAGGATGGCTTTCGAGGTGAACATCCCCAGGTTCTCCTCCTTGTCCGTGCCGGGGTTGCGGATGAGGATGTTCGGACCCCCGTTCGTGCCGCCCGCCAGGCCCGGCGGGCCGATCGTCTCACGGTCGCCCAGAACCACGAGCTCGGTGTCGCCCCAGACGTCGAAGTTGCGCGAGAGGCCGAAGCCGCCGCGAAACTCGCCGTCGCCGCAGGAGTCCACCTCGGCCTCGGTGCTCGTGTAGTACATCGGGTACCAGCGCTCGAGCGTTTCGTTGGGCTGGTTGGACGCGCCCCCGATGAAGATCATCATGTAGAAGGAGTTACCGTCGGCGTAGGCGCGCGCGCCCTGGCCGCCCTCCAGCCACAGGTAGGAGACGAAGTCGAGCCCGGTGGTGGGGTGGACGCCGCCGGTGCAGAAGTTCTGCAGGTTGACCGTGGCCGCGTGCACGCGGGTGGGGTCGATCTTCTGGAGCGCCTGGCCCCAACACGCCATCGTCACGCAGTCGACTTTCTCGTACGCGCCCGAGCAGTAGCCGGTGACCGGCGTGGGCTCCTCGACGTCGACGCAGGTGCCCTTCTTGGACACGATGTTGATCGCGCGCACGACGCCGTGGTTGAGCGGCGCGAGCTCCGGGAAGCAATGCATGGTCCCGTCGTAGGTCGCCGATTGCAGCGCGGGGCGTGCAAAGCCCCAAGACGCCACCGGCGCGGGGTCGCAGCCGGTCCAGTCGATCGTCACCTGGTCGCCATCGATCGTGAGCTTGGCGTTGACCTTGATCGGCGGCTCGTCTTCGCGGCCGATGTCGCGGTCGCCCCAGTCGGTGAACTCGTAGGTCCCGTCGGGCAGGCGGTGCACCCACTCGCGGAACAGCCGCTCGGAGTGGTCCATCGTGTCCTCGAAGGCATCGCGGATGACTTGCTCGCCGAACTTCTCAACGTAGCCGAGGAGCCGGCGCTCCACCAGGCGGCCGGCTTGGTACTGCGCGTACCGCTCGGCCACCCGCTCATTGGGGACCCGGATGTTCATGTCGATCAGGTCCCAGATCGGCTTGCTCGGCACGTCGTTCTCGTACAGCTTCAGCGGCGGCATCCGCAGCCCCTCGGCGTAGCACTCGGTCGCGTGCGGGTTGAAGGTCCCATGCATGGGGCCGCCGACGTCGGGCCAGTGGCACAGCGCGATCGCGAACGCAAACACCTCGCCACCGTGGAAGATCGGGCGAATGATCTTCACGTCGTTCTGGTGCGTCCCGCCGGTGTAGGGGTCGTTGTAGATGAAGACGTCGCCGGGGTGGAACTCGGTGACCTGCTCCACCAGGTGCTGGATCGAGGCCTCGAAGGTGCCCATGTGCGGCGCCTGGTCGCGCTGGCCGTGCGAGACGAGCCGGCCGTCGGGCGTGAGGATCGAAACCGAGTAGTCGTGGCCCTCTGTGATCGTCGGGGCGTAGGAGACCCGCTCGATGAGTGCGCTGGCCTCGTTGCAGATTGCCTTGAAGGCGTTGCGCAGGACCTCGAAGGTGATCGGGTCGTTGCGCAGCGCGGGCGTGGCGACGGTGGTGGTCGGCTCCATGGCTACTTTCCTCCAACGTCGATGAGCAGGTTCAGGTACGCGTCGACGTCGACCTTCTTCCCCGGTGGTATCAGGACCGTGGCGTCGCCCTGCTCGATTACGGCCGGGCCGGCGATCTGCGTCTGTGGGTTCAGCGCCGTGCGGTCGTAGATCGGTGTGTCGACGAACGCGTGGGATTCCTCGAAGAACACCGATCGGGTCTTGCGCGGCTCGACCTTGCCGTTGGTCTGCCCCGAAAGCTTCAGCTCGGTGTCGGCGGTGACACCGATGGCGGCGGCGCGCGCGTTGACGATCTCCACCGTGGCCAGGTTGCGTTCCAGCTTGTAGCCGAACTCGGCCTCGTAGGCCTCGCCGTAGCGGTCGACAATCGCGTCCAACGCGGCACGGTCGCGCGGCACCTCGTCGAGCACGAGGTTCATGTATGGCGTCTGCCCGTAGTAGCGGACGTCGAGCGAGAGCTCGATGCGCTTGTGGCCGCTCGCCTGCTCGCGGTCGAGCACCTGGCCCGCCTCCTCCTCGAGGTCGGCGAAGACCCTTACGAGCTCGTCGGGCTCGAGCTGGTGGGTCTGCTTGAGGACGGAGCGCAGCAGGTCGTGGCGCAGGTCGACCTGCAGGATCCCCAGCGCCGAGGTCACCCCCGGGGTCGGGGGGACGATGACGGTGGGGATGCCGAGGTCCTGGGCGATCGCCACCGCGTGCAGCGGCCCGGCGCCCCCGCCGGCAACGAGGGCGAACTCGCGCGGGTCCCAGCCGCGCTCGACCGAGATCAGGTGGGTGGCGGCGGTCATGCTCGCGTTGGCGATGCGCAGGATGCCGCTGGCGGTCTCAGCCTCGGAGAGCCCGAGTTGGCCCGCGAGGCGGACGATCGCCTGCTCGGCGAGCTCGGGGTGGATGTCGAGGTCCCCGCCGAGGTAGGCCTCGGGGTCCAGCCGCCCCAGGAACAGGTGGGCGTCCGTGATCGTCGGCTTCTCGTTGCCCTTGTCGAGGCAGGCGGGGCCCGGGTCGGCGCCCGCGCTCTGCGGGCCCACGCGCAGCGAGCCGCCGGCGTCGACCCATGCGATCGTGCCCCCGCCGGCGCCGATGGCGACAAGGTCGACGGCCGGGAACAGGATCGGGATGTTCCAGTCCACGCGCCACTCGGAGGCGATCGAGGGCCGGCCCTCGTGGACCAGCGACAGGTCCGCGCTCGTGCCGCCCATGTCGAAGGTGATGACGCTGGGCATGCCGGCGGACTTGCCCACGAGTGCGCCGCCGACAACGCCGCCGGCCGGCCCGGAGTGGCAGATGCGCGCCGGCACCTGGCTGGCCGAGCCGGCCGACATCACGCCGCCGCCGGAGTGGGTTACGAGCACCTCGCCCTCGTACCCCCAGGTGTGCAAGGCGTCGACCAGTTCGTCGAGGTAGCGCTCGATAACCGGCATCAGGTACGCGTTGGCCGCGGTAGTCGAGGTGCGCTCGAACTCGCGGATCTCGGGCAAGGTCTCGGCCGACGTGCACACGCGTACGTCGTCGCCGAGCTCCTCGAGCAGGATGTCCTTGGTGCGCTGCTCGTGCTCGGGGGCCATGAACGAATTCAGGTATGCGACCGCGACCGACTCGATCCCCCGCTTCTGGAACTTGCGGGCCGCCTCGCGCACGCCCGCCTCGTCGAGCTCGTGCAGGACGTTGCCCTCGTAGTCGATGCGCTCGTCGACGGTCAGCACGTTGCGGCGCTGGACGAGCGGCGGCGACGGGTCCCAGTTGGAGTTGAACAGGTCGGGGCGGTTCGCCCGGCCTGCGCCGAGCACGTCGCGCATGCCCTTCGTCGTGACGAGGCCCGTCCGCGCGCCGCGGCGCTCGATGATCGCGTTGGTGGCGATGGTCGACCCGTGCTTGAACGCCGTGACCTCGTCCGGGTCGATGCCGGCCTTGTCGAGCGCGTTCATCACGCCGTCGATGAAGCCCGGCGGCGTGGACGGCGTCTTGACCGTGGTCAACTCGTGCGTAGCTTCGTCGTACGCGACGAGATCGGTGAAGGTCCCACCGATGTCCACCGCGACCCTGAGGTTCCTCACTCGTCCGCTCCTTGACGGCACGGCGCAGTCCCTACCGGCGTGCCAGATCGATGACCAGGGCAAGTATCTGAGTGCCCTCAGGCGTGCGTCATCGGGAAGATGCCGACGGCGCGAGCGGGTTTTCCCGCTTTGCCCCGCATGCATGCTTGCCGTCGTGGACCTCGACGGCAAACGGGCGTTGATCACCGGTGCGGCGGGCGGCATCGGCAGCGCGACCGCGCGGGCACTCGCGCGCGGTGGCGCCCGCGTGGCCCTCGTCGACCTCGACGCGGGCGCTCTAGCGC
>JBKPMS010000125.1:0-14151 GCA_046732275.1 Actinomycetota bacterium | reverse complement strand
CTTCGATGCGCAGCACGTCCACCGGGCCGTAGCTGTCATGGACGACCGCCCTGATCCCGGACCGTAAGGAAAGCGCGCCAAACCGCGCCACAGCCAGGTCCCCATGCGACGTTCGGGGTCTGGAGCCTGTCTCATATTGAGCAGGGACCCGCGGGTGGGTGGCGAAACGGTTGGCATGAATACATCTGGTCGTTCACGTCCGCGGCGTGTGGGACGCTCACAGCCGTTGAAGTGGCGGGTTTCGGATCAGTTGTGGGAGCGGCTGGAGCCGATCCTGGTCGACCCGAAACGCCGTTTTCGCTATCCGGGGCGGGCGCGCTACAGCCCGCGTTTGTGTTTGGAGGGGATCCTGTTCGTGCTCTACACCGACACGCCGTGGTTGCAGGTGCCCTACCGCGAGCTCGGTTTGCCTAGTGGCGAGACCTGTCGGCGCCGGTTGGAGGAGTGGTCGCGGCGCGGGTTGTTCGAGAAGGCGATCCGCGTGTTGCAGCAACAGCTCGCCGGAGCGGACAGGCTCGACTGGTCAAGGGTGATCGTCGACGCGTCGCTGGTGGAGGCAAAAAAGGGGGCGAGAAGGTCGCGCGCACGCTCCGCGGCACGCCCGGCAGCCGCTACCACCTCGCCGTAGACGCCCGCGGGGCGCCGCTCGCGGTCCGGCTGGCGGCGGGCAACGAGAACGAGCAGCGGCACCTGCTGCCGCTGGTCGACCTGCTGCTCGAGCAAGGGATCCAGCCCCAACAACTCCTGGCCGACCGCGGCTACGCCTCCCGCACACTCGAGCAAGCGCTACGCGAGCGCGCGATCGAGCCCCAGATCAGCAAACCCCGCCGCGCCGGCGATGCGATTCCTGAAGGAACCCCGACACGCGAAGTCTGGCGCGGCCGCAGACGACGCATACGCACACCAGACCCGCAAGCCCGCCACCGCTTCCCCGTCGAGCGCACCAACGCCTGGCTGAAAGCGAAACGCCGCATCGCCACCCGCCGCGACCGCAAGGCCGACAACTACCTCGCCTTCATCCACCTCGCCATCATCCTCATCCTCACAAGCTCATTCTGAGACAAGTTCCGGACCCCACCGGTTCGGTTCGGACATGGCGCCGCAGGCGGGGATGGTGTCCGGAATGGACGGCTCGGTCGCGTCCGGAATGGACGGGTCGCGACTCCCTTGCCACACACTCGTTGCACATCCGGCACATCTCTCGTGCGCGACCTGTTGATTCAGGCTGCCCAGTCGCGAACCTCGGTGATGTCCACCGCTAGCACGGGCCCCTCCGGTGGTTCCGCGCGGTACTGCGGGTACTTCTCCTGCAGCAGCGCGAGGGCGTGCTGCCGCTCCTCGCCCTCGTCGAGCACGCGCGCACGACCCCGCAACCGGATCCACCAGAGCCCTCCCCACTCCTCGTCGTAGTGGTCGACGAGGACAGTGACGTCCGGCCGGGCGCGCGCGTTCTCGATTCGCCGCAGCTTCGTCGAGCGCTTCGGCTTGCGATCCACGGCCGAGTAGAGCGTGTCGCCTTCGAGTGCGAACACGATCGGGACGAGGTGCGGTCGTCCGTCCGCATCAGTGGTCGCCAGCCGAGCGACGCGCGCGGTCGTCAGCCGTTCGTCGTCCATGCGCGGACGACGGCGAGGTCCTTGTGCACCCACGCCGGGGTCGCCTCGAAGCCGGCTTCGCGGAGCCACTCGAGTTGGTCGTCGAGGCGGTCCGGCCGGTCGTACTCGCCGTCGATCGGTGTCTGTTGATCCTCCGGGTCCTCCGGAACGATCACGTCTGCGAGGACGAACACGCCGCCGGGACGAAGAGCCGCAGCGACGCGCGCGAACAGGTCGCGCTTCCCCGGCCCGTCGAGGTGATGCACCGCGAGAGCCGAGTAGACGAGGTCGAACGGACCCTTGGGTAACGGATCCTCCAGTCGCGCGAGCCGGAGATCCGCGTGCGGAAACTGCGAGCGCGCGCGCTCGAGCATCTCCGCGCTCGAGTCGATCGCCGTGAGCCGAGCACCCGGATGCAGGGTGCGCACCCGCCGCGCCGTCTCGCCGGTGCCGATCCCGAGCTCGAGCATTTCAGCGACCTCTACGCCCTCCGCCGCCGCGGCCGTCTGCTCCTGCAGCTCGACGAACGCCGCGATCTCGGCGCTCATCAATTCCAGGTACGTGTCCGGATCCCACGACCACTGCGTCATCGACGGCACCCTACGCCGTACTCTCCCGCAGTGCACTTCGGCGTCATCCTCCCGAACTACGGCCGCGACGCGACTCCCGACGCGATCCGCCGAACGGCCGAGGCGGCCGAGGAGCTCGGCTTCGACTCCGTCTGGACCACGGAACACATCATCGTCGGTCCGGAGGCGTTCGACCCGTACGGCCGTGTCTACGATCCGCTCGTCACGCTCGGCTGGATCGCCGGGTGGACGGAGCGGATCGGCCTCGGCACGTCGATCATCCTCGTGCCGCTGCACAACCCCATGCACCTCGCCAAGGAGGTCGCGACCGTACAGGAGCTGTCCGCCGGACGCTTCACGCTCGGCGTCGGGATGGGCTGGCACAAGGACGAGTACGACTTCATGGGTGTCCCGTTCGAGGGCCGCGGCCGGCGTGCAGACGAAGCGATCCGGCTGATGCGGGCCCTCTGGAACGGCGAGGGAGACTTCGACGGCGAGTTCTGGTCGTTCCACGACGCGATGTCAGAGCCGCACCCGTCGACGCCGCCGGAGATCTGGGTCGGCGGCAGCTCCGACCGGGCGATCCGCCGCGCCGTTGAGCTCGGAGACGCGTGGCATCCGTCCCGCGGCTCGGACGCCGACCACGTCCGCCGCGTCAAGGAGGAGCATCCCGACCTGCGCGTGATCCCGCGCACGCGGGCGGAGAACGTCGAGGCGATGCTCGAGGCCGGCGCCGAAGGAGCGGTCGTCCCATTCGCTGACGAGTCCGCGATGAGCGACTTCGCCCGGAGCCATCGCTAGCCGCCGGCCAACCGTCCTCCTCTCCTACTTCGCGCTCAAGGACGTCGGTGTCATCCTCGACGCAGTTCGTCGCCACAAGCTGACGGAGCGCGCGACCGTTTACGTCGGCAGCTACGGCGTGAATCCGCGCGCGGCAAATCCGATTCACGAGGAAGGCTGTCTCTACGCCCCGATGCTTGCGCTGCGCAACGTCGCTCCGTCGCCGCTACCGCGTACGGCGGCCGCGCGGGTCGCTGCCGGCCGCGAGGCCGGACGGTCGTTTCGCGACCGGATGCGCTCCATGCGCTCCCCCGTGGAGTCATGGCAGTTCGACGAGATCTCGCGTCAGGTCGCGGACTCGCGGCAGCTGCGCGACTTCACGCGCGGCGTCCTCGCGGGGATGTTGCACGGCCGTCGTCAAGACGCTGACGTGACGGGCTTCGTCTGGCTCGCGCGGCGTGCGTTCGGCCTGCCGCTCCGTCCGGTCGATACGGAGCTCGCGGCGTTCTGGAACACCGTCAACGCGGCGGCTTCACACATCGCCGGGGAAGAGTTCCCGCCGTTCGCGGGCGATCCGGCGGCCGCGGCGCGAGCGGAAGATGCGGGTCGGCGTGCGCTGGCGGCGGGAGGCCCGGTGCGCCGCTCGCTTGCGCGGCGCTACGCGGCCGGAATCACGCCGGGCTACCGCCTCGCTCCCGGCTTGGGAGGCAACGTCAATCACCGATCACGCGCGTATGTGAACTGTTGGCGTCGGCAGTACCTCGCCGCGCGACGCGGCTCGGGCGTGCGCGACTTCGGGGTCTTCAACTTCCGGTTCGCGAACGCCTCACCGCAGGTTGTGAACGACACGCTGCGCGCAGTCGCCGGAGTTCTCTAGCGCCACCGCGCGACGAGACGACCGTCCTCCTCGTAGACGCGCGTGCCGAACGCTGCGCAGGCCGCGTTGAAGCGGCGCTTGATCCATTCTGCCTCGTCGCACTTTGCGAGCCGCGTGTGCGCGAACTCGAGCTCGAGCGGGATCGCTTCGAGCCGGTCGCCGTCGAGATCGACGAGGAACAACAGGCCGAGGTCGTTCCGCAAGCCCGGGTCAACGCGGTAGTCGTCGATGAAATCGCCGAGGTCGTAGAGCACGCGCGGCGCCACCCCGTGGAACACGTGGGCCGAGTGGCCGGCCACGAGCGTCGCGCCTGCCGCAACCATCTCCTGCGCCGCGCGCCTGATGTAGTCGCGCGGCTCCGCCTTCATGTTCGGGCCCCAGTGCGGGGTCGCCAGCACGGCGTCCGCCTCCGGGAACGCCGTCAGCCACTCCGGCAGTTCGCGACGAAGATCCGCGTACGCGATCCCCGGCCGATCCGCGCGCGCCGCGTCTCCATCCGGGTGGTCGGACACCGCGACGACCGCCAACCGAAACCCGCCCGCCTCGAGCACAGCCGGGGTCCGCGCCCGCTCGACGTCGGTGCCGGCTCCCACGACCCGGATCCCGGCCGCGTCGAGATGCGAGAGCGTGTCGAGCAAGGCATCCGGTCCGAAGTCGAGCGCGTGATTGTTCGCGAGCGACACGCAGTCCACGCCGAGGCCGGCCAGGAGGTCGGCGCCCCACGGCGGGGCGCGAAAGTGGAAGACCCGCCCGGGCGTCGGTCGGCCGCGCGCGGAGATGCAGCACTCGAGGTTCAGCACGAAGAGGTCGGCCTCGCGGATGACGTCGACGAGCTCCGGGTCGAAGAGCGTGTGGTTCGGATCGTTGTCGAGCCGCTCGGCGACACCGCGTCCGAGCATGGTGTCGCCGGCGAGCGCCAGCCTCACATCAGCCGCCGGCGAGTCGCAGCGCCTGCGGCGTGACGAGGACACTCGCGAGCGTGGTCGGCAGCTGCGCCCGCCGTCCGTTCAGCGTCGCGTCGACGTTCCAGGGCGCGCCGATGCGAAGCCAGAGACGGCCGGCGACGAAGCGGGCGCGCTGCCCTGCCTCGAGCGTGCGCTCGTAGAGGAGTCGGCCGCTGTCCGAGCCGAGCCGCACCGACAGCCAGCAGGGCCCGCGGCTGGCGACGAGATCGAAGCGAGCCGGCCTCGGCCGCGGGGGCGCAGGCGGTCTTCGCTTCAGCGTGCTCACCGCGACGTGCACGGGCGTCGGAACGGATGGGGTCGCCGCCTTCTCGTGCCCGCCGCCGCCGCTCGCGGCGCGCCAGACGAAGAGGCCGATCGCCACGGCGAGCGGAATGACGACCAGCCGCGCGTCGAGCACGCGCCGCCGCGGCCGAACCCGCACGAGCGGCGCTGCCTCGGGCGCCTCCGGGGCAGGAAACCGCTCGTTGTACTCCTCCACGAATCGCTGCCCGTCGAGCCCGAGTTGGTCGGCGTATGTGCGCAGGAAACCCTTTACGTACGCCTCTCCGGGAAGCACGTCGAACCGTTCGTCCTCGAGCGCCTGCAGATACTTCCTCCGGATGTGCGTCACCTGCTCGACGTCGGCAAGGTCGAGCTTCCGTTGCTCGCGGGCGGTGCGGAGACTGCTCCCGATCTCGAACACGCGCGACTCTCTGACAACAGTGTTGCGCCAGGAGTGTCGCTACGCCAGACCTACGTTGCGAAACCGTGCTCGCCGTAGAGCCGCACGAAGTGCGCACCGCTGACAAGCCGTCGTCGCTCGAGCACACCGGCGTGTTTCTCGAACAGGATCACCTCATCGGCGCCGCCGGGGCCGATCGGCTGGACGAGCCGGCCGCCCTCGGCGAGCTGCTCGGCGAGGGGAGCCGGCACCGTCGGGAACGCGGCGGCCACCAGGATCGCGTCGTACGGTGCACGCTCGGGGAGACCGAGGGTGCCGTCGCCGACGACGACGTGCGCGTTCTCGACGCCGTTGCGCTCGAGATTCGTTCGGGCGATGCGCGCGATGTCGTCCCAGCGCTCGATGCTCCAGACCTCGCCCGCGAGGCGGGCGATCAGCGCGGTCTGCCAGCCGAAGCCGGTCCCGATCTCCAGCACGCGGTCGGAGCGGCCAAGCGTGAGCGCCTCGACCATGCGGGCGACGAGCGACGGCTGCGTCGTCACCTGGTCGTGTGGGATCGAGAGCGGTCTGTCGCGGTAGGCGTACGCGACGAGTTCCGGCGGGACAAACTCCGCGCGCGGCACAATCGCGATCGCCTGCAGCAGGTGCCGCTCCTGAACGCCTGCGGCGCGAGAGGCGGTGACGAGATCCGCCGGCCCGGACATGCGGTTGGCGATGCTACGCCTCGTGCGCGGGTGGCCCGCAACCGCGGAAGCGCTGATCCGGGAGCAGGAGAAGCTCGCAGGCGCAACTCCTCCGCCGTGGCAATGGACGGAGGGTGCGGCGGTTGCCGGCTGCTTCGTCTGCTTCGTGCGCGGAAAGACCGGGCCGGGTGAGGCGGGCGATCCCGGGTGGGCGGGCGCGGCGATCTTGCGCGGCGACCGGCTCGCCGCGAGCGCGGTCGTCGCGGACAGAGTGGGCGCCGCCTACGAGCCCGGACTGCTTGCCCTGCGTGAAGGGCCGCTCCTCGAGGAAGCCGTGCTCGCCCTCGTCGAGACGCCGGACCTGCTGCTCGTCAACGCAACGGGCCGCGACCACCCGCGCCGTGCAGGCCTTGCTCTCCATCTAGGCGCCGTCCTCCACGTCCCGACGGTCGGCATCACGCATCGCCTCCTCGTCGCCGAGGGAGATTGGCCTGCGGACGAGCGAGGAGCGACGAGCCCATTCGACGTCGAAGGGGAGCGAGCCGGCTATTGGCTTCGAACGCGTCGCGGGACGCGCCCGCTGGCCGTCCATGCCGGCTGGCGGACAGATCCCGACGCCGCCGTTGCCGCCGCGGCGGCGATCATCGGCCTGACGCGAACGCTCGAGCCGCTTCGAGAGGCGAGACGCCTGGCGCGCACCGCAAGGGCGCGAGGCGATTAGAACCAAGCCCGGAGGGAAGGTATGTCGTCGCCGAACACGAACCCGTTTCCCAGGCACGGACGTTCGGTGTCCCTGGCAGGCTCAGGAGGAGGCAAGAGATGGCTACAAGGGATCGTCGTTACGGCCCGGCGGGCGGGATCACCGTCGGCGGGATCATCGTCGTGATCGGGATCATCCTGATGTTCATCTGGAGCTTCTGGATCGGTCTGATCATCGCCCTGATCGGGCTCCTCGCCTTCGGCGGCTTCGCGCGCGGGAAGTGGTACTAAGACTGTAAGAATCGCCATGTGACTGCGGTCTCGGAGACGGTCGCCGAGCTTCGATCCGACCGGATTCACGGAGGCAGTTGGATGGCTCGGCGGGCCGTCGAGGCGCTGCTCGAGGTCGCAGCAGAACCGGCCTCGTCGACGGACGAGTTCCTGGCGCGACTGCTCGACGCGGGCCGCGAGCTCGCAAAGGCCAGACCGGCGATGGGCGGGATCACGCACGCCATGGGTCGGCTCGTCGCGTCGGCGCAGACCGCGTCAAGCCTGCCGCCCGAGGAGCTTCAGCGCCTCGTCGAAGAGGAAGCGAACGGGCTGATCGCGAGCCGGGATCGCGCCGCCGCCTCGATTGCGGTGCACCTCGGCCCGATGCTCGACGATGCGATGGTGCTGACGCATTCCGCGTCAGCCACCGTGCGCGAAGCGGTGGTCCACACGCCGCCGGCGCGAGTCTTCTGCACCGTGTCGGCTCCCTTCGAGGAAGGGCGGTCGTTTGCCGAAGACCTCGCTGGGGAAGGGCTCGAGGTCGACCTCGTGGAGGACGACGACGTGGGACGAGCGCTGGAGACAGCGTCGCTCGTGTTGGTCGGAGCGGACACGGTCTACGAAGACGGCTCGGTCAAGAACAAGATCGGCACACGCCCGCTCGCCGAGGCAGCGCGCGAGGTCGGCGTTCGGACGGTCGTTGCCTGTGAGCTGCTGAAGCTGGTGCCGGCCGCGGCTCCCGCGGAAGAGGACGAGCCGGAGCTGAGGGACACGACTCAGCCGGACCTCGTCGAGGAGATCGTCACCGAGGAGGGATCGACCGAGCCCGAGCACGTCCTGTCGGTGATCGAGCGGACGCCGTTTCTGCGCGACGGCTACCGTCTACTGAGGCCGTAGGCAAGAAGAGCGCGGCAAAGGCTGCCTCGGTGCACGGATCAGCCCTCCCCCGGCAGCGCGACGAACTCGATTTTTTCAGCTTTGGCAACGGCGAGGACATCGGGGTCGGCTGTGGCGATGCGGTCGCCCAACTCGGCTGTGCCGATGAGGACGGCATCGGCGAGCGAGATGGGCCGAGAGGAGCGGTGATAGTGCCTGGCGCGGATGTCCGCCGCGCGGCGCGCCACAGTGATGCCGAGTGGCACCGCGGTCAACGGTCCCTCCAGCAAGGGCTCGAGGACCTCGACTGCACGGGAGATCGGCACGCCGTATATCCGTTGCGAGACGTCCAGCACCTCGAGAAGATTTGCGGTCGCGACGCCAGCGTCTGCGTCGCGCAAGATTGCGCGGACCTGCTCTGTCGCCGGACCCCCAACCAAAAACGCGATCAACGCGTACGCATCGAGCAGAGTCACCGAGCCCGGCGTGCCTCGGCGGCTCGTTCATCGTCACGCGCCTTACGCCGAAGCCTGCCAACGTCTAGCTCACCGAACTCCTCGGCGAGGGCACCTTCTGCGGCGGCGATCGGGTCATCGGGGGCGGGCTCGAGCACGATCCGGCTGCCCTGATCATCGAGCACAACGGTCGACGTGTCCCAGCGGTGCCGAATCGCGGCCGGGATCGAGATCTGGCCTCCTTTCGAGATTCTCATGCGCTTTCTCATGAGCATGAATGCTACCATGAGCTTCTGCTGCAAGCTGCGGGGCTAGCCCTTTGCTTGGTCGTCCCACAGGCGAAAACCGCCGAGGAACGCGTTGTCGTTCTTTCCCAGCCTCGCGTTCGGAGGGAGCTCGCCGAGCTTCTTCGCGTCGCCGCCGCCGATCACGACATAGTCCGGCTCGAGCGCCGCCGTGAGTCTCTCGACCGTCTCGAAAACGGCCCTCTGCCATTTTTTCGCTCCGTGGCGCTTGCGGCCACGCGCGCCGACGTAGTCCTCGAAGGTCGCCTTCCGAAACGGGAGATGACCCAGCTCCATCGGAACGAGGATGCCGTCGACGACGAGCGTCGACCCGAGCCCGGTGCCCAGCCCGAGGAAGAGCATCTTCCCGCCCTCGTAGCTGCCGAGCGCTTGCATCGTGGCGTCGTTCACGACCTTCGTCGCCACACCGAATTCCCGCGCGAAGTCGAACCCGACCCAACCCGAGCCGAGGTTCACCGGCTCGGCCGCGGGCGCACCGTCGCGCACGGGCGCCGGGATGCCGACCGACACGCGGTCGAACGACCAGTCGTGGGTCAGTTCCTTAACTCCGTCGACCATCTGCCGCGCCGTCAGCTCCGCGCCGGAATCGAAGCGTCGTTCCTCGTCGCTGGTTGAGAGCCGCGCCTTCACGTGCGAGCCGCCGACGTCGACGACAAGGATCCGGTGCCCGTCCAGGCCTCGCACCGTACACCGGTCGGCCGAAGCTAGCGTCTGCGCGGCGACCGGCGGCTTCGGGCGACATCGGCCTGGCGCTTACGCGGCGCTCGGCGTCCCGTCGTCGTGAGCGGCTTGGCAGGCAGGCTCTCCATCATCTCCGCGAACCTTTCCCAACCCGCTCGGTAGCGACCGTACTTCGTACTCCTTCCGGCGATCCAGTCGAGAGATCCCTTGCTGATGTGGAGGCTTCCGAGGTATTCGTCGTCGGACCGTATGTGGATCCGGATGTCGACCTTCCCGAGGAACGTGAGTTGATCGATCTGGAGGCCCACCTCGTGCTTTGGCATGACGTCTCGTTCGATGCCGTCGAACGAGTTCCTTATCGGCGTTACGAGCGGGCGGTTGCCTTCGCCGCGTCGACCTCGACGCTCTGAAGCACGTCATCGAGCGCCTTGCTGATCCCCTCCGTGATCAAGCCGATCTCGTCGGCGCCAATGACGAGCGGAGGCGAGATCGCGAGCGCTTGTGCCAACGAGCGCAGCATGACTCCGTGTGGCCGCATTGCTTTGGCGACCTTGGCGGGCACGGCGGGATCGCGCTCGAGCACCTCGTCGTGGAACGCGACTGCGGCCATCAGTCCAACGCCGCCGCGCACTTCTCCCACGAGCGGATGCTCACTCAGGGGGGCGAGGGCTGCGAGAAGATCGTCCTCGAGTTCCTGGCCGCGCGGGATCAGGCCCTCGCGCTCGAGAATGCCGATGTTCGCCAGCGCCGCCGCGCACGCCGCTGCATGTCCGGCGTACGTTTGCCCATGCCGGACGGTGACGCGGCCCGGCTCGCTCCAGAACGGCTCAGCAACCCGGCCCGAGACGACGACGCCTCCCAGCGGCAGGTAGCCGCTCGTCACGCCCTTGGCGAACGTGATCAGGTCCGGCTCGACGCCGAACCGCTCGCAGCCAAACCAGGAGCCGAGTCGGCCGAACCCGACAATGACCGCGTCGACCACGAAGAGAACGCCGGCCTCGCGGCAGGTGTCCGCCACCTCCTCGATGTATCCAGGCGCCGGTGGGTAGACACCGCCTGCGCCGATCACCGGCTCGACAAAGAAGGCTGCTACCCGTTCCGCCCCTACTCGCTCGATCTCGTCGCGCAGCGCTTGAGCGGAGTCGTGCGCGACGTGTGAAGTGCCCTCGACGAGCGGCCCGTAGCCGAGACGGTTTGCGTCGATGCCCCCGATCGAGGTGCCGAAGGCCATCGTCCCGTGGTAGCCCCCCGTACGGCTGATCACGTGCAGACGCTCGGGCTGCCCGATCGCCTGCCAGTAGAGGCGCGCGAGCTTTGCCGCCGTGTCGATTGCGTCACCGCCGCCCGTGGTGAAGAAGACCTTGGCGTCCGCGATCGGTGCTCGCTCGGCAAGCACCTCGGCCAGCTCGAGGGCGGGCGGCGTAGCCACGTCGCCGAAGATCCCGTACGCCTCGAGCTCGAGGATCTGCGCGTGGACGGCGTCGGCAATCTCGCGCCGACCGTGGCCGACGTTCGCATACCAGAGGCTGGCCGACGCGTCGAGATAGCGGTTGCCCTCTTCGTCGTAGAGCCAGACGCCCTCTCCTCTCGAGATGACGAGCTCCTTACCGCGGACGGCTGCCATGTCCGAGAACGGGTGCCAGAGGCGGGTGTCGGGAAGGGCGGACAGTGCTTGCATAGCCTGGCACGTGGCCCACAGGCGTGGCAAGGTCGGCGCTACGTTCTCCTTCGCCACGTTGTAGCCTCGCCCCATGCCCAGCCTGAGAGTCGCCGTGGACGTAGGCGGCACGTTCACCGACATCTGCATCCTCGACGAGGGCCGCGGCACGATTGACGTCGCCAAGGTGCCCTCGACAGCCGACCCGATCGACGCCGTCGTCGCCGGTGTCGTCGAAGCGGACGTCGAGCTCCGCGACGTCGTGCTCTTCTCACACGGCACGACCGTCGCCACGAACGCGCTCATCACGCGCAACCTGCCGCCGGCGGCGATGGTCACGACGCGCGGCTTCCGCGATGTGATCGAGATCCGCCGCGGAACACGGGACGACCTGTGGGATGCGTACAAAGACGTCGCGCCTCCGTACATCCGCCGTCGCGACCGCTTCGAGGTGACGGAGCGAATCGACTACGCCGGCGAGGTCGTCACCCAGCTGGACGAGGATGAGGCCAGGGCGGTCGCGGACGTCCTCCGCAAGCGCGGCGTCCAGACCGTTGCCGTCTGCTTCATCAATGCCTACGCGAACCCTGCGCACGAGCAGCGCATGCGCGAGATCCTCGAGGAGGAGCTGCCCGGCGTGAGCGTGTCCACCTCGGGGGAGATCCTGCCCGAGATCTTCGAGCACGAGCGATTCTCGACGACCGTTGCGAACGCAGTCCTCTCGCCGCTGATCAGCGGCTACGTCCGAAGGCTCGGCGACCAGCTGGCCCAGAACGGTTACGACGGCGACGTGCTGCTGCTCCACTCCGGCGGCGGCGTAATGACGCCGAAGCTCGCCGAGCGATTCGCCGTGCGCCTCGCGGCGTCGGGCATCACTGCCGGCGCGATTGCCAGTCGCCACCTCGCCACGCTCTGCGGATTTCCCAACGCGATCGGCCTCGACATGGGCGGGACGTCGACGGACGTCTCGCTCGTCTACGAAGGCGAAGAGCGCGTCACGAAGGAGTGGTTCGTCGAATACGGCTACCCCATCTGCTTCCCGAGCATCGAGGTGCTCACAATCGGAGCGGGCGGCGGCTCGTTCGCGTGGATCGACGAGGCTGGCTCGCTCCGGAACGGGCCGCAGTCGGCCGGGGCCTACCCGGGGCCTGCGTGTTACGGACGCGGTAACGACCGACCGACGAACACGGACGCCAACCTCGTCCTCGGCAGGCTCGGCGAGGAGCTGATCGGCGGGGCGATGACGCTTGACCGCTCAGCGGCGGAGCAGTCCATCAAGACGTTCATCGGCGATCCGCTCGGGCTCGACGTTGTCGAAGCGGCGGAGGCGATCATCCAGGTCGCCAACGCCAATATGGCCGATGCGGTGCGGCTGATCTCGATCCGCCGCGGTTATGACCCGCGCGACTTCTGTCTCGTCGCCTTCGGCGGCGCCGGCCCGCTGCACGGGGCGGCGCTGGCAAGGGAGCTCTCGATCCCGACCGTCCTCGTCCCCCTGAACCCTGGGATCACCTCGGCGCTTGGTTGCCTGCTCGTCGACGTGCGCCATGACCTCTCGACGATGTTCCTCGGCCAGGTCGGGGACGTCGATGCCGAACAACTGGAGGGAGAGTTCGCGAAGCTCGAGGCGGAGGCGCGCGAGCGGCTCGAGCACGAGGAGGTTCCGGAGGAGCAGATGTCGATCCAGCGCCTGCTCGACATGCGCTACCTGGGCCAGTGGCGTTCGCTCACCGTTCCAGTCGGCTCCCCCGTCGATCTCGACGATGCCGTGGCCCGCTTCCACGCCGAGCACGAACGTGAGTACAACTACCGCCGCGACGAAGCGCCGGTCGAGATCTATCGACTGAACGTGCGCGCGGTCGGGGTCACGCCGAAGCCGGACCTCGCGCGCCACGAGCTGGATGGTGGCCCGCCGAGCCCCGAGACGGTGCGGCGGGTGCGCTTCGACGAGGCGGAGGAGCCGGCCGAGACACCGGTCTTCAACCGCAGCACGGTGCCGGCGGGCACCGTTCTCCAAGGGCCCGCGATCATCGAGCAGCTCGACTCGACGACGCTCGTCCCGCCAGGCTGGCGGGCGGAGGTGGACGAGTGGCTGAACATCCGCATGCACGTCGAGGAGGGCGCCTCATGAGCACCGCCGAGCAGCGGGGCTACACGCTCGATCCGGTGACATTCGAAGTTCTGAAGAACGCGTTCATCACCACCGTCGACCAGATGGCGGAGCAGATCCTCCGCACCTGCCACTCGTTCGTGATCTACGCGCGAGACTTCTCGTCGGCGCTCTGCGATCGCAACGGGGACACGATCATGCAGGGCTCGCAGGACATCGCCGTCCACGTGGGCACCCTGCACTTCACGTGCAAGGCGATCATCGACGCCTTCGAGGGCGACATCCACCCGGGCGACGTGTTTGCAACGAACGACCCATACGTCGGCGGGACCCACTTCAACGACATGCGGATCGTCCGCCCGATCTTCTACGAGGGCGAGATCATCGCCTACGCCGAGTCGAACGGGCACTGGGCGGACGTGGGCGGGAGCGTCCCCGGCTCGTTCGACGTGAACGCGAAGGAGCACTTCCAGGAGGGCGTGCGCGTGCCGCCGGTTCGGATCTGGGACAAGGGCCGCTACCTCGGCGATGTCGTGCGCATGATCGTCTCGAACACGCGCGTGCCGAGCGACGCGGAGGGAGACCTGCACGCGCAGGCCGAGGCGACGCGGGTCGCGGAGCTCGAGATCCTGCGGCTCGTGGACAAGTACGGCATCGACACGGTGCTCACCGCCTTTCAGGAAGTGCAGGACTACGTCGAACGCCTGACGCGCCAGAGGATCGCCGAGCTCCCTGATGGCACGTGGCAGACCGAGGACTACATCGACCTCGACCCGTCCAAGGAAGAGGGCCTGATCCCCGTCAAGGTCAAGATGACGATCGAGGGCGACCAGCTCTCTTACGATCTGACGGGCTCCCACCCGTGCATCGGCAGCTTCATCAACGCCGGCTTCGGCTCGGCGTTCTCCGGCGTGATCGCCGGCACGAAGACCTTCTTCCCCGACGTGCCGCTTAACTCGGGTTTCTAC
>JBKPMS010000124.1:0-9324 GCA_046732275.1 Actinomycetota bacterium | reverse complement strand
GGGAACTCGACGCCCTTCTGCTCGAAGACCGGCTTGTCCTTGCCGGGGATGAAGGCGTCGCGCGTCTCCCATTCGATCTCGTCGAACGGGTCGCGGCCGGGGATCGTGAAGTAGCGGCGGACGGCGAGCGAGGCGTCCTTGCGGACGACCGTGTTCTCGATCTTCTCGGCCGTTACCGAGGACTCAATGTGCTGCTCCGTGCTTGCCATGCCGCTCCTCCAAGGGTAGCCGTGGACCGATAGGGGACCAGCAGTGTGGACCCAGGGCCGGACGGTGTCTGCGGAGGCTTCTGACTAGCCGAAGGGACGCGGCGGAGGCCGATCACCATCGGCTCGCTTTGCCTGCATGCGGCGTGTGATGAAGCTCACGCCGGCTGCCGCCATGAGCAGTAGCGCAAGGCCGCCGAGGACGAGCAGCGGCACCGGGATCGAGTCGGCCGTGTCAGGACCGAGCTTGCGCGCGACGCGCGTGATCCAGCCTTCGCTCTTTTCGTTCGCGGGCGTGCCGCCGGACGGATCCTCGGGGCCACCGCCACCGCCGCCGCCGGGGGGCACCACCGGTGTTCCGCCGCTGACGTTGCCATCGTGGTTGCGGATCGCGGACTGGAGCGCGCGTGTCAGATCCTCGCGCAGCGTCCCGTAGATGATCTGGTCTTCCGGGATCGACTGCAGAGCCTCGCGGTAGCAATGCACCTGGTACGTGTGGTCGATCCGCCCGTCCACGTACCAGTCGTGGATCAGAGCCGCCGAGCACTTGCTCTCGATCCGCGCCTGCGCCTTCTCTGCACGCGCGAGACCGGCGAGGGCGGCTACGGCAACGATGAGGAGAAGGGGGCTTAGAGACTTGGGCATGCAAAGGCCGAGCAGCGGCTGGGCAGGACTCTACCCACGATCTTGACCACCTTGCCGGATGGGAGTGAGGCTCGCATGAGACGGTTGTAAACGCTTTGTAAGTGGTGCGGCTTTGAAGGTCTTCGACTACAACGCACGCGATCCTTGGCCGGTTCCGCGCTGTGTTAGCTTCGCGCGCGATGCGATTGCGGGCCGCCCGGGGAGCCACGCTCTGGGGGGCGGCGGCTCTCGTCGCATTTGCGGCGCTTTTCTTCAGTGCAGGCTCGAGCCAGTCGCGGTTGTTCTGGATCGGGTCGGGCGCGGTCGTCGTCGCTGCGATCGGTTGGATGGCGCGGCCGGTGCGAATTGCGCGCGCGGGAATCGCATTCTTCGCTGCGCTCGCAGCGCTCGTTCTCTGGCAGGGCCTGTCGATCGGGTGGTCGATCCAGGCGGCGCGGTCGTGGGACTACACGAACCGCGGGCTCGTCTACTTCGCGTTCGCCGCGGCCGGCGCGTTGCTCGGAGGCATTGCCCCGCGGTGGTTGGCGCAGGGCGCAGGTGCGTTGCTCGGCGCGTTGTTCGCGTGGGCGCTGCTGGCGAAGGTGTTCCCCTGGTTGTACGACGACTACGGGCGGCTCGCGCGCCTGCGCTATCCCGTCGGGTACTGGAACGAGCTGGCGCTGCTGGCGGCTGCTTCCGTGCCGATCGGTTTGTGGCTCATCGGTCGCGGCGGCGATCGGCGCGTGCGGATTGCAGGTGGTGTTCTGGTTTACGGCGCGCTCGTCGTCGCGCTGCTGACGTTCTCGCGCGTCGGCGTCATCCTGTCGGTTGTTGCCGCGGTCGTGTGGCTCGCGCTCGACCGCGACCGGCTGCTCGTGGCCGGGCCGCTCGCAGTTGCATGGGTCGCGGGCGGGCTCGTCGGCGGCATCGGCCTGCTGCTCCCCGGCGTCGGCGACAACGGCCAGCCGCACGACGTTCGGGTCCAGGACGGGCTCCTCTTCGGCGCGGCGGTCGTGGTAGGTGTCGCGGTGGTCGTTCTTGCGCTGCGGTCCGTGCTGGGCCGCGCCGTCGACCGGCGGGTCGCGCGTGGCGTTGCGGGTGCGCTGCTCGGAGCAGGGGCGATCGTCCTCGTCGTCGCGTTCGTGCGCGCCGGTGGGCCGCTGGACTTCGTCCGCGACCGTTGGCGCGAATTCAACAACCCGGCCAGCGCGCAGGTGGCGAACGTGCCGGGGCGGCTCGCGAGCGTGAGCTCGAGCAACCGCTTCCGCTGGTGGCAGGAGGCGTGGAACGCGTGGGTCGACAATCCCGCCGAGGGGACGGGCGCCGGGACGTTCGGCCTTACCGATCGGCTCGAGCGGAAGTCGTCGCTGGCCGTCGTCGAGCCGCACGCGACGCCGCTGCAGTTCCTCACGGAAACCGGGATTGTCGGTTTTCTCCTCTGGGTTGCCGTCATCGCCCCGGCGTCCGTCGCAATCTGGCGGCGCCGGGGCAACGGGGCGAAGCTCGCGCTTGCGTTAGCCGCGTCGATCGCGGTCGTTCATTCGCTCGTCGACATCGACTGGGACTACGTCGCAGTTCAGGGGCCGCTCTTCCTTGTCGTCGGCGCGTTGGCGTCGGCGCCGGGCACACCGGTGAGGCGACGGGGATGGCTATGGGCGGCGCTGATCGGCATCGCCGCGATCGCCGCTCTGTACTCGCTGGCATCGCCGTGGCTCTCTGACCGCAAGGTCAATGCGGCGTACGACAAGCTCGTTGCCGGCGACCCGGGGGGTGCGCGCAACGATGCCAAGGCCGCGCACGCCCTGAATCCATTGGCGATCGAGCCGCTGATCGTGTGGGCGTTGACGGAGGACGGGCAGGAGGCGCTCGATCTGTACCGCCGCGCCCGGGACCGTGAGCCGAAGAATCCCGAGACGTGGTACGAGCTCGGAGCTTTCGAACTTCAAGAAGGCCGGCCGCGGGCCGCATATCGCGACCTCAACGAGTCGTACACGCTGGATCGCTACGGCCCGGCGGGGGCGCCCGGCGGTGCGTTGGACGTCGCGCGCTGCCGGATCGACCCGGCTACGTGCCCAAAATGACGAGCAGGTGCGATCCCATGAGCTGCGCAGGGCGCATTCCGTCGAGCGGGCGAACGGTCCTGATGCGGAGGTCGCGTCCGAGCCGCGCAGCCTCCGCGGCGTAGCCGGCGCGGTACATGATCAGCGTCCGCGGGCTCGGGTGCGGCGAGTTTCCGACGTTGCCGATCACGTAGCCGCGTGCGCGGATTTGGTCGGCAGCAGCGTGAGCCGCGCCGGCGCGACCGTTGGCGTTGAGCACCATGACGGATACGTCGTCGCGGGCGAGTGTCGGCTTCTGCCCCGGCCGGGGAGCCTCGGTACGCCGGAGCGGCTCGGCGGCGGCCTTCGCGGAAGCCTGCAGGTGACGGGCGAGTGGGTTGCCGAGCAGCGCGACGCTGAGGCCTGCAATGAGCACGAGCTCGATGCCGGCGACGGTGGTGACGACGATGGTCGCGCGGCGCCAGGGCCGGATCAGTTCGTGCGCGTGCTCCATGGCCCGGACGAAGTTCGGCTCGGGCGGGCGTGCTCCTTCACGCTATGAACCGAGGGTCTGACCCGCGGTTCATAGAGCAGTCGGTTCTGGACGCGTCTGACTTGGTGGAGACGGGTGTCTCGACTCTGTGACGTTTCCCGCACAACCGGCTGAAAGGGACGCGGCCGGTGGCCGCGCGCGGCGTAGATTCGACGGCGGCACGCCGCGGTCCCGTTCGCTTTTCGGACAGGTCTAGCCGGAGGTGAACCAGGCCCACGTCGCGGCGAGGCCGTCGTCGAGCGACTGCTTCGGCTCCCAGCCCAGCTCTCGCTTCGCCAACGAAGGGTCGAGGACGCTGCGCTGAAGCTCGCCCGCCCTCGGCGGCGCGAATTCCGGCTCGCGCCGAATCCCCGAGGCTCGCTGGATCCGCGCGTACAAATCGAGAACCGACGTCTCCCTCCCCGTACCGACGTTGAAGACGCCGCCGTTGTGCTCCACCGCCGCGAGCGTCGCGGCGACGACGTCGCCGACGTACACGTAGTCCCGCGTCTGCCTCCCGTCGCCGAAGATCTTCGGGGTCCCATCCTCCTGCAGGAGATTCATGAAGATCGCTACCACGCCGGCCTCGCCGTGCGGGTCCTGCCGCGGCCCGTAGACGTTTCCGTAGCGCAGCGACACGTGCGACGTGCCGTAGAGCCGGTTGTACGTCGAGAGGTACTCCTCCCCGGCCAGCTTCGACGTTCCGTACGGCGCCAAGGGGAGCCGCGCATGATCTTCGCCGGCCGGGCCGTCGCACTCGCCGTAGATCGCGCCGCCGGTCGAGCTGAAGACGATCTTCGTCCCGTGGCGACGCGCCGTATCGAGCACCTGGATCGTCCCGATCACGTTGACGTCCGCGTCGTGGTCGGGCCGCTCAACGGATACACGTACGTCGGCCTGCGCCGCCAGGTGGAAGCACAGTTCCGGCTCGACGTCGTCGAAGATGGCGTTCGCGTCGCGCCGGATGTCGCCTTCGTGCACGCGCGCACCGTCCGGGATGTTGCTGGGCTTTCCGTGTGAGAAGTCGTCGAGCACGTGGACTTCGTCGCCGCGCGCGAGCAACGCCTCTGCCACGTGCGAGCCGATGAAGCCCGCGCCTCCGGTCACGACCGCCCGCACGCGCCGTATCGTAAGCCAGCCGTGTTCGTCACCTTCGAAGGCCTGGATGGGTCCGGAAAGACGACTCAGGCAAAGCTGCTGGCCGAGGCACTCCGCACGGAAGGGCTCGAAGTCGTCGCGACGCGTGAGCCCGGCGGCACACCACTCGGCGAGGAGGTGCGGCGACTGCTCCTCCAAAGCGTCGAGATGACGCCGTGGGCCGAGGCCGCTCTCTTCGCAGCCGCGCGGGCCGAGCTCGTCACCCGAGTGATCCGGCCGGCGCTCGAGGCGGGGAAGACGGTGATCTCCGACCGCTACGTCGACTCGTCGCTCGCCTACCAGGGCTTCGCGAGAGCCCTCGGGCTCGACGAGGTCTACGAGCTCAACCGTGTCGCGACCGGCGGATTGCTCCCAGACCTGACGTTCATCCTCGAGGTCGACGCCGACACGTCGGCGGCGCGCGTCGGCCGCAACCCGGATCGCATCGAGCGTCAGGGCGACGACTTTCGCGGCCGCATCGCCGAGGGATACCGCGTCGTCGCCGTACGCTTCCCGGACCGCGCCGTACTGCTCGACGGAAGCCGGCCGCGTGATGAACTTCACGAGGAGATCCGTGGACGCGTTCGAGAGCTTTCCTGAGCAGGTCGAAGCCAAGCGCCTCCTCCGAGCGGCGCTGGAGGAGGCCCCGGCGCACGCCTACCTCTTCTATGGACCGCCGGGCGTCGGGAAGCGGGCCGCGGCGCTCGCCTTCGCGGGCGAGCTGATCGGCGACGGGCCGCGGGTCGGACGGCGTGCGCACCCGGACGTCTACATCCTCGAGCCGGTCGGCGATCAGATCCGGATCGACGATGTGCGGGAGCTCCGCCGCGACTTGCACATGCGGCCGTTCGAGGCTGACCGCCGGGTCTATCTCCTGCACGCAGCCGAGACGATGAACGAGGACGCAGCGGACGCCCTGCTGAAAGACCTCGAAGAGCCGCCGCCCTACGCCGTGATCGTGCTCGTCGCGGACGACCTCGGCCCCCTGCCGGAGACGATCCGCTCGCGCTGCCAGCTCGTGCCGTTCACGCGACTCTCGGAGCGAGCCGTCCGCGAGGAGATCGCGGTGCGAGCTCCGGCGCTCCGTCCCGACGAGACGGCGTCGCTGGCGCGGCTCGCCGGCGGGCGTCTCGACCGCGCCGCGCGGCTGCTCGATCCGAAATCGGCGAAACGGCGCGAGGTGCTCCTCGAAGTTGCCCGGTCTGTCTACGCCGATCCGGAATTCGACCCGCGCGCGGCGGCCCAGCGTCTGCTCGACGGCGCCCGCGAGCGCGCGGCGGACGCGAAGCAGGCCGCCGAGGAAGAGGTCGCGATACTCGACCTGACGACGCGCGAGGCAGAGCAGCGCGTCCGGCGCGCCGCCCGCGGCGCCGAACGCGACGAGCTGCTCGCGGCGCTCGAGGAGCTCGCTTCCTGGTACCGCGACCTCGTCGTCGTGGCGGTGGGCGCCGAGCGTGCCGTCGCCCATGTAGACCGGCTCGCAGTGCTCGCCGAGGACGGTGTCATGGAGCGCCTTGCCGGCGCGGAGCACGCCTGCGAGCTCGTCCGCGAAACCTGGCGCGCCTTCGAAGAGTTCAACCTCAGCCCGCCGCTGGCGTTTGAAGCGCTGTTCGTCAAGCTGCGACGCGAGCTCGGCGCGGCGCCCATCCTCGCCTGAACCGGAAGGCGGCTACAGTAGAAGTCCGCGCCGACGTAGCTCAGCTGGTAGAGCACTTCACTCGTAATGAAGGGGTCCCCGGTTCGAGTCCGGGCGTCGGCTCCACAAGAAATGCCTGCAAAGCCCCGCCATTGCGCGGGGTTTTGCTTTGGCTCCGAGCTGCGAAGTGGTCTGAGTGCAGCCGGTATTAGTGAAGGCTTAACACCTCGAGACCACACTGGAGCTCGTGCGGGGGTTTGCCGGGGTCATCGCTGTCTTCGCTCTCGCCGTGCTGGCAGCACCGGCGTCCGGCTCGTTCCCGGGCCGGAACGGGCGCATCGTGTTCGCCAGCAACCGGCGTGCAGACCTGCAGCCGCAGATCTTCGCCGTGCCCGCCGCGGGGGGCACGGCTCGGAACGTGAGCCGCCGGCCCGCTTATAGGAACTCCGCGCCCGATGCACGGGCGGGACTCCTCGTTTACGAGTCGGGGCCTGTAGCCGGCTTCGGCAGCAACAGCATATGGCTTGTCACTCGTGCCGGCGCGCAGAGAAGGCTCGGCACGGGCGTCGCCCCGGCGCTTTCGCCGGACGGAACACGCGTGCTCGCCGTCGACTCACGGCTGGACGCGATGTTCGTCCTCGATGTGAGGAGCGGCGCGAGGATTCGCCTCGCCGACGTCGGCTCGCCGGGGAGCTGGTCGCCGGACGGCCGCTCGGTCGCGTACGTCGACACGCCCGGCGTCGAGCTCGTGCGGGCCGACGCGAGCGAACGGAGAACAATCCCGCTGGTCTTCCCACCGGCCAACCGTCCGTCGTGGTCGCCCGACGGGCGACGGCTCGTGGTCGAAGAGGGAGGGTTTTCGGACGACAACGAGCATCTCGTCAAGGTCGTCGACGTCGCAACCGGCGGAACAACCGCGATCGGAAGCGGCTCGCAGCCGGCGTGGTCGCCGGACGGCGCGCACATCGCCTACGTGCGCGGCAACGGCATCGTCGTCGCTCGTCCCGACGGCACCGACGTGCGGGCGCTGACGGCTCCACCCGAGGGCGACGGCGACCTTTCGCCTGCGTGGTCCCCGGACGGGCGCGCGGTCGCGTTCGTGCGCGTGCACCCGCGTCTCGACGCGAGGGCGTCCACGCTGGGCATCGCCGAGCTGTCGGGTGGCGAGCGGTTCGTCACTCCGGCAACCGGGCATCTCGTCGATCCGTTTGGAAGGATCGGGTCGTTCGGTGGGATCACGTGGTCGACCGACGGCCAGACGATCTACTACGCGAGCAGCTCGCTTCGCGACGTCTTTCACCTCTTCACCATTCGTTCGGACTTTCGCAGCCTCCGGCAGCTGACCCGCGGCGGGCAAGACGACCGCGAGCCGGTCTGGGCTCCCGACGCGAGGCGGATGGCGTTTGTCCGCGACGGCGACGAGCTCGTCGTCCTCGACCGTGGCCGCGAGCGCGTCGTGGCGGAGCAGGTCGGAATGTCGTCGCCGACGTGGTCGCCTGACGGCCACCGGCTCGCATACGCCGCGGGCGCGGCGGTATGGGTCGTCGACGTGCGCCGCCCCGGACGGCGCGGGCTCGTCGGCGGCTCGCAGCCGGCCTGGTCGCCGGCAGGACGCTGGGTCGCCTACGTGAACAACGGCCTGCGGCTCGTGCATCCCGACGGTACCGGCGACCATTGGCTGAAGGCAGACGACGACTTTCTCTACCGCGAGCCCACGTGGTCGCCGCGCGGTGATGTCCTCTACTACGTCGTGATGGATCGCTGCGCCGGCACTGTCCTCCCGTGCGGCGGCAGCGGCGGCGTGCTCGCCGCGATCCGCCCGTTTGCGCAGCCCCCGGCCGACGTCCGGTTGCCTTCGCTTGCGGGCGAGCAGCCGGCCGTGTCGCCGGACGGCCGCTTCCTCGTCTTCGGCGGTGCAGGCCTGCACCGAAC
The DNA here is from genome assembly GCA_046732275.1 of Actinomycetota bacterium. GTDB lineage: Bacteria > Actinomycetota > Thermoleophilia > Gaiellales > Gaiellaceae > 3-1-20CM-4-69-9. Next base: position 1,218 of record JBKPMS010000124.1, on the reverse strand, counting down.
GCCGGTCTCCGGTGTTGGCACCTCTTTCGGCATGCTCAGCTACGCGACGGACGTCGAGCCGGACTGGCAGCGCGTCAAAGCGCCGCCGGCCCGTCGGCGAGCCCGTGCAACGTGGCGATGACGGAGGAGCGGCCCCGAGCTCCCGTCCGCTGGGCGTCAACCGTGCCGGCCGGTTCCCGAGACCTGCACGAAGCGGGCGCCGAGCGCCGTCGCGAGCGTGCGGTGCGCGGGGCTCGTGCCGACGAGGATCGACCGTGCGGGGTCGACGTCGTATGCGCGCGCAAAGGCGAGTGGAAGTCCTGGCAGCGGCGGCCGGCACCAACAACGAGGTGGGCCGCCGCCGTGTGGGCACAGCGCACTCGTGACCGGCCCCGATACGTCGGCCGAGACTCGGGCGACGTCGGGAGCGAGTGCATCTGTTGCGGCCTCGGGGCTCCAGTCGAAGAGGAGGTGCGGCGCGCTGCGATCACTCGCTCCGAGCTCGCGCTCCCAGCCGGACAGGCGCGATGCCGCGGCCGCGAGGAAGACACCGCTGCGCGCTCGATTCGGCCATGACTTGCGCTCGAACGGCACCCGCTCCACCGCCGCCAGCCCTTCGTCGCTCGACGGCGGCTCCAGCTCTCGGACCGCACGCATCTGGGACGTCGGGGCGTGAACTCCGGGCTCACGCTTCGCGAGTCGGCGCAGCTCCTCGGGATTCGGGAGCGAGCCGAAAAGATCGAGGAGCCGCTCGACGAGGTTGACCTGTGCCTGCGCCAGCGGCGTGTCGAGCCATACGCAGCGCGTCCCCACTCCATGCCGGCCTGCCGCCTCGACGACGTAGCTTCGCGCGGCACGCGTGAGATAGGTGTTGTCGAGGACGATGCGTCGCGCGTCCGACTCCAGCTGCTCGTCGAGTGCGCCGGCGAGCTCGCGCAGGGAGCCTCCGCGCTCGTCGCGGTTGAGCCGGACGTAGCCTTGCGTCATGTAGTTCTCGGCGATCCGCGTCTTCCCGGCGCCCGGGATTCCCATCACCATTACGACGTCCACGTCCTGCCGTCGGCGCTGTTGCTCGCGTCGCACCGGCCGAGTCGCACCGAACGCGCGCTCGACGACTTCCCGGTCGCGTGTGTCCAAGGTCAGTGTCGCGGCGCGTGCCGCCGAGCGCGCCGTCTCCGGGCGCCGAGCGCCGGGGATCGCGATGACCATCGGCGACACGTCGAGCAGCCACGCGAGTGC
>JBKPMS010000123.1:0-27556 GCA_046732275.1 Actinomycetota bacterium | reverse complement strand
AAGTGCAGTGCGAAAGCCGTCGCGGACCAGGCGCCGTCGGACTTTGCCCTTCCTGGTATCTCGTCGACCCACCAGAACGACGTGAACCACACCTCGAGGTCGTCGGGCGAACGTCCCGCGTCGCGCGCACTCGCCTCGAGGAGCTCGAGCGAAGCTGCGACGACGTCCGGCGAGATGCCGAGGCCGACGACGACGCCGTCCGTAATGCGTCCCGCGAGGCGCAGCGAGCCCGAGGCATGCGCCGCCATGATGATCGGCACCCGCCGTCGCCCCGGCCCACGGCATCGTGAGTGCATGCCCGTGCCAGTCCACGCTGCCTGTGTCGAGGAGGGCGCGCACGGCGAGGACGTACGCCTCGAGCTCTGCGAGGCGCCCCGTCGGCATGCCGAGGCGCCAGACGCCGGTGCCGCCTGCTCCGATCCCGACGTAGACGCGCCCGGGCGCGAGCTCGTCGAGTGTCGCCGCCGCTGATGCAGTGACGAGCGGGTGTCGCGACAGCGGATTCGTCACCCACGTTCCGAGCCTGATCCGTTCCGTGTCGCGCGCGACCGAGGCAAGAGTCACCCACGGCTCGCGGAAGAGCGCCGGCGAGTCCCACACCCCGAGCCTGTCGTAGCCGAGTGCCTCGGCCCGTGCCATTTCGGCTCCGACTCCGAGCGGCTCGCCCGGGGTGACGCTGAATCCGAACCCGATTCCCATCGCGAGTCAGGCTCTCGTGCGTCCGCGCCGACTCAGCCGGTGCCGAGCTCGCGCTTGAGGGCGCGCCGCATCGCAGACCTGTCGGGCTCGATCCCGAACCACCAGCGAAATCCAATCACGGCCTGCTCGACCAGCATTCCGAGCCCTTCGAGGATCCGGTGGCCGTGCGCCTGCGCGTCGCGAAGGAATGCGGTCGCCGCCGGAGCGATCACGACGTCCGCGGCGATCGCGCCCGCTCCTGCCCGGGACCAGTCGACAGGGACGCGCGCGTCCGGGTCGGTCATCCCGACGGTCGTCGCCTGCACGACGATCTCCGCGTCACGCGGAATCGGCCACGGATCGGTGAGCGCGGTCGCCTCGCAGCGGACGCCGGTCTGGCTTTGGACTGCAGCAGCCACGTCGGCGGCGCTCTGCACCGAAGAGTTGACGATGATGATCCGTCTCCGCCAACGCGAGCTCGGCCACGATCGCCCGCCCAGCACCGCCCGCGCCGATCACGACCGCGACGGCTCCTTCCGGGTCGACGACCGCGCGAGGGGAGTCGACGAAGCCTCTCCCGTCGGTGTTGTCGCCGACGAGGAGATCGCCTTCGCGCTTGACGCAGTTCACGGCGCCGGCCAGCCGCGCAGCGTCGGTTACGCGGTCCAGCAGCGGCACGACCGCAACCTTGTAAGGCACCGTTACGTGGATTCCCGCCAAGCCGAGTGCCCGAATGCCGCGAACCGCGTCGGCGAGCGCAGTGGGCTCGACCTCGAGGCTGACGTAGCGAGCATCAACTCCGGCTGCCTCGAATGCCGCCTCGATCATCTCCTCGGTCGGGTTCCCGGCGACAGGCTTGCCGATCAGGCCGAGGAGCCGTGTGGCTGTCGCGGGAGACAAGCGCGCGATCGTACCGCCGGAGCTCTCTGACTCAGCCCCTAGCCGAGGCCTCGGCGGCATCGCCGTGGAAGGTGGAGACTACGCCGGGCGGATCACGAAGAGCGCGATTGCAACGTACTGGCACGTCGCAGCAGCGATGGTCAGGGCGTGGAAGACCTCGTGGTAGCCAAAGACTCGTGGCAGCGGGTCCGGTTTGCGACGCGCGTAGACGATGCCTCCCACCGAGTACAGAAGCCCGCCCGCGATGAGGAGCGTCAGTGCCGAGGGTTGAAGGCGCCCCAGAAGCTGCGGCAGTGCGACGACCGAAAGCCATCCCAGTGTCATCCCGACCGCGGCCGAGACCCAGGTGGGCGCGTCGAGCCACGCGAACCTGAGCAGAATGGCGGCCAGCGCCCCGGCCCAGACGACCGTCAAAATGACGCGTCCCCAGTTTCGATCGAGAACGAGCAGCGACACCGGGGTGTAGGTACCCGCGATCAAGAGGTAGACGCCGGCGTGATCGACGCGCCGCATCCAGCGGCGCACGCGCGGCGCCCATGTGACACGGTGGTACAACGCGCTCGCGCCGAAGCATCCAGCTACGGAGAGCGCAAAGACGGCTGCGGCAAGGCGCGCACGGAAAGCGTCCGCACTCAGAAGTACGAGCGGCGCGAGGATGATCGCGACGAAAAACGCTCCCTGGTGCAGAACACCGCGACAGCGTGGCTTGACGGCCAGTTCACCGACGGCTCCGTCGCCGCGGGGAGCTGTCACTCGGGCGGAGACGAGATCGGGTCGGTTGAAGGGTCGGCGTCTTGCTCGTCTTGTGAGCCGCCGGTCGCGGCCTCGAGCTTTCGAGCTGCTGCAGCTTGCTTCTTCTCTTGCTTCATCTGCCGCCGTTCTTTCACCTTTCGCTCCCGCTGGAGCTTGGCGAAGGTCTGCTGTTTCTTTGCTGCCATCTGGTCTCTCGTCGTCCTGGTGGCCTAGCGGCTGTGGCGCCGCCGCGCTCGTCGAGGAGTCAAGTCCGGAACGAACGCAAGGCGGCTCACACTTCCCTCGAGCGTCTCGAACTCGACCGCCCTACCCGCACAACGCCCGAGCGGCTTCTCGCCCGTCACGAAGGCAGCTCCAGACACGTCGATCCGGTCGCCCTCGTCTGTGCGTAGCGCGCCCACGTCCTTTGCCTCGTTGAACCAGAGCATCGTGCCGCGCATTCGAGTCATGACCGGGCTAGCCAAGGCGGTAGACAATCCGACCGCGCGTCAAGTCGTAGGGCGATAGCTCGATCCGAACGCGGTCGCCGAGCATGACACGGATTCGATACCTCTTCATCCGCCCGCCGAGATAGCCGAGCACGCAATGGCCGTTGTCGAGCTGAACACGGAACAACCGGCCCCGCAGAGCCTCCGTGATCTCCCCTTCGTACTCGACCTTCTCGTCTGTCTCGCGCACCACTCTCCATTCCGTAGGGGGCAGGCCGCGGCGCTGAGCGCCGCAGCCCGCAAAGCATTGGACTACGCGTCCGGAGCCACGTTGGTCGCCTCAGGACCCTTCGAGCCCTCGCGCTGCTCGAACGAGACCCGTGCGCCCTCGTCGAGCGACTTGAAGCCCTCGCCGACGATGTTGCTGTGATGCACGAACAGATCCTTCGAACCTTCATCAGGACTGATGAAGCCGTAACCCTTGCTGTCGTTGAACCATTTCACGGTTCCGCTTGCCATAAAAACACCTCCCTCACTACGTCACGAACGGGTGAGGAACGCGTCGAAACGCAAACCGAACTCGCTCTGATCTTCGAGAACCGTAGCAAGCCGGCCGGGCGAGCCGTTGCCGTCCTTGCGGAATGCACCGTTCCGCGCGTCGCCAAGAGGGTCGAGCGCGAAGCGGACTACAGTGGAGATCGGCAAGAGAGAGCTCAGGCTCACCCAGCGATCTTTCGCCCCCGTAGCTCAGTGGATAGAGCAGCGGTTTCCTAAACCGCGTGCGCTGGTTCGATTCCGGCCGGGGGCACTGCCGAACGAGGTCCGGCGCCGCTTACGCGACGCCATCATGACCTCGTTCGGGCGCGTCCTATCGGAGAAACGTTTGCGGCGAACGCCGACAAGCCGACGTTCGCGGCGGATGGGATTGCCTTGCCGTGCATCAGGTTCGGGATCGTGTCCATATGCCCATAACTCCGAACCGACCCTGGGTCAACGCCCGGATCAACGCGCCAGCGGAATCGACGGCAGGCCCGGATCCGGTGCGATTTCGGGATGCAACAGATACGCGAGTTGCCGGACTCCGGCAGCGAGACGCGGGCCAGGCCGGGAGTAGTACCCATCGCCGTCGACGGCGACGGCCGGACACGGCAGACGGAGGTCGGCCGCTCGCGCCGCCGCCTCCTCGACGCCGAAGCCGCACGGCCCGACGATCACGAGCTCTGGCTCCAGCGCCAGTACTTCGTCCCAGTTCGTCTGGCGGGAGGGCCCGCCTTCGCGGCCCAGCACGTCCTCGCCGCCGGCGAGCCGGATCATCTCCGGTAGCCAGTGCCCCGCGCAGAAGGGCGGATCGATCCACTCGGCGAAGAACACGCGCCGCCGTTCCGCGCCGCGGACCGACGCTGCTCCTTCCTCTACTTCCTCGAGCATGCGCGCCGCAGCCGCCTCGCCGTCTGCGGCCGCCCCCAGACGCCGCCCGAGCGTGCGCAGCGACTCGGCGACTTCGCCCAACGTACGCGGGTCGAGCGACAACACCTCGGCCCCGACCGGACACGCCGACTGCAGCTCACCGCTCGAGACCGCGCAGACGGCGCACAGATCCTGCGTCACGATCAGATCCGGCGCGAGCGTCGCGATCAGGTCCGCGTCCACCGCGTAGAGCGATGCGCCGTTTCGAACGGATGCCCGCACCGCCTCGTCGATCTCGAGGCTCGACATGCTCGACGGCTCGATCCTCGCAGCTGTGACGACAGGCTTACCGACGACCTCGGGCGGCCAGCGGCACTCCTCAGAGACTCCGACGAGCGAATCGATGAATCCCAGCTCTGCGATCATCTCGGTCGCACTCGGGAGGAACGAGCAAATTCGCACCTCTGCTGACTCTAGCCCTGGTTGTACGGTCCCCAGGCCATGACGTCAGAAGCAGTCGAGGAACGAAGCCCGGAGGATTACGCCGACCGGAGAGGCTACGACCCCGCGTTTCTCGGCGCACGGATCCAGGTCCATCTGCCGACGAAGACGACCCGTCCCCGCGACCTGCTCACCTTCGACGACGGTGGCCGCCGGACGAGTGAGCTGAAGTACACGCACTTCTCGCTCTCCATGAGCAGGAAGCGGAAGCTGTGCCTTTGGAGCGCGGCCAACATCGACGGCTCGAGCTTGCGCAGCAGACATCGCACCAGCTGGAAGATCGATCCCCGGATTGCCAGGAGCGACCAGCTCGTCGGCGACGAAGGGGGTGAGGACGTCTACGGCGAGCCGCCGCGCTTCGCGAGAGGTCACATGACGCGCCGCCAGGATCCGATCTGGGGACCGTTGGCGGACGCCAAGCTCGGCAACGAAGACTCCATGCACCTGACAAACGCGGTTCCACAGTTCCAACCGTTCAACGCCGGGCTCTGGAACGGCCTAGAGGACTACGCACTCGAGCATGCGCGTGAGGACCAGATGCGCATCTGCGTGATCACGGGACCTTTTCTCGACGACCAGGACCCGGTCAGATACGGCGTCCGGATCCCCGTCGAGTTCTGGAAGGTCATCGCGTTCATCCATGACGAGACGCGCACGCTTACGGCAACGGGCTACACGATGTCGCAGGAGAGCTTCCTCGCGACCGCGAGATTCGTGTACGGCCCGTACGAGACCTGGCAGCGGCAGATCACGGTGATCGAAGACAGAGCAGGGCTGTCGTTCGGCACGCTCGCGGAACACGATCCCCTTGGGAAGGTGCGCCCTCGCGAAGTCCCGGCGGCGCCGCTGTCCGACTTCGACGAAATCACGTTCTCGGCGCGCGACGGCTGACGGGCCGAGCCGTCCCTCGCGCTCTACCTAGTTCCTAGGCGCTCGGCGGAGATGTATGGATCGTCGACGGCGGCGCCTCGGTGTGAGACGGCGGCTCCGCGATCACCGTTGGTGCCTCGGCGCTCGGGGTCGACGGCACGGGGCTCGGCGCGGGCGGCGGGACGTGCGGCGTGGTCTCCGGTCGTTTCGGCGGCGGCCCCGGCCTTCGTACGGGCGGCTCCTCGCCGGTCAGAAGCGACCACGCCTTTATTGCTGCCCGCCGACCGGCGAAGGTCATGCCCACGACGAGCGCGCCCTCGAGCAGGCCCCAAGCTCGTTCTTTTCGCTTGCGCTTCTTCGGGTCCTCGAGGGCCCGCTTGATGTCCTCGGCAAGAGCCCGCAGGTCCTCGACGACGGCGTCTCGGGCTTCTTTACGGCTTGCCATGGCACCAACCTTGCCATCGGAACGATGTTGCAAACGCCGAAGCCATCAGCGCGTCACCGAGACGATGCGCGCGCGCCACGCGCCACGCGGCGCCTCGACCTCGATCTCGTCGCCGACCTTTCGCCCCAGAAGTGCGCGCCCTACCGGCGAATCCGGCGATACGCCGTCGACGCTCGAGATCTCGAGCTGCATCGTCTCGCCATGTTCGTCCTCGATCTCGACCTTCGAGCCGACGCCGATGACGTCCGACGCGGCGGCACCCTCGTCCACGATGACCGCACGGTTCAGTCGGTCGCGCAGCATCGCGATGCGCCGCTCCAGCAGACCCTGCTCGTTCTTCGCGGCGTGGTACTCGAAGTTCTCGGCGAGATCGCCGAAGCTGCGCGCCGTCGCGATCGCCTGCACGGCCTCAGCACGACGCGGGCCTTCGAGCTCCGCGAGCTCGGCTTCGAGCTGACCCTTCTGCGCGTGGGTCAGCTGTTCCGACTTTTCCTCGGGCACTGCGGCAACGTACCGCGTCGCTAAGGCAGGCGCGGTGACAATCGCGCCGCCAACAGACCGGCTGCAATGAGCAGACCGGCCGCGACCGCGACGAAGATCCACGTGATCTCCGTCTCTCCGGGCTTGCGACCGAGCCGCGAGCCGAGCTTCTTGTACGCAGCTTGCAGCGACTCGGCGCTCCGCGCAGCGAAGAACTCACCGTCGGTCCGGTCGGCAATCGCACGCAACGTCGTCGGGTCCGGCGGCACCGGCACGCGGCGACCGAAGCCCGGCGGATTCGGGTTCTGGAACCCCGGGTTCCGGTACCCGAAGTCGAGCGTCCCGTGCGGGGTCCCGAGCGCCACGGTGTAGACCGGTATTCCCGCCGCCCGCGCCCGGTCGGCGCCCTGCAACGGCTCGAGCTCACCGCGCGTCTGCGCACCGTCCGAGAGGAAGAGGATCGAAACGAGCCCCTTCGCACTCGTCGCAGGGGGCGGCGCGGTCACTGCGGCCAGGTTTCCGTTCGCGCCCGCGACGGCCTGCTGGCCGAGGCGCACGGCTGCGGCGAGGGCGTCGCCGATCGCCGTGCCGCCGAAGCTCGGATACCAGCGAATGGTTTCGAGCGCCTGGCGCACGAGCTCGTGATCCACCGTGGGCGGCGACGCGACGGCCGGCTCGCCGGCGAAGGCAATGAGCCCGACCTGCAGCCGTTTCGGGACGCGGTCGAGGAACGAGCGCAGCGCCTCCTGCGCCGCGCCGATGCGATTGGGCTTCACATCCTTCGCCTCCATCGAACGCGAGACGTCGACGACCAGGATGACGGTGGCACGGTCGCGCGGAACGAGCGTCGTTCGCTGCGGTCGCGCCATGCCGACGCACAACGCAGCCAGGGCGAGCAGGAAGATCGCGAACGAGAGGTATTGCCGCCAGCGTCGCCCTCTTACAACGCCTGCGAGCACCTCGAGGTTCGTAAACCTGATCGCGTAGCGCATGCGTCGCCGCTCGGCGAGCATGTACAGCCCGACCGCCAGTGGGATCAGGAGCAACGTCAGCAGGAGGAGCGGCCGCTCGAAGCTCACGAGCCGCCTCCGCAAACCGCACCGACCTGCACGATCGAGCGGACGCCCACGACTGCCGGCCCGCTGCGCACGGTCACGTAGACGCGACCGTTGCGGAACGTCCTCGATGCGCGAACGCTGCCCACGAGTGCCTGGCTCGGCGGCGAGGCGGTGTAGAACGCGACCGCGTGCCAGCCGGAGACCACGCGCTCACCCTTGCCGCACGCAGCAACCGCACGAACACTGCCCGGCCGGAGCGTCACGGTGCGGACGCGGCGAATCACGGCCTCGCCCGGCGGATAGACGGCTGCGACCCGCCGGTACGGGACCGGCCCGCCTCCGCCGCCCGAGGCCGGAATGCAGCCGAGATGCGGGCGGAAGGTGGGTGGACGCGCGGATGTGCCGGCATACATGGCACCGAACAGCGCCGCTCGTTCCGTCGTCACACCGGGCCCGACCGGGCTGCCGAGCTTGCCCGCGAAGCTGACGTCGATGGCACGGTCGCTCAACTCGGCGTCCAGGCCTCCGATCGCGAAACCGCGCGGGCATGACAGCTGGAAGTCGACCCGCGCGCGCGGGGTCGCCACCCCCGAAGAGACCACGACCCAGGGGCCCGCGACGCGCACGCACACGAGCAGGCCGCGACACTCGTTCGTCGCAGAAGCCTGCTGCGCAGTTGCGGCTGCGCCGATGCTTGCCAACACGAGTACGAGCACGAGCCGCTTCACGGAACCCTCCGAAACCAGAGCGCCGACAACGCACCGCCGACCAGGAGCAGCGCAGCAGAGCCGCCGGCGAAGAGATCGGTGATCTCGCGGGATTCCTTGCGGTGTCCCAGGCGGGAACCGAGCCGCTCGTACACCTCGCTCAGGCGCGAGTCGTCCGGCGTGGCGAAGAGCTCGCCGCCGCTCACCCGCGTGACCGTGCGCAACGTCTCTGGGTTCGGCGGCACCCGGATCTGCGCCTGGTAGCCGCCCGCGAGCGGAACGGTGATCACTCCGTCCTCCGTGCCGAGCAGGATGCCGTACACGGGGATGTGGCGCGACCTTGCCTGCAGCGCCGCTGCGCCCGGTTCCGTCCGGCCCGACATCTGCGCTCCGTCGGAGATCACGAGGATCGCGGTCGGCGGCGTCGTGCCGTCGGAAGCCCGCAAGCGTCGTCCGAGCTGGGTCGCCAGCGCGACTGCATCGCCGAGCGACGTCCCCTGGCCGGGGTGCAACGACGCGAGCGCCGGCGGGATGAGAGTTCGGTCGTCGGTCGGCGGCAACGCGACGTAGGCGCGCCCGGCGAACCCGACAATGCCGACGCGAAACTTCTTCGGGATCTTCGCCACGAATGCTCGAGCCGTTCTACGGGCGGCCATCAGGCGAGTCGGCTTGACGTCGTCAGCCTTCATCGAGAGGGAGGTGTCGATCGCCAGGATCACGGTCGCTTCCTCGCGCGCCACGTTCACGCTGGCGTGCGGACGCGCCACTCCGACGACCATCGCCGTCAGCGCGACGAGAAGGACGGCCAGCGGGAGATGTCTCCTCCAGCCGGGGGAGGCGTCGACGAGGTTCGGGAGGAGCGCCGGCGTCGTGAAGCGCGACGCGTCCTCCGTGCGCCTGCGCTCGCGGATGATGTACACGGCGACCACGACGGGAATGATCAAGAGGCCGATCAAGGCAAGTGGCCACTCGAACGTCATCGGCGGCGTCCCTGTCGCATGTAGACGGCGAGCGTGCGCAGCCAGTCTCCGCCGGTCGTGAGCACGATGTGTCGCGCGCCCGACGAGGCAAGCGTCTGCGCAACGACTGCGCGCTCCTGCTCCGCGGCAGCCGCGAAGCGCGCACGCAGGCGCTCGTTGCGGGTGTCGACGCGAAGCTGGCGGCCCGTCTCCGGATCGACGAGCCATAGCGGGCCGGCGTTTGGAAGCTCCTGCTCCCGCGGGTCGCGGATCTCCACCGCGATCACTTCGTGTCCGCCGGCGAGCTCGAGCAGCGGCCGCCGCCAGTCGAGCGGGCCGCGGAAGTCGCTGACGACGACCACGACCGCACGCTGACGAGCGACTGAGCCGGTGCGGTGCAGCGCCTCGCCGAGCGAGGTGGCACCGACGCGGCGGCCGTCGTCTTCTGCCTCGTCGCGGAGCGCTTCGAGCAGCCCGATCAGGGCGCGCCGACCCTGTCGGGGCGGGGTCGCGCGCGGTCTGGCGTCTCCGAAGGTCACAACGCCGAGGCGGTTGCCTCTGCGGGTCGCGACGTGACCGACTGCGATCGCCACTCCCTCGGCGACGTCGGCCTTCCTGCGGTCGGCCGTACCGAACTGCATCGACGGAGACGTGTCCAGAACGAGCCAGCTCACCAGCACTCGCTCGGCGAGCTGGACGCGGACGTGCGGCTCGCCGGTCCGGGCCGTCACGGCCCAGTCGATCTGCCGCACGTCGTCGCCGGGCACGTACGGCCGGACGAGGGCGAGCTCCGTGCCCTCGCCGTGCAGCGTCGAGCGGTAGTCCCCCGTGAGGAGGCCTTCGATCCTGCGTCCGATCGCGAAATCGAGCGCCCGCAGCAGGGCATCCGGCAGCGGACCGGGCCCGGGCCGCTCGGGCGTCGGCTCAGCCCGGAGCGACCGGAGGAGGCTCATGCGACGTTCGTCGAAGCTAGGTCGGTCTTCGGCACGGGCACGGTCGCCAGTACCTGGTCGAGGATCGTGTCCGGAGAGAGCTCTTCGGCGAGCGCCTGGTACGTCAGCACGAGGCGGTGTCGGAAAGCGTCCTTCGCGAGCGCCTGCAGGTCCTCGCCCAGCACGTAGTCGCGGCCGCGGACGAGCGCGAGCGCACGCGCCGCCTGGACGAGGCTGATCGGACCGCGCGGGCTCGCGCCGAACGCGATGTAGTCCTTCAGCCCCGGAACGCCGTGCGAGACCGGCTCGCGTGTCGCCGACGCAAGCGCCACCGCGTAACTGACGAGCGCAGGATCGACGTAGACGTCGAAGACGGCACGCTGCAACGCGCGTAGGTCGTCGAGCGATAGCGCCTGGCGCAGCTCCGGATGCGCGACGAGCTGCCGCTGCACGATCGTCAGCTCTTCGTCGTGCTCCGGATAGTCGATGACGACCTTGAGCATGAAGCGGTCGATCTGCGCCTCCGGCAGCGGATACGTCCCTTCCGACTCGATCGGGTTCTGCGTCGCCATGGCGAGGAACGGCTCGGGTACCGGGTAGGTCGTGTGGCCGATCGTCACCTGACGTTCCTGCATCACCTCGAGCAGGGCGGACTGGACCTTGGCCGGCGCACGGTTGATCTCGTCGGCGAGGAGGAAGTTGCAGAACACGGGGCCGAGCTCCGTGTCGAACTGGCCTTCTCCGGGCCGGTAGATCCGCGTGCCGACGAGGTCGGAGGGGACGAGGTCGGGCGTGAACTGGATGCGGGAGAACGTGCCGCCGAGCACGCCTGCAGTCGTCTTGATCGTCAACGTCTTCGCCAGGCCGGGGACGCCTTCGATGAGTAGATGGCCCTGGGCAAGCAGGCAGACGAGCACGCGCTCGAGCATGTCGTCCTGTCCGGCGATGATTCGTCTGATCTCGAACAGGGCCTGCTCCAGGCGCTCCTTCGCCTCTGCCGGCGAGGGCGCGGGCAGGTCGCTGCGCGTCTCCGTCACGTCGTCTCCCTCCGTCGGTGGTACAGAGTCATATACGAGAGCAGGAGAACCTAAGTTTCTCCTTAGAAGAGTACGTCGATCCTGAACCGATGGCGGGGACGGCCCGGAGCGATCAGGTGCTCGTCCTCTTTCGCTGTCTGCGATACAGCGCGATCGCGGCGATCACCGCGAGGCCGGCGGTCGCCGCGGCCGCAATCGTGATCCGGTCGCGTGTCTGCGACCCATCGCCGGACGAGACCTCGAGGTGGTGACCGTTCGCAGCCGCAAGCTGGCGGATCGCGCGGGTCGCCGCTTCGACCTCTTTCGTCGCATCTGCACCGGGCGGCGGCACGCGCTTCAGCACCCGAATCGCTTTGCGATCGGGCTTGCCCTTGACGGCGTAGCCGTAGCCGTTCGGCATCACCACGAGCAGGCGCCCGGGGTAGACGAACGCGAGCTCGAGCCCGAGGAACTGCGCATAGCGCTGCGGCATGCGGAAGAGCGAGAAAGCGGTTCCGAGGTCCGTCGGCCTGAGGATCATCGCCGCCCTGATCTTGTAGCCCGACTCGTCCGCCGCCTTGATCGTCTCGTCAAGCCGCTTGACGGCCTCCTGGTCAACCCCGGCCGTGAGCGGCAGGAAGGTGTCACGCACCAGCAGGTAGTCACTCGCCGGGTCGCCGTTCGCGCCGGCGCCGGCCGGCAAGGCGAGGAAGAGGCCGAGCGCGGCGAGTGCAGCCGCGCGTCTAGCCGAGGACATCCGTTGCCAGAAGGATCGCGACGATGCACGCAGCAGCGCCCGCGCAGAGCGCAATGAGCGAAGCGGCGAGGAGGGCAAGCGGCGATCTCATCCGGCGGCTCGGTCGATGAGAAGGACCTCGAATGGTGCCTGTCCCGGAGGAGTGACTTCGAAGCCGAGGCTCCAATGGCCGACCATGACGAGCGCGGGTAGCGCGCGCTCGTAGACGCCCGGCGCGGTTGCCGGGAGTTCGTAGCTCTGCGTCCCCATCTCCATGTCGAGCATCGCAAACCTGAGGACGACGCTGTCCATCTTCACCGGCTTCCCATCACGTGTGATCCGTACGGAGAAGTTGTTCGGCGCCGCCGCTCGGTTCGGCGTCACCTTGACCTCGAATCGATAGCCGTTCTTGTTGACAACTTCGCTAACTGGACCGGGCCCGACACGCGAGCTCGCCGAACCGGCGCTCGCCAGTGCCTTCGCCGGCGGCGGCAGGCTAGAGAGGACGGCCGCGGCGACGATCGCCGAACCGACGAGCAGGACCTCGCCGGCGACGAGCCGGCGCAGTGAGACAGCAGTGCCCGTGCCGAGCTCCGGCCGCGTCCCGCTCGCCGCGAGACGCGGCCTCGTGCGGAGGAGGTTCACCGCTGCGAGGAGCAGGGTTCCCGAGAGCAGCCCGATCTTGACGAGGAGTGTCTGGCCGTAGGACGTCTGCCAGAGCGACGAGAGCGTCGGCACGTGGATGAGGGCCGCGCCGACCCCGGAGCCGATCAGCGCGAGTACCGACACGAATGCCACGTTGGAGAAGCGCGGCACGCAGACGATCAGGCCCGCCACGCGCCGCGCGACCCCGAGGCTCGACCAGAGAACGAGCAGGCCGATGAGCCCGCCGATCCAGATCGAGCCTGCCGCGAGGTGCAGCCAGTCGAACGGAAGCAGTGCAGCGCGTGGTGAGTACTGGGCCGCATGCCCTGCGAGGCCGGGAATCGCCAGGGTTGCAGCGGCGGCAGCGTACGCACCGGCAAGTGCGAGGAGCTCTGCGATCGACCGCCGCTCGCGCTCCGGGCGGTCCACCCACAATGCGAGCCCGGCCGCGACGACGAAGAGGGCGAACGTGATCTCCATGTCGAGGTAGCCGCGGCCGAAGGCGGATTGACGGAAGAGTGGGACGAGAGTGCCGACGTCGAACGCCGAGCGCAGCGAGAACTGCGCTGTCGCCATGTCGACGTAGACGGGAATGACGATCAACCCCACGGCACACGCAATCCCGAGAGCGATCGAGACCGCGCGCAGCCTGCTACCCGGCACTCTCCGCACGACAGGCCGCGCGATGCCGATCCGCAGAACGAACAGGCCGATCGCAGCCATCACCGACAGGAACGCAACGGACCTGGCGGCGATCAGCCGAGGGGTCGCCGCAGTCTCGGAGATCGAGGGGATGTTGAATTGCGGCGCCGGCCCGGGGTTCGGCCCGACTGCGAACGTGAACGCCCCGCGAACCGGATGCCCGTCGACTGAGATCACGCGCCAGTAGACGAGGTACCAACCCTGAGCGAGCCGCTTGAGCGGCACGACGAGCGTCGTCGGATCCGTCGCCGAACGTCGCGCCGGGCCCGCCCGCTGTTGGCTGCCCGCAGCGTCGGTGACGGAGACGACGGCGAACCGCGGTTCGACTGGCTCCGAGTACTCGAGCAGCACGACGGGCGGCGGACGGTTGACGACGACGCTCGCCTGCGGGCTAGTGCGCAGCAGCACCGCATGCGCCCAGGCGGCCGCGGGTAGCGCCAGAGCTGCCGCACCCGCAACGACGAGCAGTGCGCCGCGCGCCCGCGCCGTCACGTGAGCGCGCGTCTCCCGGACCGAACGACCAGGGCGGCGACGGCCAGGATCGCTGCCACTGCTGCCACGATCAGAGCGACGATCGCAAGCGTGTTGCTGCCGCCTCCGCCGAGTGACGACTTCGTCTCGACCGTCGGCGCCGGCGTATCCGACGACTCCGGCCCCGACCAGTCGACGACGGAACCGTCGGAATAGACCTGTCTCACCGGGAAGCTGTACGTCTTCGCCGCATCTGCGGATCCGAGCAACTGGAACATCGCTGCTTCCCCATGCGGCGTGTTGCCTCCCGACCACGTCACCTTCTGGATCTGGGTCTCCTCGCCCGAGCCCGTCTGCTGCACCTTCCGCGTCCAGCCCGGCGACGCAGCAAAGGAGTCGACGGAGAAGCCGGACGGTGGCGTCAGTTCCACGGTCGTCGTCGTGGCGCCCTCCTTCTCCGTGGGCACGGCGAGCGTGAAGACCTGCGTGTGTTTGTCGAGCACGACGGGCGGACTCATCGCTGCGTGCGCGAGCGCGTTGCCGACGAGGACCAGCGCGGCGCCTCCCACGACAAGCAGGACGCCGACGCGCAGGCTTGCGCGCGAATACCTCATGTGTGTCGTTCTCCTTTCGCTTCGGTGAATACGGCGTCAGGCGAACGCCGGCGGCGCGCGCGGCCCGCCCGAAGCGATGCGTGCAGAGCGGCGCGGCGGGTCACTGCACGGGAGCGGCGCAGCGCAGCTTCGCTCCCGTAGGCGCGGCGGAATTGCACGCAGCGCTGCAAAGGTTCGCCGCATCCAGCGGCCGATGTGCTCGGCGGCGGCGAGGACCGCGGCGGCGACCAGCGAAAGCGCGCACTGGATCGGCAGGAGGTTCTGGTGAACCGGCCCGGCGATGCAGTTGAGCCCGTGCCAGCCGAGCCCTTCGCGCCAGTGAATGTAAGCCTCGAAGAAGCCTCCGCCGGTGGTGGTCGCGACCGCGAACACGAAGGCGAGCGCCAGCATCCGGCCGACGCGGAAACGCGGTGCGGCTCGATCCTCGAGCAGGGCGCGTTCGCGCACAGCGAGCGAAGCGAGCCAGCAGACGACGATCGCCGCGGAAGCGGCGAGCATCAGGGCAACAATCGCGATGATCGGCAGCGACGGGCCGCCGGCCCGATGCTCGAGCACGCGGGCGGCCGTCCCAGGCGTGACCGCATACGCGATGCTGCGTGCGGTCAAGATGACGAGCATCGCGCTGCCGAGGACGATCGCGAGACGAACGCTCCGCACTCTCACCTCACGGTCAGCGTAAACGGCGCAGTCATCACGCGCCCGTCCACCTTCGTTTGCAGAAACAGCCGCCACGTTCCCGGAACAGGCAACAGGACCCCAACGCGAAGCTGTCCGGGACGCGACGTCGTCCCGGTCACGCGCGCGCCGCCGAGGATGCTCGTGCAGCCGGACATGCCCGGAGAGCAGACATGCGTGTGGAAGTAGTCGAGTGAGCCGGCTCGGAAGAAGATTGCGTGCGCCAGGGCCCCGAACCACGGCGAGAAGGTCGCCGGCGTGCCGTCCGGGCGCGCCACTCTGATCGTCAGGAACGCGGGCTCGATTGCCCGCAGCCGTGGCGGATGGCGAAGCGTGAAGCGGTAACCGTTGACGGTGACCGTCTGATGGAAGGACGGCAGCGACTGATCGACGGCTCGTCCTGGGACGGTGATCCACCGAAAGAGCTGGAAGTTCCGCAGCGGCCCTTGCAGGTTCGGATACGCGTCGACGACAAGGCGGTACCGGCCGGGTGTCGGCAGCGTGAGCGTCTCGCTGACCTTTCCGTCGGGCCCCGGCCGCGGATGCTTGTGGATGATCGCGCCGAGATCGTTGCGCACGACGATCACGTGAACGCCCGTGTGCGGGCCGCTGCCCGTGCGGTAGCTCGTCAGCGGTTGACCGGAAGGCTGCTCGATCGTGAACGAGAGGCGCGACGGCTGGGCGGCCTTGAACTGTGCGGGAGCGAAGTCGACGAGACGAAAGGTCCGGGCCGCCCCCACCGTGATCTGCGCCGGGCCGCCTGACGTCCCACAAGCCACGAGAAGGAGGGCGAGGGGAACGAGGAACGCCACGCGCCTCACGAGCCAAATTGAAGCAACCTGCCGAGCGCCGCCGCCGGACCAACGACGAACACCGAGATCGCGCCGTCCGCGTGGTTGAATGCCTGCGTGGTGAGCGGAGCTGCGCCGAGCCTGCCGATTCGGCGCAACACCATCATCCTCTCCGCGACGATGGCGGTGAACTCCGCAGTTCTGCAGCTCGTCGCGGCGGTGTCGTCGCTGACCTTCGTGCTCGTTACAGGTGTCCGAGGACTGCTCGGTCTCGGCCCCGCGATCTTCCTGACGTTCTCGGGGCTGACGGCCATGCCGGCTGGGCGCCTGATGGACCGAGTCGGGCGAACTCCCGTGATGACGGGCGGCTTCGCTCTCGCCACTGTCGGGTGCTGCATCACGGCTCTCGCCACGCGGACCGGGTCGACGCCGCTCGTGATCCTCGGCTTCGCGTGCATCGGGGCCGCGAGCGGGATCGCGTTGCTGATTCGTACGGCAGCGGGCGACATGTACCCACCCGAACGCCGCGCGCGCGGCATCTCGTACGTCCTCTTCGGTTCCGTGTTCGGTGCGATCCTCGGCCCGACGGTCTTCAGCCCGCTCTTCGCCGGCAAGGACGTCGAGGCCGACGCGCTGACGGTTCCATGGCTCGTCGCGGGAGGAATTGCGCTCGTCGCGCTTGCGCTGGTGCAGTTCGTCCGCCCGGATCCCAAGAAGATCGCCGAGGCGATCGGCGCGCGCGACGAGGGCGCCGTCTTCACCGCGGCGCCGCTGCCCGAGCTCGTTCGGCGTCCGGGCGTGATCCCGGCGATGCTCGCGGCGCTGGCGAGCTTTGCAGTGATGGTGTCGGTGATGAACTTGACCGGCTACGTCGTCGTCGAGCACAACCACCACAGTCAGGACTCGGTCTTCCCGATCATCGCCGCACACGTCTTCGGCATGTACGCCCTCGTCCTCGTGATCGGCGCCGTGATCGACCGCATCGGCAGGACAATCGCGCTCGAGATCGGACTTGTCGTGATGGGACTCTCGACGATCGGTTTGCTGCAGGCAGAGAGTGTCTTTGCCACCGCAGTGCTGCTCCTCGGCCTCGGAGTCGGCTGGAACATCTCGTTCGTCGCTGCCACCGCGCAGCTCGCGGACCGCACCAACCCGGCAGAGCGCGGCAAGCTCCTCGGCTTCAACGATCTCCTCGGAGCGCTGCTCGGGGCCTGCCTCGCCCTCCTCGGCGGCTACGCGCTGGACGCCATCGGCGTCGCCGCCCTGGCGATCGGCGCGACGGTGATCGTAATCGCGCCTCTGCTCCTGATCATGCGTCCGGCCCACCGCATCGAAGAGGTCGCCTAGCGGATGCGCCTGCCGTCGGCCATCGGCGTCGCAGCGCTCGTCGTCTTCGGGTGCGCAGCCGGCGCCGCGGCGCAGCGCGGTGACGCGCCCCATCGCGAGTTCGTGTCGCGCCCCGACCTGCGACCACCGCGTGTGAAGCTGTTCGCGCTGAACAACGGCGTGTTACCGGGCTATATCTTCATCGCGCCGAAGAAGAAGGTCGAGCAGGCGGGGCCGCTGATCCTCGACAACCGCGGCCGGGTCGTGTGGTTCCTGCCGACCGACGCGAAGGGCGTCACCGACTTCCGCGTCCAGCATTACCGCGGCAAGCCCGTGATCACATGGTGGCACGGCCGCTCGGCGGACGGAAAGCGACTGGGTCGCTACTCGATCTACGACAACCGTTATCGCCTCGTCGCGCACGTCCGGCCCGGAAATCATCTCGCAGGCGACATGCACGAGTTCCTCATCACGAAGCGGAACACGGCGCTGATGACCCTCTCTCACGTCGTGCGCGTGAAGAGCCGGAAAGTCCTCGAAGGCGCGCTTCAGGAGGTGGACATCAAGACCGGGCGCGTGCTCTTCGAGTGGCACAGCATCGGCCACGTGCTGCTCGTCGAGTCCTACTACCGCTTGCCCAAGTCCCCGAGCAACATCTACGACTACTTCCACATCAATTCGATCGACGTCGACCACGACGGCAATCTGCTCGTCTCGGCACGCAACACGCACGCGATCTACAAGATCAACCGCCGGACCGGCGACATCATCTGGCGCCTCGGCGGCCGGCGAAGCAACTTCGAGCTCGGACGCGGTGCGCGCTTCGGCTGGCAGCACGACGCACGGCGGCTTCCGAACGGCACGATCTCGCTCTTCGACAATGCCGCCGCGCCGAGGCTGCGGCGGCAGTCGCGCGGGTTGGTGCTGCAGCTCGACGAGCGCCGCAAGATGGCGACCGTCGCCCGTACCTTCGTGCACACACCACCGATCGTCGCGGTCGACCAGGGGAACATGCAGATGCTGCCGAAAGGGCACTACCTCGTCGGCTGGGGCCACGAGCCGTGGTTCACCGAGTTCGGGCCGCAAGGCGTGGCGCTCCTCGACGCGCGGTTCGCGCGCCACGGCGCCGACTCGTACCGCGCCTACCGCTTCCCGTGGGTCGGCCGGCCAAGGAAGCCTCCAGCCGTAGCCGTCGTGCGCGACAAGGTCTACGTGAGCTGGAACGGAGCGACGGAGGTCAGTGCCTGGCAGCTCCTCGCGGGCGCGGACAAGAAGAAACTGCGGCCCGCGCGCACCGTTCCGAAGACCGGCTTCGAGGAGGCCATCCCGCTGCCGCGCGGCGCGGCGTGGGTCGCAGTGCGTGCACTCGACCGGCTCGGCCACTCCCTGGCGCTCTCGAGCGTCGTCGGTCGCGACTGAAGTGCCGTCTATGCTCCGGGACGTGAAGCGTGCGGCCCTGCTGGCGGTTGCGGCGGCGCTCCTCGTCGCCGGCTGCAGCGGCGACGAGAAAGCGGCGCAGCAGGCTGCCCAGAAGCCGGCGGCAGAGAAGCCCGCGGCGGAGCCGGAGCCGAAGCCCGGCCCGGCGATGACGTTCGTGTCGCGCCCGGACCTGAAGCCGCCGCAAGTCCGCATCGACGTCCCCGCAAAAGGCACCGCGCCCGGTTACGTCTTCCTGGGAGCGAAGATGGCCGTCCGCCAGGCGGGGCCGATGATCATCGACAACCGCGGCCAGCTCGTCTGGTTCCACCCCCTGAAGTTCACGAAGGGGATTACGGACGTTCGCGTGCAGCGCTACCGCGGCCAGCCCGTGTTGACGTGGTGGCGCGGGCGCCTGTCGAACGTGGGCGTCGGCAACGGGTGGTACGTGATCTACGACCACTCCTACCGGCCGATCGGAGAGGTCCGGCCGGGCAAGGGCCTCGCCGGCGACGTGCACGAATTCCTGATCAGAGACGACAAGGCTTTCGTCACCATCTACCACCGGAAGGCGGTCGATCTTCGTTCGATCGGCGGCCCGAAGGACGGGCGCATCTGGGACGGGATCGTGCAGGAGATCGACATCCCGACGCGCCGCGTCCTGTTCGAATGGCACAGCTACCCGGAGATCGGCGTCCAGGAGTCCTATTCGAAGCCTCCGAAGAAGCAGCTCGGGACGAAACCGTTTCCCTACGACTACATCCATCTGAACTCGATCGACGTGGAGCCGAACGGCAACCTGCTCGTGTCGGGCCGGAACACGCATGCGCTCTACGAGATCGACCGGCGCACGGGCAAGATCCTGTGGCGGCTGGGCGGCAAGAAGTCCGACTTCAAGCTCGGTCCCAGAGCGCGGTTCGCTTGGCAGCACGACGCCCGTCGGCAGCCGGACGGGACGATCACCGTCTTCGACAACGGCGCGGCGCCGCCGGTCGAGAAGTTCTCGCGAGTCCTCGTCCTCCGTGCGGATCCGAAGACGAAGCGGGCGACGCTCGTGCGCAGCTATCGGCATCCGAAGAAACTGCTGGCGCCTTTCGAGGGCAATGCGCAGGTCCTGCCAGACGGGCATGTCTTCGTGGGCTGGGGCGGCTGGCCGTACGCGACGGAGTTCGACAAGAGCGGGCGCGTTCTCTGGGATGCGTACTTCGGCCACGGCAAGCCCCCTGGCCAGGATGCCGACTCGTACCGCGCCTACCGCTTCGTGTGGCAAGGCCATCCGACGGACCGCCCGGCATTGGCCGTAAAGCAGCGACCGGCCGTGACCACGGTGTACGCGAGCTGGAACGGCGCTACCGAGGTCGCGCGCTGGGCCGTCTACGCGGGCGACACGGCCGGCAAGCTGAGCCGCATCGGAACGTGGCCGAGATCAGGCTTCGAGACGGCGATCACGGTGCAGAACGACGCCAAGTTCTTCGCGGTGGAGGCGCTGAACAAGGCAGGGCGGGCCCTTCGCCGCTCCGCGGCGGTCGCGGCGAAGAGCTAACAGCCAGGTCCGAGGGACAGTCCCCTGGACAGGTCCGAGGGACAGTCCCTGGGACACGGCCCTACGGGCCGAGCCGGAAGGGCGGGTACTGATCCGTGACGAGGGCGAACGCGTAGCCGATCACGCGGTTCGTCCACCGGAAGACCCCCTCGACGAAGTTGAACAGGCCCCGGGGATACCGGCCGGTGAAGAGGATCGCGAACCACGTGATGATCACCACGACGATCGCCGCAAGCCACAGGAACGCGAGCACGATGTAGTGCGGGATCGCCAGGAACCACTTCACGAGCGGCAGCCAGCGATTCAAACCCTGCCTCGCGTCCGGGTAGACGTAGTCGAGCCTGACGCTCTGCCGCTCGTCGGTCGACGGGTACTGGTCGTCCATCAACGCAACGTAGACGCCGATGCGGTTCGAGAACCGTTGGAACTCCAGGTTCCAGTCGTACCACCAGCGCGGGTACTTCTGGCGAAAGACGATCATCAGAAGCGGGGCAAGAAACAGCAGCCCTCCCGCGCCCGTCGCAACCGTCCAGCCGTAACGACCGGCCTCGTAGCTCTGCTCGTGTCCACCGAGCGCGGCGGCGACGATGAAGATCGGGATCGCGACGATGATCCTGAACGCCGTCGTCAAGCGGTTCAGCGAGCGGTCGGGATAGTCGACCGCGAACTCGACCGGATACCGGCCTTCATCCAACTCCCTGTTGACTGCCATGCCTGCTGCCCCTCCTTCCGTCCCCCTAAGGTCACAGTACGAGCTCTGCCATCGTGCGCACGGCGCCGATGTCGTGGGTCGCGACGAGCAGCGTGGTCACGTCCGCGTCGCGCCACGCCTCGAGTCGCTCCGCGATTCGCTCCTTCGGCCCGACGAGCGACACGTCGTCGATGAGCTCATCGGGAACAGCCGCCGCCGCCTCACGCTTCTTGCCCTCGAGATAGAGCTGCTGGATCCGGTCCGCCTCGGCTTCGTAGCCGTAGCGACGCACGAGCGCGTTGTAGAAGTTCACGCCGCGCGAGCCCATGCCGCCGATGTAGAGCGCCAGCATCGGCCGCACGACGTCGCGCGCCGCCCCGACGTCGTCGCTGACGACGACCTGGACAGACGGCGCGATGTCGAACTCCTCTCGCGGCTCGTATCCGAATGCATCGCGTGCACGCTCCGGAGAGAAGTAGATCGGAAGCCAGCCGTCGGCGATCTCGAACGCCAGCCGAACGTTCTTCGGGCCGAGCGCCGCGAGGTAGATCGGGATGTCAGGGCGGAGCGGCCGGAGCATCAGCTTCAGCGGCTTGCCGAGACCGGTTGCATCCTCGCCGGAGTACGGAACGTCGTACTCGTCTCCGTGCAGCTCGACCGTGTCCCGGCGAAGAGCGGCCCGGACGAGCTCCACGTACTCCCGAGTCCGCGTCAGCGGCTTGCCCCAAGGGCGCCCGTGCCAGCCCTCGACGACCTGCGGGCCCGACGTGCCGAGACCGAGCAGGAAGCGCCCGTCCGACATGAGGTCGAGCGTCGCCGCCGTCATCGCCGTGTTCGCCGGGGAACGGCCCGGCATCTGCATGATCGCCGAGCCGATTCGCAGCCGTGTCGTCGTCGCGGCGAGCCACGAGAGCACGGTCACCGCATCCGTTCCCCAGGCTTCGGCCGCCCACGCGGAGTCGTAACCCAGCCGCTCGGCCTCCTGCGCCAGCGCGATCAGCTCGAGCGGGCTCGTGCCCGGCGGGGGGTAGCCCATGTAGAAGCCGAGGCGCACGGCCTGCGATGCTAACCCGATGAACCGCCGGATCACGCTCGCGTCGCGCCCGGTCGGCGTCCCGGAGGAGTCCGACTTCACGCTCGACGAGGTCGAGATTCCGCAGCCCGGGCCGGGCGAGGTGCACGTCCGGGCGCTCTATGTCTCGCTCGATCCGTATCAGCGCGGACGGATGAGCGGAGTCCGTTCGTACGCCAGATCGCTCGAGGTCGGCGACGTCATCACGTCGCAGACGCTGGGCGAAGTCGTCACGAGCCACGACTCGCGCTTCGAGCCCGGGCAGCTCGTGGTCGGCCAGCTCGGCTGGCAGGAGCATGCGGTGGCGCGCGGCGGCGCGCTCCGCCCCGTCCCGCCGGGCCTCGAGCCGCCGACGCTCGCCCTGCACGTCGTCGGCGCGACGGGCCTCACCGCCTACATCGGCCTGTTCGACGTCGGCCGGCCGCAGCCCGGCGACACCGTCGTCGTCTCCGCCGCGCACGGCGCGGTCGGCCAGATCGCCGGTCAGCTCGCGAAGCTTGCCGGGTGCCGCACCGTCGGCATCGCCGGCGGTGCTGAGAAGGTGCGCGAGCTACGTGAGCTGTACGGGTACGACGTTGCCGTTGACTACAAGACGGACGACGTCGCCGGTTTGCTCCACGACGAGACGGTCGACGTCTACTTCGACAACGTCGGCGGCGAGATCTCGAACGCGGTACACCGTCGCCTCGCGGTCGGCGCGCGGATCGTCATCTGCGGCCAGGTCTCGCAGTACAACCTCGAGCGTCCGCAACCGACGTTCCACCCGGTCCTGCTCATCACCTTCCGGGCGCGGATGGAGGGCTTCCTTGTCAACGACCACGCCCACCGCTTCGCCGACGTCGGGAAACGCCTGGCCCGCTGGGTCGCGGACGGGAGCATCCGCTATCGCGAGGACATAACCGATGGGCTCGAGAACGCGCCGCGCGCGTGGCTCGCGATGATGCGCGGCGAGAACCGCGGCAAGGCGCTCGTGAAGGTCGCCGACCGACCCTAGGAAGAAGCCGCGAGCGACGTCGCCGCGAACTGCTCGCGCAGCGCCGTCTTGCGGAATTTCCCGACGGCTGTCTTCGGAATCTCGGAGACGAACTCATAGCGGTCGGGGAGCCACCACTTCGCGAACCGTGGCGCGAGGAACTCTCGCAGCTCGTCGGCGGACGCCGACATCCCTTCCTTGAGCACGACAGCAGCGAGCGGCCGCTCCGACCACTTCTCGTCGGGGATGCCGATGACGGCCGCCTCGGCGACAGCCGGGTGCGCCATCAGCGCGTTCTCGAGGTCGACCGACGAAATCCATTCCCCGCCCGACTTGATCACGTCCTTCGAGCGGTCCTTGATCTGGATGAACCCACGGGTATGCATCGACACGATGTCTCCGGTCTTGAACCAGCCGTCCTCGGTCCAGCGGTCGGCCTGGTCCGGCGAGTCGTAGTAGGACGCCGCCACCCACGGGCCGCGCACCTCGAGCTCGCCCATCGACTCACCGTCCCACGGGACCTCTTCGTCGCCGACCCGGGCGCGGATCTCGACGAGCGGCAGCGGCACCCCGGCCGTCGCCTGGAAGTCGAGCTGCGTATCGGGATCCGCGCCGCGTAGGTCGCCGATCAGGTCCGTCGTCGACGCGACCGGCGAGGTCTCGGTCATCCCCCAGCCCTGGACGATGCTCAGGCCGTGCTTCTTGTAGGCCGCGATCAGCGACCTCGGCACCGCAGAGCCGCCGACGAGCATGCCGCGCATGTGCAAGAGATCCCACTTGCCGGGGCTCGCCTCGAGCTGTTGCAGCATGCCGAGCCAGAGGGTCGGCACACCCGCAGTCCAGGTGACACGCTCCTGCACGAAGTCCTCGAGCAGGCTTTCGGCATCGAGGCACGGGCCGGGGAAGACGAGCTTCGAACCGAGCATCGCGGCGAGGTACGGATAGCCCCACGCGTTCGCGTGGAACATCGGCACGACGGGCAGCAGGACGTCTTTCTCGGAAATCGCGCGGCCGTTCGGGCACATCGACGCGACGCCGAGCGTATGGAGCACGGTCGAGCGGTGGGAGTAGACGACGCCCTTCGGCCGCCCGGTCGTGCCGCTCGTGTAGCACATCGCGGCGGCCTCGTTCTCCTCCAGGTCGGGCTCAGACCAGTCGTCCGCGCTCGCCCCGTCGAGGAGCTGCTCATACCCGTCCTCGACCACGAAGACGTGCTCGATGTCCGTGTCGTCTTTGAACTGCTCGTAGAGCGGGACGAGGCTGCGGTCGACGATGAGCGCGCGATCGCCCGCATGCGCAGCGATGTAACCGATGTCGTTCGGATGCAGGCGGATGTTCAGCGTGTGCAGCACGAAGCCGCCGCACGGGATGCCGAAGTACGCCTCGAAGTGCTGGTAGTGGTTCCAGCACAGCGTCGCGACGCGGTCGCCGCGCTCGAGGCCGAGCTGCTGGAGGGCGACTCCGAGTTGCCTCGACCGCCGCGCCAGGTCGCGATAGGTGTACCGGTGGAAGCTCCTGTCGGCCAGGCGGGTGACGATCTCCTTGTCGCCGAAGAAGGTCTCTGCGCGTCGCAAGAGCGGTGGAAGCGTGAGCTGGAAATTCATCATCAGGCCGTCCATGGGTCCTCCTTTTAGCGCAACAGGACGCGCTCGTACACCCGGTCGCGCAGACGATCGGGCAAGCGCTCGATCCCTGCTCGGAGCTTCGCGTCGCGGCCCACGAGCACGCGCGTCCGCGCGCTCGCGCTCGTCAACACCGTCTCGACGACCTGCGCGACGTCGGCCGCAGACGCGCCGTTGCCGCCGCGCTTCTGCGCGACACGACCGAGGGCGGCGAGGCGGTCGCCGTACAGCTCGCCGAGCGTCGGCGGCATCCGCTCCTGGAGTTTCGCCGCCCGTTCCGCCGACTTCGTCCAGATCGGCGTGCTGACCGTGCCGGGCTCGACGATGGTCACGTCGACGCCGAACGGCTGCAACTCGACACGAAGCGAGTCCGCGATCGCCTCGAGCGCATGCTTGGACGCGGCGTATGGCCCCAGAAACGGCAGTGCGCTGCGCCCCGCGATCGAACCCACGAAGACGACCTTCCCCCGTGCGCGACGAAGCTGCGGCAGCAGCGCCTGCGTCACCGCCACCTGTCCGACCACGTTCACGTCGAGCTGGCGCCGCAGCTCGTCGAGCGGCACAAACTCCAACGGGGCGGCGAGCGCAATGCCGGCGTTGTTGACGAGGCCGTGCAGCTCCTCGACCTGTTCGGCGACCGTGCGCACTTGCTCGTCGTCGGTGACGTCGAGCAGCACCTCTTCGGTGTCGGGCGGGGCGTCCCCGACACGTCGGACGCAGGCGAGCACGCGCCAGCCGTTGCGCGCAAGCCGCACGGCGCACGCCTCGCCGATACCCGAGGACGCGCCCGTCACGAGCGCGGTGCGCGTCATCCGTCGAGGAGCGAGGCCGCGACCCTGGCGCGGTAGGCGCGCGGGTAGCCGCCAAAGGCCTGGATCTCGAGCCCCCGCTTGTAGTAGCGGTGAAGCACGTGCTCCCACGTGAAGCCGATCCCGCCGTGGATCTGGATCGAACGCTCGCAGGCGGCGACCGCGACGTCACTGCAGTAGCTCTTGGCTGCAGCGACCGCCGTCGGCGCCTGCTCGTCCTGCTCGGCGACGCACCACGCCGCCCAGTACGCGAGCGACCGCGCCAGCTCCGTCTCGACATACGTGTCGGCGAGGCGGTGTGAGACCGCCTGGTAGACGCCGATCGGCCGGCCGAACTGGTGACGGGACTTCGCGTGCTCGATACCGAGCTCCAGTGCCTTGGCCGCAATACCGACCGCCTCGAGCGAGAGCGTCGCAAGCTGCTCGTCCTCAGGACGCTCCGGATCGAAGTAGGCCGCCCCCTGCCCTGCACGACCGAATTCCTCGAAGAGCACGGCCTGGTCGAGAAAGCCGAGCTCCGCGCCGCGAAGCTCTTCCTGCGTCCACGCCGACGCGCCGTTCCGCGAGAGCGCGTCCCGCGCCTCGCGCCGCAGCAGCTCCTGCTCTTCGGTGAACGCGAACTGCATCAGCGGCTCCTGGGAAGGCCGAGGACGCGCTCGGCGATGATGTTCCGGAGGATCTCGCTCGTCCCGGCCTCGATCGTGTTGCCGCGGCTCCGCAGCTGCTGATGGCCCCAGTAGCCGTCGTCCTCGCCGTCCAGAAGCTCGAGTGCAAGCTTCGTCAGGCGCTGGTTCTGCTCTGACCAGTGGAGCTTCGAGCCGGAGCCCTCGGGGCCCGGGATTCCCGTCTCCATCAGTGTCGTCAGCGAGCGGTAGTTCGTGTACTTGAGCGCCTGGAGCTCGATCCACTCTTGCGCGACGCGGTCGCGGAGGAGCGGATCGTCGACCCCGCGCTCCTTCGCGAGGGCGATGAGCTTCGTCACCTGCATCTCCAGCGTGCCGGTCAGCGCGAAGCCGAGGGTGCCGCGCTCGTGCAGCAGCGTCGTCATCGCAACCTGCCAGCCGCCGCCGATCTCGCCGAGGAGGTTCTCCTGGGGCACCTCCACGTCCGTGAAGAAGATCTCATTGAACTCGGCCTCGCCGGTGATCTGTCGGAGCGGCCGCACCTCCACACCTGGGACCTTCATGTCCGCGATCACGTAGGTCAGGCCCGCGTGGCGCTGCGATTCCGGGTCGCTGCGGCCGACGAGGATGCAGTAGTCCGCGATGTGCGCGAACGACGACCAGACCTTTTGCCCGTTGACGACGAAGTGCCCGTCGCGCGGCTCGATGCGGGTGCGGACGGAAGACAGGTCCGAGCCGGCGTCGGGCTCGGAGAAGCCCTGGCACCAGATCTCATCGGCGGAGAGGATCTTCGGCAGGTAGCGGCGCTTCTGCTCGTCGCTGCCGTGCGCCATGATCGTCGGCCCGGCCATCCCCAGCCCGATGACGCCCATGTGCGACGGGGCGCCGGCGCGCGCAAATTCCTCGAGCACGATCGCCTGATGGCTGTACGGCGCGCCTCGTCCGCCGAACTCCTCCGGCCAGGTCAACCCGGCATACCCGGCGTCGTACATCTTGCGGCTCCATTCGCGACCCGGCTCCGCCGGCAGGTTCTCGTCGAGCCAGGCGCGAACGCCGGTGCGGAAATCGGCCTCGTCCGGAGCGTCGCGCAGGTTCACGGGCGCAATTGAATCACCGCGGCGATTACGTCGCGGCGATCCAGGCGGAGTCGGGGTCGCGGGCGCTCTCGCCGCCGGCGAGCGCGAGCGTCAGGTCGGTCTCCGCCGCAAGCTGTGTCAGGACGGCGGCGACGCCCTGCTGACCGCCGACCGCGAGCCCGTAGACGTAGGGGCGCCCGACGAGGACTGCATCCGCACCGACGGCGAGCGCCTTGACGACGTCGGCCCCCGAGCGGACGCCGCCGTCCATCAGCACGACGGCCTCGACACCGAGCGCCTCACGCACCTCGGCGAGCGCATCGAGCGCGGCGACTGCCCCGTCGACCTGCCGTCCGCCGTGATTCGAGACGATGATCCCGTCGACGCCGGAAGCAAAGGCGGTACGCGCGTCCTCGGCCGTGAGAACACCCTTGACGAGCAGCGGCAGCGACGTTTGCTCACGCAGCCAGGCAAGGTCCTGCCACGTCAGGGCGAGGTTCGGGAAGAGCGCCAGCATCGTTCCCGCCGCGACCAATGGGTCTTCTTCCGGCGGCACCGCGAGACGGGAGCGAAAGACGGGATCGCTCGTGAACTGCGCGATGCCCTCGCCCTCGCGAAACGGGAGATAGGCGTTCCG
>JBKPMS010000122.1:0-13255 GCA_046732275.1 Actinomycetota bacterium | reverse complement strand
CGCTCGAGTCCGAGCCCACTCCAGGGTTCGAGCTTCGGAGCCGGCTCCAACATCTATGTCTTCGTCTTGCCGACGGCTGGCGCGACCAAGGTGACCTTCTACCTCGATGGCTCGCAGTCGGCCTATCGCACCGAGACGAAGCCGCCTTTTGACCTGGCAGGCTCGAACGACTCGACGGGCACGGCCAAGGCCTTCCCGGTTCCAGCAGCGGGTTCGCACAGCGTCCGAGCAAAGGTCTACGACGGGTCGACCCTGCTCGAAACGGTCTCGTCGAGTTACACGTCGACCGAACCGCGTCCTCCGCAACCTGCTCTGATGGCAGCTCCCAGCGCGACTCGATCACCTGCGAGTCCGCTAGGCGGCGACTACCAGACTGGTTCGAACCTCTACGTGTTCGCCGACAACCTCGGCACGGGCGCGTCCACGGTCGAGTTCTGGATCGACGGCAACCTGTTCCACACCGAGCACAGCGCGCCGTACGACCTCGCCGGCTCGAATGATTCGGCCGGGACGGCCAACCCCTACGTGGTACCCGAAGGTAATCACCAGATCCGCGCCGACGTGCACTACACCAACGGCGCCGTTGCAACCGCCGTGGCCGGTTTTCGTGGTGCCGGTGCGCCGCCTCCTTCGGGTTGTGCGTCCGGCTTCACGCGGACGCTGACTGACTTCAACGTCGCCGAGCTGCAGACGAACCAGTACCACCTCCAGGCGAATGAATGGGGTTCAAGCGCACCGTTCTCGATCACGAACGACGGCTGTCTGGACTTCAAGATCGCGCACTCAGAGATAAACGTCTCGACCGGCGGAGCACCAGGCGCCTACCCGAGCCTGTACAGGGGCTGCCACTGGGGCTACTGCACCACGAACTCCGGCCTGCCCCTGGCGGTCGGTCAGATCGCTCGGGGCGGTGCGGTCAAGAGCACGGCCAAGACCACGAGCGTGGCCCCTGGCGCCTGGGACACCGCCTACGACGTCTGGTGGGATACACAGCCCACCTCGCCCAACGCCGGCGGTGATCTCGAGATGATGATCTGGCTGACAAAGCAAGGGGCGGTCCAGCCTGCCGGCGGAGTCGTGGCGAGCAATGCCAACATCGGTGGACGCGCCTGGAACGTCTGGCACGGCGGCCCCAGCCCCGGGGGGACCGTGAGTTACGTGTTGGTGAATCCGTCGGATTCCGTCACCGACCTCGATCTCGGACCGCTCGCGGCAGATGCAGTCACCCGCGGCTACATGCTTTCGAGCTGGTACCTGATCGGCGTGGAGTTTGGGTTCGAGCCTTGGCAGAACGGCACGGGGCTCTCCGTTGACTCGTTCAAGGTCTGCACTCCGGCAGGGTGCTGACGAGACGAGGTCGCGCCCAGGCGCATCGCCCGACCCAGGTCAGCATCCGGCTCTGCGTTGGGGGCGGTGCGTCAGCATCTCGAGCGGGTCGAGCTGGCGCGGGAGCTCGGTTTCGCGTCGGTGTGGACCAGGCAGCACTTCTTTCCCACCCGTTCCTGTGGCTGGTCGTGGCGGTCACGATCTCCTCCACAGCACACGAGCCGGAACGGGTCTTCGAGTCCGGACTCGACCTCATGATCCATGGCCTGGAACGCCTACGACCCGCGACGCAATCGACGGCGTCGAGACTTCGAAAGCGCCACTAGCTGAGATCCCGGCTCGGTCTGCCGCACCCGACCCTGTCACGCCGACGAACGGGACGCCGTCCCGATCATCGACCTGGCCGAGGGCCTATCGCGGCGTGATCCCGGCCGGTCGCTAGCACGAGCAGTAAAAACGAGATCGGGATGAGGTCCGAGAGGGCCGGCTGGCGTCGCGCCCGGCCGCTGCTGCTCCGCGCGAGCTCCACGCGTGTCGGAGCCGCAAGGCCGGACGATCGTGCCACTGATCGCGGATTGGTCGTCTAACGCTGGTGGTTCGCGCCGGCAAGGGGATGGTCACTGCTGCCGAGGCGGACGCAAGGGCGGCGGCGCTCCCTGATCCCGGATACCGGCCATGACGTGCACCTGACTTGCGCCAATGAGTGGCGCGGCGTCCTGCTGTCATCCCTGCGCGAGGTCGCTGCCGTGGAGCCCGACGCGCATGGCGCGCGGATGGGTGAGGCTCAGTAGGCGCGCGCGACGATCGCGTCGACGCCGTCGCTGTCGGCGTCGTCGACGGGATGGCGTCCTCACCGACGATGCAGCGGACCGAGATGCCGTCCTCGAGCAGACGCCGCTCGCCCTCGGGGCCCAGCGCGGCCCACGGCAAGCGCGCGGCCCCGACGCGTGCCTGCTCGGCGGCTTCCTCGAGCGTGCGAACCGGACCGATGAGCCGGTCGCGCAACGCCGTCGCCTGACGAAGGAGCTCCGCCTGCTCCGCTGCGAGGATCGCGGCCATCGCATCCGCGAGTCCATCCAGCGCGTGCGGCGTCTTGGCGCCGCGGGCTCGCAGGGCGACGGGGACCTTGCCCGATGCGATGTCCCGCGGGCCGAGCTCCACCCGCACCGGCACGCCGCGCAGCTCCCAATCGATGATCCGACGTCCCACCGAGACGTCCACGTGCGCATCCAGCTCCGCACGAATCCCCGCCCGTGCCAGCTCCTCGACCAGGCGTGTGCCGTACTCAACCACGCCCTCGCCCGCCCGTGCCACCAGCACCACGACCTGTATAGGAGCCACGCGCGGGGCCAGCCGCAGTCCGTGGTCGTCGCCGTGGACCATGATGGTCGCGCCGAGCAGCCGCGTCGACGCGCCCCATGACGTCTGCCAGGGACGCTGGAGGTCGCTGCGTTGATCGGTATAGGCAATATCGAAGGCCCAGGCGAAGTTGTGGCCGAGTTCATGCGACGTGCCCATCTGCAGCGCCTTGCCGTCGCGCATCAGCCCCTCGCACGACCATGAGACCACTGCGCCAGCGAACTTCTCGCGCTCCGTCTTCCGCCCGCGCCACACAGGGATGGCGAGGTCCTCCTCCATCGTCGCGGCACACGCGTGCTCAAGGATCTCCAGCGCGTAGGCGTGAGCCTCCTCGGCCGTGGCGTGCGCGGTGTGCCCCTCCTGCCAAAGGAACTCCGAGGTGCGCAGGAACAGCCGGCGGCCGTAGCTCCCAACGCACGACGTTCGCCCACTGGTTGACCTTCAGCGGCAAGTCCCGGTAGCTCGAGATCCAGCGCGCCAGCGACGAGTTGATGATCGTCTCCGACGTCGGCCGCACGACCGCCGGCTCGGCCAGCTCCTTACCGCCGCCAACCGTGACAACGGCCAGCTCGGGGCTGAAGCCCTCGACGTGCTCGGCCTCCCGGCGCAGGTAGCCCTCCGGAATCAGCAGCGGGAAGTACGCGTTACGCGCACCGCTTGCCTTGATGCGGTCATCCAGGCCGCGCTGCAGCAGCTCCCAGATCCCGTACGCCCATGGCCGGATAACCATTGTGCCGCGGACCGGACCGTTCTCGGCCAGCTGCGCCTTGGCCACCACGTCCTGGTACCAGCGGGGAAAGTCCTCTGCCTGAGGCGTCAGCACCCGAGCCATTCGCCACGACTATGCCCGAACACCCCACTCGGGACGGCGCAACGGCACCCGATAAAAAGGCTCACCGCGGCCCGAGCGCTTGTGTTTCCCGCGCCTTCGGCCATCATCCCTCCGCTGGCGGGATGTTGTGGTTCAGGCGGAAGAGGTTCTCCGGGTCGTAGCGGCGCTTCAGGTCGCAGAGCCGGTCCCAGGTCGCGCCTGGGTAGGCCGCGCGGATCGTGGCCTGCTCCTCCTCAACGAGGAAGCCGACATAGCCGCCGGACCCGTCCTTGCCTAGCGAGCGCGCGACGCCGTTGACCCAAGCATCGTGGGCATCCTTCTCGCCGCCGTCCGTGTACAACGCCGCGACGTTCACGAACAGCCCCCGGTCGCGATGCGAGAACGCGGTTAGCGCCGTTTGGGACACGTGCCAGCGCGCCCCCAAGCACTCGCAGCTGGACGGCACTCATCGGTGCCGCCGACCTTCGCAGGTGCTCGATGATCGCCTCGGCGCCCGCCGGCTCGAGCGACTCAGCGAAGTAGTTGGTGCCGGCGGCGAAGCAGGCCTGCGGCGCTGGACCCTCGTACAGCTCCAGGTACCGCATCGGCCGCATTATGTCGGCGAGTGGCCTCGCGAGCGTGCGGAAGGGGGCGATCACCGTCTCGCCGGGGTCGACCGGCCCGACATAGGCAAACTGGCCCATCACGACCGGCTTGCCGTGCGCTTCGGAAGGCACGAAACGGCAGTGGCGGGGCGAGCATCACGTTCGCGATCGTGGAGAGCTCGTCGGGGGCCGCGTTGGCGGCGTCGAGAAAGCCCGTGATCACCTCCGGCGATGCCGGCAGGATCAGCGTGCCGCCGACGATCTCCGAGATCTCGACCAGGCGTAGCTTGAGGCGGGTGGCGATGCCGAAGTTGCCCTCGCCACCGCGGATCGCCCAGAAGAGGTCCGGCTCGGAATCCTCGCTCGCCAGAACGACCTCGCCGTCGGCGGTCACCACCTCGGCCGCGAGCAGGTTGTCGATCGTCAGCCCGGTCTTTCGTACGAGGAACAAGATCCCGCCCGCCAGCGCGATTCCGCCGATGCCGACCGAGCCGGTGTCGCCGAGTCCGGTCGCGCGCCCCTTCTCGGAGGTGGCGAGCGTGTACTTCCCCGCCTTCGCTCCGGTCTCGACCCAGGCGGCTCGGGCGTCGGCGTCGATCTCCACGCCGTCCATTGCCGAGAGGTCGATGACGAGGCCGCCGTCAACGGTCCCGTATCCGGGCCGGCTGTGGCCGCCGCTGCGGACGGCGAGCTCGAGGTCGGCCTCGCGCGCCGCGTTGACCACCGCCGCGACGTCATCGGCGCCGGCGACCCGCGCCACCGCGAGCGGCCGCTTATCGACGCCCTTGAAGAAGACCTGCCGCGCCTCGTCGTAGGAGGGAGCGTCCGCGGGTGATCAGCTCACCCCGGAGGCGTGCTTGAAGATCGTCGAGAGGGATGTTCTGCACTTGTTCTGGTGTTGACGCCACCGCGCCTCCTTTCGTCTGGAACAGATCCCGGCTTGGTCTGAACAACTGACCGCCTACACCCCAAAGCCAAGACGGCAGCCCCGCCTCAGTTCGTGCTGGCGGCGGTCTGCGGCTCCCGGATCGCAGTCTTGGCGACGGTGTGGGAGAGTCCGTCGCGCCGGACGAGCGTGAAAACCGCGAGCAGCGCGAGCAGCGCGATCGCGCCCAGCACCCACATCGCCCGCTGGACGCCGCTCGTGAGGGCTACGGGCAAGCCGTTGCCGGCGTGAAGCAGCGTGTTGGTGTGGCCGGTGGCGACGCTTGACGCGATCGCGATCCCGATCGCTCCGCCGAGCTGCCGGGAGGTATTCAGCAGCCCGGACGCGAGCCCGGCTTGGTGCTCAGCCACGCCTGCGAGCGCGGCGATCGAGATCGCGATGAACGCAAACGCGGTCCCCGCCCCGGCGATGAGCATCGGGCCGACGAGGTGGGCCAGAAAATGCCCGTGGACGGGCACCTGGCTTGCCCAGATCACGCCCCCGCCGATCAGTGTCAGCCCGATCGTCATCGCGACCTTGGCTCCGCGGCGGGTAACCAGCCTCTGAGTATCCGCGTGTGGAGTGGTCTTCCCGGTTGAAGTCCTTCGCGAAGGACCCGGAAGATCCCGACCGACACGTTTTTGAGCCAGAGGAAACCCTCCGCTTCCACGTTGCTGAGGGCATATCGCTGTCGCAGGGACGCTGGGAAGTGTTCGCCCCTACCGTCGGATGCTCAAGGCTTTGGGGAGTAGCTCCTCGATAGCACCCTCGGTTCGCCGGACGCAGAGCTAACCCGCCGATCTCGCCCCGGAGCGCCGCGTTCGCGACCATAGCGAGCGCTCGGCAGCGATCCCAGCCCAGGCGCGGGAATAGGCGGGGCTGGAAGCATCACGGAAGCGCCAGACAAGATCTCCCCACAATCCAATTTCGGCCCGACCACCGCGATAGCTTTGGCAAGGTCATCGCGTCGTGCTCGTGGCCCACCGTCCCGGCGACCACGGCGGCGACGTCGCCTCCTCGAGCGAAGTTCTCGGAGTGAAGCTAGCCGGACTCGAACCGGCGACCTCCCGGGTGCGATCAGGCGCCCGTTTCGCCCGACGTCCGGGTTTACAGGGACTTCCTGAGCTAACTCGCTCTTGGCGGCGTGGGAAGATACTTGGTGGCGTGGGAAGATTCGTGCTCTTTGCGGTCGTTTCCGCCAAGATCGGGCCACCGGCGGCCGTCCTTGGCCCGTAGGCGACTGCCGGAGGAACGCAGTCAGTTGCCGCTGCCCGCTTGCCGCGGTCGATCGGCGATTGCACCACCAGGACAATCTGGTGGTGGTCCAACCTGGTCCGTCCCATGACACCGGTTGGAGGAGCAGTGTAATACGACCTGGTACCAGTGCGTGCCGCCCCAGAGCCAGTTTGTCGCGCTCGAATTGGGAAAGCCGGTCAGCGTTCCACTGAACAAGTTCGGAGGCGTAGGCTCATTGAAATACGAGTAACCGGTGATGGCGACGTCGATTGGGCGCCCCGCTGGAGTGTCGTCCCCCCGAATCTCGACGCCTGGCCCCCAGGTGGTGAATGGAGGTGCGTAGTTATTGTTGAGCAGATACGGGTGGTCCGACGGACACTCGTAGGCAGGAACGTATTCGTTTGCCCACGCACCGCTCAGCGTGCGCGCGGGAAACGCGGTGATCGTGCAGTCCTCGTCTTGCGGGTCGTCGCAGGGCGCCACGAACGGGCTGTCGTTGCTGCCGACGCCTGTGACGACGCCCGCGGTCGTCACCTGTCGGGCTGGCTGTCGCGGGCGTCTCAGGGAGAGCACGCGACCCTGACCCGCACGGCACGTCGAGCTGACCGAGGTGCTCCTGCCGGCATACACAGTGACATTACGAGAGCCCCGCGAGCACAGGACGCGCTGGTGGCGCCCCGAGACCCTCACGACGTCTCCGCTACCCGCACGTATGGTCGCATTCGCGCCTCTAGCTACCAGGAGGTCCTGACCCGCGCCTCCGACCAACGTCGCACCGCTCTCCCCGTAGAGGAGGTCGTTGCCTGGGCCGCCCCTGATCGTCACATGGTCGTCGAGCACAGCCAGATTATCGCCACGGTTACCGCCGACGATTGTTTGCTCGGAACCCAATGCGGCAATGAAGTTGGGTCGACCACGACCGCCGTTGACCCGGGCTCCTGTGCCCCTGGCGATGATCGTGTTCCCGTTGACCCGAGCTCCGGGGTCCCGAGCCGCCAAGCGGGCTGCCACGCGAGAATCTACCCGTGCCGCGATCGCGACTGCTGACACCGGCAGGAGCGCCACGACCCCAACCACAGCCGCACACCAACCAAGTGAGCGCCCCGCAGGACGGCTCCTGCCCCTCCAGGTGCCAGCCGGCTCTGCCCTGCCCGCCGTCGGGTCGCGTGCCACCTTGCCGTCCGCGTAATCGCTCACCCAGTCCTCCTCAATCAGCGTAGGTGTCGTGGACCGCCGGGGCTGTCGCAGCGCTCCTGCGACTCTAAAGCGGCGTGTCGCAGCGAGTCAACCGGACGGCGAGCGCACGTTGAGGACATGTCGGCATCGCGCTCGCAGTGATCGTGACGCTCGGCCTACACTTGGACTAGTGCCCGGACCTTACGCCCTTCGCGCCCTGGCCGCTAGGGGCGCTCGGTCGGACCAGGGGCCGCCCCAAGTGCGCTTGCGCAGGTAGTGAGCGCCCCACCGAGATTCCGCTCCCCGAGCGGGATCGCGGGCCCCCGGATGCGCTACGGAAGCGCGTCCCGGGGACGCAAAGAGCGGCCCGCCCCTCGAGGGGCGGGCCGGGTCTGCTGGCTTGTGCGCGAAGGTTGGTCGCCGGCGAGAGTCAGTCGCCGGTCGGCGCGTCGTGACAGCTCGCGTGCGGACGGTCGGGCGCATCCGGGCACGGGTCGGGCGGGATGCGGCGGGTGAGCACGGCGGCGATCCGCACACGCAGCCAGCGCGGCGCGTGCGCGGGGTCACGGCCGCCGAGCAGGTCGCCGCCGGTCAGGGCGTGCTCGAGCGGCCGCTGATCGCCGGACTGCTCGGCCTCGTCGGCGAGCGCCGCGACGATTTCGTCCTGGTCGTCCGGCTCGAGGTCCGAGATTGTCAGCCGGTCAGTCACGAGGCGTCATCCTCCGCGCCGTCCAGGATGCACCCGTTCGCGCAGCTCGGCGCTCAGCTCGACGCGCTCGGGGTCATAAGACGTGTTCACGCTCTACTCGCCCCGCGTGCTCGAGCCGGAAGTTGCCTCGGTACAGCGCCGGCCGCCGCGCACGGAGCAACACGATCAAGAGCTTGTCGGAGTACTCGCGGACGATCTCCCGCTCGCCGCCGATGCTGACCGGCCTCTCGGTGCCCTCGACCGCTCGCCGGAACGCCTCGCCCTCGAGCCGGTCGGCGAGCTCCTCCTCGACGTCGTGCCACGCGACCGCGAACCTCTCGTCGCGCTGACGGCGCGCGTACACGGTGCTCCGGCCGACGCCGGCTGCTGTGCACGCCGCGCTGACCATCCCCGCCTCGCCGAACGCGCGCAGGAACACGTCAGCCCAGTCCGACGGCCTCGCACGCGCACGCGCACGCGCTGAGTGTCCAACGGGTGTCCCGCCGCCGGGCGCGTGGGCGTGGCAGCGGTCGCCGGCCGTGGCCGGGTTTCGGCACCGTTTGCCGGCGCGGGTGATGGCAGTGCAGCGCATTGAAAAAGGTGTACCCCGTTCGACCTTCTCGGCGTTCTAAGAAGCCGGCGAACGGCACGAGCTTGACCCCTATGGCTGTTGGCGGTCGAACCGGGGCGTGGGCCGGAGGGTTTCTGGCTGGGCGCGATCCTTGCCTGGGGCTAGGTGAGTGGATTACGATCGCCCTTGGTGAAGATCGCGGCTTTGATCGCGGGGGTAACGCTTCTCGCCACTGCGGGGTTGGCTCCACCGGCGATGGCGGCCAGCAAGGCGTTCAAGCCCTCGAACGGCCAGTACGTCTACGCCACCCAGGGCAACAGCCCGGCCGGGAGCCCGGCGATCTTCTTCAACGCCCAGGTGCGCAACAACGTGATCACGGCGGCCACGTACGGGCAGCAGCCGTGGACCGCCGCCGCGGGTGTCACGTGGACGGTTCCCGGCATGCCGGCGACGACGACGTTCGGACGAACGCGAATCTCGCGGAGGGGGACGTTCACCCTAGGCAAGGTCACCGCGTCGAACGGCCCGGGCAGCCCTGCCTCGGGCGTGTGCCTCAGCGGCAAGACGACGAAGAAGGGCCTGTCCATGAGCGCCTGTGCCAACCTGTCGGATTCCAACGGCGGCCCGGTGTTCCTCGCCGCCAAGCAGGCCACGAACATCTCAACCGGTCAGTACACGGGCAACTCGTCCTCGGTCCAGGCCGTCGACCCCGACGGGCCCTACGGCCCGCAGATGGGCGCCGTGGGCAGCATCACGCTCAATGCCATCGGGCCGGGCGGTCAGGCGACGTCGGTCAGCGGCACCGGCACGTTCGCGCCGGTCGACCCCAATACCGGCCAGGCCACCGGCGGCCCCCCGGTCACCGTGAGCTACGCCTCGGGGACCATCGCCTCTCAAACCACCGGGCTGTTCTCGGTGGCCTCGACCCCGCCCGGCTATGACCTGTGCGGCCAGTTCGTCTCCGGTGCGCGGCAGGGCGCGGTCGGCCTCGTCGCCTGCCAGCAGTCGAGCTACCTGCCGGCGACCTTCGTGCTCTCCGTGAGCAGTTAGCCCGCGTCCGGCGGCTCCGGGTCGTGCCAGAGGTCCCCGCGGGGCACTTTCTTGTTGTCCTCCTCAGGCCCCACGTGCTGGGCTCGTACTCGTGGACCGACACGGCGTCGTCGAGGATCGGGCCGACGACGCGCCGCGCCGCTTCCACGTAGGCCAGCAGCGGCTTGAGCGCGGCGTTCTCCTGCTCCCGGTCCCGTGGCTTGCCCAAATCGTGCAAAGGAGCACTTAGCTCGCTCAGCGGCGGAAGCCCGCGTCTCGTGGGATGGAGCCAGCTCGGGGTCGTCGGACTGATCGGTGCCCGCTCGATCGAGGAACGAGATCGCCCTCGATTGGACGCGATGTTGGCGCGTAAGCGACTCTGGTCACTCGGGCTCGTTCGTGCCGCCGCGCCGGCGTCCGCCCCCAGCGCCCGCGGTCGAGCGCGCCAGCCGCCCGTCGGCCACGGCCGCGGGGTCGACGCCCAGGTCGCTCTCGCCGATCATGTGCCAGACCTCGCGCGCGTCGGACCTGAATTGGGCTCGGACGAGCTTGATGTAGGCCCGCCGCTGGTCGGCGTTGTCGAGCAGCTCAACGACGCGACGCACTTCGAGCTGGCCCACGGGTAGTTCCCGAGGGCGGCGGTCACGTTTGGCACTCCGCCCCCCGGAGTGCCGACACAACGGCGGCGAGGCTGTCGGCGGTCGCGGCACGTGCACGTCGTCGCCGTCCATGCGCCAGAGGTAAATGGCCGCGCGCCACTGGCCGGCGTGGACGCGCTGCAGGGCGAGCTTCGCATCGTCGGGCAGCTCCGCCTCGAGCTGGGCGACCGCGAGTTCGAGTGTCATGCGGCGACCTTGGTGATGAGGGTGGTGGTCGTGGGCGGCTCGTGGCCGTTCCGCGCTGCGGCGGCCTCGAGGCACGGCTCGCACAACGCGGCCTGCCTCTCGAACCTGGGCCTCGGCTTGCCTCTCGCTTTCGCGCCGAGCGAAATCACGCGAGTCCGCGGTCGCTCGCCGCAGCGCAGGCACGCGGAAACTTGGCTGCGTGCTTCGATGTCGACCAGCTCGCCGCCGAGCTCGGCGAGGATCGCGTCCAAGGTGCTGATGACGCGACGCCGGGCGGTCGCCTCCGATAGGTCGAGCCGCCTAGCGATCTCCGCCTCGGTCGAACCGTTGACCCGCAGCGCGACCGCTCGATCGTGTTCGGCGGACAGTGCGGCGCGGACCGCCTCGCGCGCGAGACGCACGTCATGCCAACGGACGACCAGAGGGAGGGGCTGCTCCTCGCCGGCGCTGGTCGCCGTCTGGCCCCAACCCCCCGCGCAGCTCCTCACATCAGCAGCCAGCAGTCCGGCGCGTGGTCGCTGGCCCGCCCTACCCAGGAGCACTCGCCAACAAAGTCGGCCAGGCCGCGCAGGCGGTCTGGCCGGGTCGCGGACAGCGGGGCTGCGGGCACGGTCGAGGTCACGCCGCGCGGCCCCCGAGGTCGGCCAGGTCGCGCAGTGACTTCGCGAACTCGAGCACGTTCGCCTCCGTGGCCAGCCGGCGTTCGAGGTCATGCCATTTCGCGCGCATCGCGTCGGCTTCGCGCAGTTGGGCCACGGGGATAAGGGCGTCATCGCGCAACCCGAGGTCGCGCTCGATCGGGCGCGAGCCGGGCTTCGGGCGGGCGGCCTCTCGCACCCGAGGGGGCGCGGCGGCACCCAGCTCCTGCTTGCGCTCGTCAGGCGACTCGGTGCGCTCTTCCTCGGCGTCGTCGGGCCGAGCGGCCTCTTCCAGGTCGTCATCGTTGACCGCCCCGCTGTCGGCGGCGGCGACGACGAGCGCGTCGAGCTGGTCGAGCAGCGCACCCGTCGCCTGGGGATCGCCGGCGGCAGCGCCGAGCTTGTCGACCAGCTCACCGACCTGGCCGGCGAAGCTGTCGGCCGCGGGCGGCGTGGCGTCGGGGCTGTCGGCCGCGGGCGGTGTCCCGTCGTCGGCCGGTGTGGCGGCTTCGCGGACCGGCTCGAGGTCACCGACGGGGATGCCGAGGTCGGCGGCGACATCGCGGCTCTCGTGCACCGGTGCGGCGGCCTTGCTGACGCGTGCGCGGTCTTGGCGACGCTGTCGGGCGTGGGGTGGCCGCCGTCGTTGCGTGCGGCGGCCTTGGTCGCGGGGTCGTCGGCGCGGCTTAGGGCGTCGAGCTGGTCGAGGACGTCGGCGGTCTGCCTGGCCGCTTCGGCTGGATCGGCCACGGTGCCCACGCGGCGGAGCCGTGCGACCAGTTCGCTCAGGCGGGCGCGGAGGTTGTCGCGGTTCGCGGGCTGGTCCGCCGCCTCGCGGACGCGGCCGACGGCTTCGCGCAGCTCGCCGGCGTGAAGTAGGCACCGTATCGACGCCGCAGGCGATGCAGCCGGGGTCGGGCGTGCCGGTGGGCGTGTCGGTGGTCAAGTCCATGCGGGTGCTCCTCAGTCTTCGGTGTGGGTGGGTCGGTGGCGGTTCGTGCCGCCGCGCCGCCGGCGCGGCTGCGGGCGTGCCGCTCGTCGGCGACCTCGATCGGGTCGGCCTCGGCGGTCTCTTTCAGGGCGAAGAGCGCGTCGGCGCGGCGCTGGCGGTCCCAGATGCGTTCGATCGCGCGAGCCATCTCGGGGTTGATCTTTTCGACCTCTGCCAGCAGAGCGAGCTCCTCGCGCGTCTGGCCTGGGAAACGACGCCGGCGCAGAGGCACAGGCTCACAGGCGCCTCACCCCTCTACGTCGCGCTGAGCGAGCCGTACTTCACCACGGCGGCGCGAATGGCTCGGTGTCGCCGCGGCGGTTGGGCGCTGAATCAGCGCTGATCGCGGGGCGAATGCTTCCATCCCGCTTCCATGCGAGCGCCTACGTGCCAGACCCGCCCAGAGCCGCGGTAGACGAAAAGCCGGCCTGAGCGGGGCTTTCTCGCCGATGGGCGCGCCTGGTTTCGAACCAGGGACCTCTCGCGTGTGAAGCGATCGCGCCCTTGCAGCGGAAATGGCGATTTGCAGGTGAGAAGGCACGCGATCTCCATCCCCATGCGTGCTGCTTAATCCCGCAGTTTGCGGCTGATTCTGGCGGATTGTGGTCACAGAATTCGGCTCTGGCCAATTGGGCCGGCGGTTGCGGGGCGCCGCCCGAGCGTCCGAGGAGCCATCGCATGAACGTCTGCCCCGCGCATCAGCCGGCATCTGCTTGCCGTTCTACCGCTGCTTCCCCCGACGAAACAGGCATCAACGGTGAGCCGGACGAGACGAACGGAAGTCGGGCATGAAAATCGGTTGAGAGGAAGTCCTTTCCGGGTCGCGTAGTGAGCGGTGACCTGGGCTCGGGGGCTTTCTTGGGCAACGTTGTGGGCAGGCCGGTTTGGACGATGGGCTGTGAGCCCGTGGTTATTTGGTGGCCGCCTTTGCGACTGGCCCGGGTGCGCTGCGAGCGCTCGGTGAGGGCGCTAGGCAGAGCGATTGGGTTAGACGTGCATCGCGATTTTTGTGAGGTCGCGATCTGCGAGGAGGGCAAGGTGCGCTCGGCGGAGCG
>JBKPMS010000121.1:0-9537 GCA_046732275.1 Actinomycetota bacterium | reverse complement strand
GGGCGAGGTAGCTCAGTCGGTAGAGCACACGGCTGAAAACCGTGGTGTCGCCGGTTCGATTCCGGCCCTCGCCACTCCGCCGGCAGATCCGCTCGCTTCGCTCGCATGATGATCTGCCGGCGCTCGCGTTGCGAGTCGATGCCCTTGCGGCCGACGCGAGCCACGCTCGCATCGGCGGCGATTGGGTTAGTCATTGAAAAGGACGCTGATGCTTTCGCGGGTATGGATTCGGTGGATTGCTTCCGCGAAGAGTGGGGCTACCGAGATCACTTGCACTTTTTGCGAGAGCTCCACTGGCTGCGTTTCTATTGAGTCGGTCACGATCAGTTGTTGGATTGGGCTTCGATCCAGGCGCTCCATTGAGCCGCCCGCGAAGACTCCATGTGTCACCACGGCTGTTACCGAGCGGGCGCCTCTCGCGACCAATTGCTCCGCGGCCTCGGCCAGCGTGCCTGCGCTAATTGTGAAGTCGTCCACGACGATCGCATCGCGATCTGCTACTTCGCCGATGACTTCGACCAGCTCGGCCGTTTCACCATGTCCCTTGCGGACCTTGTCGGCGATTGCCAGCGGCGCGCCGAGGCGATGCGCGAACCTGCGCGCACGCTTGGCAAAACCTGCGTCGGGCGAGACGACGACCGGATCTTGCAGGCTCTCGCGCTCAATCGCGCGGCACAGGTACGGCATTGCATAAAGATCGTCGACCGGCACGCGAAAGAAGCCCTGGATCTGCGGCGCATGCAGGTCGAGGGTGACCACGCGATCGGCGCCCGCTGCTTCCATTGCATCCGCGCAGACCCTGGCGCGGATCGACACCCGTGGTTCGTCCTTCTTGTCTCCCTTCGCATAGCTGAAGTAGGGAACGATGACGGTGACCGACTCGGCGCTCGCGCGCGAGAACGCGTCGACCCAGAACAGCAGCTCCATGAAGTTCGCGTTGGTCGGAAAAACCGTCGACTGGACGAGGTAGACGCTTCGACCGCGGACGTTCTCGAGCACCCGCACGAACAGCGTTCCCTCGGAGAAGCGAACAACCTCCCCCGCGCCGACATCGACCCCCAATTCGCGGCAAATAGCCGCCGTCAAGCGGGGGCTTGCACTTCCGGCGAAGATGAGCGGATCCTCGTCATCCCGCCGAGGCCGTCGGCGCGAGAAAACGGAGGGGCGGCGCAGAACGCTCATCCCGACCACGTGTCTAGCACCCGAACAGGACGCCGCCGAGCGTCAGCGTGTTAAAGGATTCGTTAAGAGTGCTGCCGCCCGCCGGGGGGTTTGGTAGGACTTTGCGGTCGTGAGGGTCGGTCGCCTCTCCCTTTTTGCCGCCGTGATCGGGGTCGTTGCGGTCTTGCTTCCCGCGTACGGGCTTTCCGAGCCGTCTGCGGGAAAGGCGACGAGCGCCTGCCGCGACGAATACGTGAGCGGGCTCGAGGCTGTCTTCGGCCGACGCCGGACACACCAGCAGGCACTCACGCTTCGCACCCAGATCACGCGCCGCGGCTTCGTGAACGCCAACGTCATCGAGGGCTGTAATGACTTCCGCGTCGTCGTTCGCGGCATCGACACCTTCGACGTCGGCGTCGCGCTCCAGGCCGAAGCGCGTAAGGAAGGCTTCCCGGTGACGCTCGAGTGCATTCAGGCGAAGCAGATCGGCCGGGTCGAGGCGATCTTCGGCCACGGCCGCGACCGCGCCGCAGCGGAGGCGATTGTCAACCGTGCAGCGGCGGCCGGTTTCCCCGGACTGAAGATGCGAAACGACCCCTGCGGCGGCTTCGAGGTCTATCTCGCCGGCTTCGACAACCAGGCCGAAGCTGTGGCATTCCGCGACCAGGCACGCGCACGCGGCTTCACCGTCGTCCTCGAAGTCAACTAGCGCCGACGTTAAAAGGTCGTCCGCGCCGGTGATACCGCGCACGAACGACCCTTAAGGCCGAACTCTAGGCGGCTTTCCTCTTTCGGGCAAGCAACGCGATCCCGCGACCGGCTTCGAAGGTCGCAAAGTCCGTGAATCCGCGGCGCTCGAGTTCCGACCGTAGCCGGTCGGAAGGGACGTAGATCGGCGTCTGCGCTCCGCTGGAGTACGCGAAGAGGACCTGTCCGCCCGGCGCGACGACACGTGTCAAC
This sequence comes from Actinomycetota bacterium, assembly GCA_046732275.1. Classification (GTDB taxonomy): domain Bacteria; phylum Actinomycetota; class Thermoleophilia; order Gaiellales; family Gaiellaceae; genus 3-1-20CM-4-69-9. The sequence continues at coordinate 7,416 of JBKPMS010000121.1, read as the reverse complement.
TCGTCGAAGAACGGGATCATGTTCGCATGAGCGACGAGGTCGAACCCGTCGTCCTCGTACGGGAGCTTCGACGCGTCGGCCTGTTGAAAGCTGACGCGCTCCCGAAGCTCCGCAGGAGTGTTCCGCCTCGCCTGCTCGAGCATCTGGCCGGAGAGGTCCGCGCCTACGACCGTGGCCTCTGGAAAACGGCGTGCCAGCAGGAAGGCGCCGTAGCCGGTACCGGTGCCGAGGTCGAGCGCACGCTTCGGCGCCGCGTCGACCGACGCGAGCGCGGTCTCGTACGGAAGGAAGGTGTCGGGCGACCGGAATGAGTCCCACCTCGGCGCCTCCGCGTCGAAGAGCCCCCGGACGAGCGGCCGGAACGCAGTCCACAGCCGCGGCGTTCGAACCGCTGCATTCGTCGCGGCGCGGGCGAGGCGCCGCCCGAGCTGATCCCGGAGACCGTTCGTCATAGGACGTTGAGGTTGATCCGCAGGTCCTGTCCTTCCTTGATCGCCAGCATGGCGGCAGCGCTGCCGTTGGTGATCGCGATCGACACGTTCCGGTACGCGTCCTCGTAGAGGATGATGTCGCCCGGCCGCGCGTCGGCGAATGTGCGTGCTGCGACTGCGTAGTAGCGCTCCGCCGCGACCTGAAGCTCGACCCGCGTTCCCGGGACGACGCCGACCTCCTCCAGATCCGAGCGGTCGAGGTTCAGCCCCACATTTCCGAAGCTGTCGATCGACAGCACGGTGCAGCGAATTCGGGATGGACCGACCTCCGGCCACGGAATGTCCAGTCGCGCGAGAGCGTCGACCGCCAGGGGCGGCCCGAGCTCGGCAAGCGGGACACCCAACGCAAGATGTGCGGCCGCAGGCGAGAACAGGTCGCGGCCGTGGAACGTGCGCGACACGGACTCGAGCGCGTACTCGGGGTTCGTCAGCTCGTGTGCCTCGGCAATACCGCCGAACTTCTCCGCCGCGGGCAGCAACAGACCGTTGTCGGGGCCGACGTGGATGCGGCCCTGGACGTCCCGCAATGCCAGAGCTCGCCGTGCGCCGCCGACTCCGGGATCGACCACCGCAAGGTGGACTCCCTCAGGCATGAACGGGAGCGTATTGGCGAGCGTCAGTGCCCCCTGCAGGACCGCCTGCGGGATGATTCCGTGCGTGATGTCGATGACCTGGACGTCGGGCGCGATCCGCTTCATGACACCGTGACAGGTGCCGACGAAGTCGTCGCGCAGCCCGAAGTCAGTCAGGAACGTGATGAAGCGCGCCACGCCGCGGCGGAGTCTACGAGGCCGTCCACGCTCTGCGTCTTTGCCTCTGCCACGACGTTGACGCCGGCGCCGCGGGCCGCCGTCGTCGTCTGGGGGCCGATCGTGATCGCCGGGGCCCGCGAGCCCAGCTCCCCCCAGGCTCGCGCAGCGGACGCCGAGGCGAGTACGACGAGATCGCCGTCGGGCGGCGGCCCGACTCTGGTGGGCACAGTCCGGTAGACGGGGCGGAATTCGGCCGGCAGGCGCTCCGCAAGCGTTTGACGCGCTCCCTCTGCGCCGACGAAAAGCGCACGGCCGACCGGCCGCGGAAACTCGGCGACGAGGCCGTCCTGGGAGGCGACCGAGGGTACGAAGTCGACACTCAGGCCGTGCTCCGCAAGAGCGGCTGCTGTCGCCTCGCCGACAGCGGCGATTCGCGCCGGGCGGCCCTCCGCACGCCGGGCAAGCTCGGCCGCGCCGTTCGCGCTCGTAACGATCACCCAGTCGTACCCGCGCACGTCGATCGGCTCGTCGTCGGTCGGCTCGACCTCGATCACGGGGAAGAGGACGGGCTCGAAGTCGCGAGCGCGAAGCGCTGCAGCGAGGGGTTCGGCCTGCGGCTGCGGCCGGGTCACGATCACGCGCATCTCAGGCGGACACGAACTGCAACAGCGCCTCCGCAACAACGGCAGGGCCGTCCCCCGTGCGGCGCTCGAGCCATGTGCCGTCCTCGGCCGCGACGAGTCCGGTCAGCTTCTCGCCGTCGTGGTACGCCGCGACGGGTGCCAGGCAACCACCGCCGATGCGCGCGACACAGTCCCGCTCGGCAGAGACGCGCCGCCGCGTCTCCGCGTGATCGGCCGCCGCGACGAGGTCGTCCTCCCCCGCTCGGACCTGGAGTGCGAGTGCTCCCTGCCCCGCTTCCGGAAGGACCTCGTCCGGCTCGAACCTGCGTCCGATCTCGGCCTCGAGCCCCAGGCGATCGAGGCCGCAGGCTGCGAGCACCACGGCGTCCAGCCCCCGTTCGCCGCGTTTCCTGAGCCGTGTGTCGACGTTCCCGCGCAACGGCTCGATCGAAAGCGTCGGCTCGAGCGCGAGCAGCTGCGCCCGGCGCCGGATCGACGCCGTCCCGACGCGCATGCCCGGCGCGAGCTCGGGCGCACCGCAGAGTGCGTCACGCGGATCGTCTCGCTCGACGTACGCGCCGACCGTCAGACCATCAGTGTCGCTCGAAGTCATGTCCTTTGCAGAGTGCACCGCGACGTCGATCCGTCCATCGAGCAGCGCCTCCTCGAGCTCCTTGACGAACACGCCGCGTGCGCCGATCTCGCCGAAAGGACGGGTGCGGTCGCGATCGCCGGACGTCGTGATCGGGACAAGTGCGATCTCGACACCGGAACGGCGCAGACGCTCCGCCGCCAGGTCCGCCTGCGTGAGCGCGAGCCTACTGCCGCGGGAACCGACGCGGATCAGCACGGCACCACGGTCGCTTCGTCCTCGCGTTACCGCCGCACCTTCGCGGCCGGCGTATCCGCACGAACGCCGTCGGCGCCTGCACGGGCAACGGGCGCCCTACCAAGCTCGCAGTCCTCAGCGTTCGTCCTCGAGACCGAAAAGGTGCCGCACCGCGTCAGCATAAAGAACGCCGTCGGCTGCCGCGGCCGCCTCCTTCATCCGAATCGTCGGCAGGTGCAGGAGCTTGTTCAGCACTGCCGCCGTCACCGATTCCGCCGCCCGCCGCTCTGCGTCGCTCAACTTCGCGCGGCGCAGCTCAGCGGCGCGTATCTCCTCCGCGCGTGCGCGTAGCGACGCGATGGCGGGAACGACGTCGAGCGACGCGTGCCACTCGCGGAAGCGGTCGGCTTCCGCCGCGACGATCGCCTCGGCGCGCTCCGCCTCACGGCGACGACCGGCAAGCGTCTCCGCGACGACGGCTTCGAGGTCGTCGATGTCATAGAGGTAGCAACCGTCGAGCTCGTGAATGCCCGGGTCGAGGTCGCGCGGCACGGCGAGATCGATCAGGAAGAGCGGACGTCCACGGCGAGCCGGCAGTGCGTGCTCGACCTGCGCCCGAGTCAGGACCCAGCCGGACGCGCTCGTCGAGGAGAGCACGACGTCGGCGCCTTCGAGCTCGCTCTGCACACGGTCGAGCGGAATCGCCTCTGCGCCGGCCCTACGCGCAAGCTCGTCGGCACGGTCGACGCTTCGGTTCGCAACGAACGCGATCGTCGCGCCGCGCGAGACGAGGTTGCGGATGGCCAGCTCGCTGACCTTGCCGGCGCCGACAACGAGGATCGACCGTCCTCGCAAGTCGCCGAACACCTGCTCCGCGAGCGCCGCGGCAGCGGACGAGACCGACGCCGGGCTCTCGCCGATCGCTGTCTGCGCACGCGCCTTCTTGCCTGCGTGGAGCGCCTGACGGAACAGCCGATCGAGGACCGGCCCGGCTGCGCCGAGATCGTGCGCGGTCCGGACCTGGCCGAGGATCTCGCCTTCTCCCGGCACCATCGAGTCGAGACCGGCGGCGACGCGGAACAGATGCAGTGCGGCGCCCTCGTCGCGCAATCGGTACAGCGCCGGTCCAAGCTCCGTCTCGAGCGCAAGCAGCGCGGCCTCGGCACGCTGCTCTGCGTCGTCCGCAGAGGCCGCAGCAAGGTAGAGCTCCGTCCTGTTGCACGTGGAGAGACAGACAGCTTCTCCGTGGTCGCCGGAAAGCTGCCGCGCGAGCTCTGACGCGCGCTGCGGGTCGAGCGCAGCGCGCTCGCGCAGCTCGATCGGCGCCTGGTGATGGGAAATGCCGACGAGGACGATGCTCATCCGAAATGCGTGACGGGTAGGGCCAACCGGACGACTGCGACAAGGATGAAGCCGGCGAGTACCAGGTAAGCGGCGCGGCGCCCTCGCCAACCCGCGGCGTAGCGCAGGACGAGGTAGCCCGCATAGACGGTCCAGGTAACGACGGTCACCGCCATCAGCGCGTCGAGCGCGCCGCCGCGATCCTCGAGGCGCACGATCCCGACGGCGATCCCCAACGTCAGCGCCGGCAGTGCCACGGCAATCGTGCGGGCCGAGAGGTCGTCGAGCCGGGCCAGCGCAGGTGCGCGCATATGCAGAATGGACGTCTCGCGGCGCTTCAGCCGTCCCTCCTGCCAGAGGTAGAGCGCCGACAGCGCGGCGGCGAGTGTGAATCCTGCGAACGCTGCGAGCACGAGACCCACGTGGAGAACGAGGAAGAGGTTGGAGTAGTGGCTCGTCCCACCGACTCCGGTGCCGCCGCCGACGCGGGCGAGGACAAAGAGGACGACGGCGAGGGGAAGCACTGCGAGGCCGAGCAGTCGGTACCGCGGCGTGCAACCCCAGATCAGGTACGCGCCGACGACGAGCCAGACGAAGAGGTTGAGCGAGCCTGCCCAGGTCGACCACGGGAACCCGTCCGACCTTGCCGCCTGGACGGCGAGCAGGGCCGTTTGAACGAGCCAGCCGACCCGGACGCCCCAGGTCGCGAGCCACCCCGCGCGACCCGGACGGCGCGCCTCTCCCAGGTACGCCACAGCAGCCTCGCCGTAGGCGAGCAACGCCGGCCAGAACAGAAGCTCAGCCAATCGCGACCACCTTCTGCTCCTCCTCTTCGTGTTGCTTCTGCCGCGCTAGCTCCGTTAGCTCGCCGAGCTCGCGCTCGAGCCGCTGCAGCTTCAACGCGATGATCACGACGTAGGCGAGAACAACAGCGAAGACGACAAGGTACGCAGCCGCGACGTATTTCTCCTCGGTCGTCAACGCAGCGCCTCCCGCAACTCTCGTAGCCGTACGTCGATGCGCTTGCCGGCGAGCTCGACGTTGTAGAGCGCCGCTGCGAGGACGAGCATCGCCGCCCAGGAGACGCAGAAGGTCAAGAACTGCGACGCGGCCATATTCGGGCCGCCGCGATCGAACGCGACGGGGTGAATGAAACGCTGCGACAGCCGGATCGCGAGGATGCTCACCGGAATGAGGGCGACGCCAAACAAGGCGTAGACCGCGCTGAGGTTGGAGCGGCGCGGGCCCGGCGGGACCGAGAAACGCAACATGAAGTACGCGGCATAGAAGAGGAAGAGCACGAGGAAGAGCACGAGCTGGTCCTCGTGCCACTCCCACCAGTGTCCCCAGCGGTAGCGCGCCCAGATCGATCCGGTGACGAGCGTGAGCGCGCCGAAGATCACGCCCTGGTGAATCGCGACGTAACTCTCGAGGTCGGCGCGCTCGTCCCGTTTCCAGAGAACGCGCAGCGCCTTCCAGCCTCCCCAGCCGAAGCATGCATAGGCCGTGAGGGCGATCGCTACGTGGAAGTAGAAGATCTTCTGGTTGAGGCCGTCCTCGTCCAGGGGCGCGTAGAAGAAGACGAGCGCGATCGCCGTGACGACGAGGACAAAGGCCAGCCCGGCAAGCGCCAGTAGCCGGTTATTCCGTAACCACGTACTCAAAAGAGGCCCAGCAGATGATCGCAAAGAGCGCGTCGTACAAGGCGAGGAAGCCGACGTAACGGCCCGGGTCGTCGGTCACGCTGGCGCCGACGCCGCCGACGACGATCGGGATAGCGAGCGGCAGGAAAAGCAGGGGCAGCAGCAGCTCCCGCGAGCGGCTGGCCGTCGCCATCGCGGCGAGCAGCGTGCCGACGGCGGCGATCCCGAGATCGGCCAGGACGACGCCGGCCACGAGCGCGCCGTCGACGGCCCCGAAGAAGAGCGCGAAGGCAGGGAGGGCGACGAGCTCGGCGAGCCCGAGGAAGACGAGGATCGAGAGCGCCTTGCCGAGCCAGATCGCGCTTCGGTCGCTCGGAGCCAGGACGAGCCCGTCGATGACGCCCTGCTCGCCCTCAGCGGCGAAGGCGCGCGAGAGGCCGAGCAGCGCAGTGAAGATGAGTGCAACCCACAGCAGCCCCGCCGCAGCGAGGTCGGACGAGTCGCCCGGGAGCACGAAGTGGAACACGACGAGTGTCGAGACGACGAAGAGGAGCATCGCCGGCAGCGTGTCGCGTGCGCGCAGCTCGAGGACGAGGTCCTTGCGGGCGAGAACGCCGACGTCCCTGAGATACGTCATGCGAGGGCGAGCCTCGACGAAGCGAAGCCCTCGACACGCGCCGGCTCGTGCGTTGCGACTACGAACGTCCGGCGCGGGCGCAGCTCCGCGAGCTCGCGGTCGAGGAGCGCCATGCCGTCATCGTCGAGACCGCTGTAGGGCTCGTCGAGGACGAGGAGCTCGGGCTCGTGCAGCAGCGCGCGGCAGAGTGCGAGTCGCTGCAGCATTCCGCGCGAGTACGACGACGTGCGCTCGTGACGGACGTCCCAAAGCCCGAACCGCTCGAGCAGCATCCCGATGGGCTCGCGACATTCCGCGACGCGGTACAGCCGACCGTACAGCTCGAGGTTCTCGAGCGCAGTGAGCTCGCGGTAAACGAGCGACTCGTGTCCGACGAAACCGATCCGGCCGCGTTCGGCGCGCACCTCGAGCTCGCCGGCGCTCGGCGCTGCGAGCCCGGCGCAGAGCCGGAGCAGCGTGGTCTTCCCGGAGCCGTTTGGACCGGTGACGAGCAGGAACGCGTCGCGCGCGAGCTCGAAGTCGATCCCGCGCAGGACCCGCTTGTCGCCGTAGCGCTTCTCCAGCCCGCGAGCCCGGATCACAACGCCACTGTACTCACCGAGGAACGTCCGGCCCGGGCTTCGCCCGGGCCATGATGACGTTCCGCGGTTCAAAAGCGGCGCTGACGGAGGGCGGTTTCGACGAACGGCGGCAAAGCCACCGTTCGCGGCGCATGGGCGGCTACCGCTGTCCGCCAGAACCGCCGGCGACAGGTCCGGCTGGGGCTCGTCTCCAACCGCCTCGTCTGGGGACTGTCCCCAGCCACGGCTCGAAGGGCCGTGGCGCAGGCGGCTCTTCCGGCCATGGCGTTCTGTGCCGAGAGTGTGACTCTTTGTGCACAACGTCACGGCGGACAGGTTGGTTTGATTTCGGCGCGCGTACGGTGAGCGGCGTGGCTCGGGTGCCGCGGTCGTTCCTCCCCGACGGGCTGTTCCACGTCGGGACCCGCGGCGTCGCACGGATGACCATCTACCGCGACGACGACGACCGGCTCGTCTTCCTCGGACTCCTCGGACAAGCCGTCGAGCGCTACGAATGGACCTGCCACACCTACTGCCTGA
>JBKPMS010000120.1:0-8465 GCA_046732275.1 Actinomycetota bacterium | reverse complement strand
CGCCGGAGCTGTTCAGCGCCACGCACGCGACCTTCGCCGGCCGGAGGCGAAGCGACATTCGCTCGTGGAGATCGACGAGCTCGCTGAGACTCGGAATCGGCGACTGCGTCGCATCGCCCTCGACGATCGTGCGTCCCACCTCGTGGCACAGCACGTAGAGGTGCGGCGCGCTCCCGTGCATCAGGCCCACTGTCACGCCCGAGTAGACGGGATGGAGGATCGCTCCCTGACCTTCGACCCAGAGCAGATCGCCACGCTTGCCGCCTTCGAGGACGAGCTGCTCGGCCGCGCCCGCGAGGAAGTCCGAGACGACCGCGTCGACCGCGATCCCCCACCCAGCGATCGCTATGCCGGTTTGTCCTGTCGGCACGAAGACGGACCGAAGGCCGCGCTGCCGCGCCTCGAGATCGAGCTCGCACGTGGCCGTCATCTTCCCGATCGCACAATCGGAACCGACGCTGAGCACGATCGTCGCGTCGACGTCGAGGTTCGCACCCGTCACGGTGCTGAGGTCCGCAGGCGGCTCGCGGAGGTCTCGGAGCTCGACGTCGTGCTCGGCGGCGAGCTCCCTCAGCCCGGGGATGTCGTGCAAGCGGACGTGCAACCCGTTCTCCAGGTCGACGCCCTTCCTGACGCAGCTCCTGAGCAGCTCCTGCCAATCGCCGGGAAAGCGACCGCCCTGGGTGACGACGCCGACGAGAGCCGTGTTCGGCTCGCGGCTCATTGCATCGTCGACGGAGCCGACGATCGGCACGCCGTCGTCACTCTCTCCCGCACGCTCCGTGTCGAGGATCGCCACCACGGACTCGCGGCGATAACGCATCACGCCGCGAAGCGTCTTCCCGTAGTGCGGATCGCCCGAGAACCCTTCAGCGAGGATCAGGTACTTCTTGTCTGACACCGAGTCCGGGCTGGTCGGAGGGGACTTGAATACCGTCGCGGAAGTCGACGCCGGGCCAGGGATCGTCCGCCAGGAGCAGGTTTCCGTCGAGGTCGACGTGGTCACAGAGCGACGCGATGTGCGCACCGGCGGAGATTCCAAGCCCGGACTCGATCATGCAGCCGAGCATGACGCCGAGCCCGAGAGCTCGGGCGGCGTGCGCCATGCGCACCGCTTCGCGGATCCCGCCGGACTTCGCGAGCTTGATGTTGATCCCGTGCGCGCGCTCCGCGCAGGAGGCGACGTCGCCGAGCCGATGGCAGTCCTCGTCGAGGTAGATGGAGATCGGTGACTCGGCCTTCAAGCGCTCCCCGCCCGGGTCGCCCGCGACGAGGGGTTGCTCGCAGTACTCGACACCGAGCGCCGCCAGCTGAGGCAGCGCGTCGCGAGCTTCGTCGAGCGTCCAATACTCGTTGACGTCGACCTGGAGCGGAACAGCTGTCACGGAGCGCACAGCGCGTACCCGCTCGACGTCAAGGCCGTCGCGAGCGCCGAGCTTCAGCTTCAGCCGTCCGAAGCGACCCGCCTGTTCGGCGCGGCGGGCCATGTCGTCGGGATCCCCTAGCCAGATCGTCCAGCTCGTCTGCGGCCCGGCCCGCCGCAGTCCGAGCAGCCTCCACACGGGAAGGCCGGTGAGCTTGCCCTGCAGGTCGTGCAAGGCGGCGTCGAGCGCCGACCGCGCCGCCCATTCGCGCGGTGGGAAGCGCGACTCGATCTCGTCGAGCGCGAAGGGGTCGTCGCCGATCGCCTCTGCGTGCTCCTCGATGTACGCGAGCGCGGACTCCGCGGACTCGTCGTAGCGCTCGATCGGCGCAGCCTCGCCGAAGCCCGACACGTCCCCGTGGCGGATCTCGACATGGACGACGTCGGCCGTGTCCTGCGCCTCGCGCGAGATGACGAACGTCTGCGCAAGCTCCAGGGTGACGATCTGGGCGCTCACTTCCATGCGGCTAGACTAGTCAGCCCGCGCCTGTAGCTCAGGGGATAGAGCGTGCGCCTCCGGAGCGCAAGGTCGCAGGTTCGATTCCTGCCAGGCGCACTCCGGCCGAAGATCCGCCGCGCTGCGCGCGGCATGATGATCTTCGGCGTCGCGTTGCGATTCGAGGCCGTGGCGGCGAACGCGGGCTCAGCCCGCATTCGCGGCGGTCCGTCATGTGACATGCCGTCCCATTCGACCTCCTTTGCGATCGATGTGCGATCGGTTTTAGGCGGTGGCGACACCGGAATAAATGCGTTTGCCGGACGGGAAAAACGTCTGCGAGGAGAGGGAGAGGGTCTGCGGCGATATAGGGGAGTTCGGTCGGGAGCTGTCCCGATGGCGAACGATCGCCCAATGACCCTCTCCTTTTCCTGTTGGCGCCGCGCGAGACGCCGCACGCGCCGACCGACCGCGTATGCCGCTCCTCTCTACCTGGTCCTAGAGGCGCAATGGCACGTGGTGTCGGGCGAGGATTTTGAGGACGCTCGCGGGAACGAGCCGGGGAAACTTGTAGCCGTTGACCATGAGGACGATGACCGGCGGCTTCGAGCCGCGCGCTGGGTAGAACGAGCCATGCTGGTTCGCCTGGCTCGGCCGAGTTGGCGGCGGCGTCCGGTCGCTCCAGGCCCAGAACTCAGCGAGATCGAACCACGGCCGCTGGCGGAGACCGTGCACCGCACGTCCCTTCGCCCGGGGCGCGTTGACGAGTGCCGACAGGAGGGCGAGATTCTCGTTCCAGTCGCCCAAGAGGATGGGATGCCTGATCCCTTCACCGCTCACGAGGATGTAGTTCGGCGCGGCGGCATAAACCGGCGAAGCGAGAATGAGCACCGCCACGAGAGCGCCCACAAAAGCAGCGGCCCGAGCCACACGAGCATTACACCAGCGACGGCTCGAGGGTTCCTCAGTCTCATCGAACCGCCATCGAGAATCAGACCGACACGGTAACCGGGAAGGTGGCAAGCCAGACCACCGTTCCGACGAAGACGATCACTCCGATGGCGAGCAGCGCACGCCGAAGCCGAAGCGTCGGCAGTTTCGTGCTCATTCCAGCGAAGAACAACGCTGCGGCGAAGAGCACGACCGCTAGCACGTAATTGGACGAGCGCTGGATGTCGCGTCGCACTGCGGCCGCAGACAGCTCTGCCTCGGCGTCCAGCCTGTTCGCATCTTTGCGGGACTGAAGCTGGTACTCGGGCATGGCGAACGGGGTGAGCGGGGCGTCGGGGTTCCGTAGGGGTCTGGTGGCGACCCAGGCCTCCACCGCGGGCCTGAACTCCTTGCGGAAGCGCTTGAAGTAGAAGTCGGCGAGCAGCGTGTCCTTGTGCGCGTACGCGTCTGCCCACGACGAAAACGTGGCCACATCGACCTGGGTCTGGGCCTGCGCGAGACCTTGCGCCCGCGCGGCTTCAATGCGGATCGCATTCGTGCGGCTCGATGCCTTCGCCTGCTCCCCGTTCCACCGGCTGGCCTGGTAGCCGCTCCACGCGGTTGCGACGGTGGCGAGCGCGAGTAGCACGGTCGCCACGATGTCCAAGCGCTCGTCCGCGCGGGTGCGCTCTGGAGTCACGCCCCCGTCCGCACGCCCTGGGGATTGCAGGGGATCTGCACCTTCGCATCAAGGTTCGGGAGCACCCGGTCCACGAGTCGCAGCGATCGCGTCATCGCGACCGGGCTGAGCCCACCGACACCTCTATGGAACGGGTTGTCGAGTGCGTTGAGGAGAAGCAACATGGTTGTGATCACTGACACCACCGATCCCATCAGCAGGCCCTGGACAACTGCGCGCTCGCCGCTGTCGGCGAAGAAGAGCGTGAACACGAAGATCACCGCGGCGATGAAGAAGAGCACGATCCACAGCGTCGTGGGAATCACGCCGACCGCGCCGTGAATCCGATCCTGCCGTGCCAGCTCCCGTGTGGAGGTCTGCTCGAGCCACTTGTCGTAGGCGGACTGCTCGCTAGCGCTCTTCGGCTTGACCGTCTTCAACGTACGGAAGAGCTCGACGCCCCACGGATTGAGGCTGTCGCCGAGCGTGCCCGCACGCATCCGCTCCCACTCGTCGTTTACGACCGATCGTCCGTAACAGACCAGCTCGCCGGTCAACTCACCGGAGACATCCGCCGGAAAGAACTGCGCCGTCTCCACCTGCTGCACCGTCGTGAGCGCCTCCGTCTCGGCGCCCGTACGCGATTGGTCGTAGCTCGTGAACGCGAGGAAGACGATGAAGCCGAGCAGCACCGAGAATCCTGTCGCGAGCACGCCGAACACGCCGGCCGCGCGGTCACCGTCGGCGAAGTAGCCCCCCTCCGGAGCGTTTCGCCGCACAAACAGCATCGCGGCGACCGCGACTGTGACCACGGCCGCCGTGATGAGCACGGCCCAGACGACATTCACGACTCTGCCCTAGTCAGCGTGGAGATGCCCGAACCCGATTTCGCGGCGGAACTGCGACGCGTGCAACCCGACCGCATTGCCCGGACTATCTCACTTGGGGACTGTGACGGCGCGGCGGCTTCGAGATGCTCTCTTAGCCTTGTGGTGTGCGGAAGGTCCTCGTGACTGGGATGTCCGGAATCGGTAAGTCGACCGCTCTCGCCGAGCTGCGCGCGCAGGGATTTGAAGTGGTCGACACGGATGAGCCAGGGTGGACCGAGTGGTCGGATGAGGAGGCAGGCTATGTGTGGCGCGAGGACCGCATCGCCGAGCTTCTCGAGCGCGACCGCGAGGTGCCGCTCTACGTGTCCGGCACTGTCTCGAATCAGGGACGGTTCTACCCATATTTCGACGCCGTCGTCCTCCTAAGCGCCCCGGCCGACGTGCTGCTCGGCCGCATCGAGAGTCGGACGACGAACGACTACGGGAAGGCGCGCGAAGAGCGCGAGCTTATCCTCACGCACATCGCCGAGGTCGAGCCGCTGCTGCGCGCGACTTGCACCAACGAGCTCGACGCCGGCCAGCCTGTTGAACATGTCGTTGCCGAGTTGATCCTCATCGGTTCGGACCGCGCGGCCTGAGGACCACGCTCGGCGGCTGATCAGGACTATCGGTCTTGCAGCGCGTCGAGGCCGATCGTGAACGCGACCAGCAGGCGGCGGTCGACGTCTTGCAGTTCCGGCTCGACCTCCAGGACATAGCGGTCTCGCATCTTCCCGAGGATGCGCTTATACGTCCCGACCTGATGGTCGCCTCGCCGGAGCACGAAGTTGAACGGGAGCCACTCGAGCAGTGAGAACACGTCGGACCCGATGTCGCCGAACCGGCGGAGGAGCGCGATGATCCAGCTCGACTCATGCGCTTCGAGGAGCTCAGCTCCCGATGGGTCGCGCACGTGCCAATGGCTCCGGAACAGCGACCGGCCGAAGTCCTTCTCGAGCATGCCGATGACCACGCCCTCCGCGTCGAGCACCTCGTGCCGCCCGCGGAACTCGAACACCGACTTCGATTTGATCATGAAGAGGTGGCTGGCATCGTCGGGCGAGAGGCGGAAGCGGATGTCCTCCTTGATCTTCATCTTCTTCTGCTTCACGTAGAGCAGAGGCCGCCCCTCCTCGGTCGAGCCCGGAGCAGGGATGCTGATCCGGTACTCGTTCGCGACCGGCTTGAAGACCTGCTGGACGAGCAGCCGGTCCGTTGCCTCGAGCTCGCCGAGAACGGTCGCGGCTTCGGGAGCGGCGGACGTCACGCGTCGAATCGTAACCGCTCCGAAATTCCCTTTCCGTCGCGGAATCCTGATGCGGTTAGGCTCGGAGCGGTGCGGGCCTACCTTCGCAGCCTGAACCCCCAGTTGCCCCGCGACGTCTGGATCCTCCAGGCGGGCGGCCTCGCGAACATGTTCGGCAACGGGGTGATCGGGCCCTTCCTGATCATCTACCTGCACAACGTCCGCGGCATCTCGCTCGGCATCTCGGGCCTCGTCGTTGCGGCGAGCTCAGCCGCCGCGCTCGTCTCCGCGTTCGTCGGCGGCGCCCTCTCCGACCGGGTCGGCCCGCGTCGCGTTCTCAGCGGAGCGTTGATCACGATGGCAATTGGTTTCGCGCTCTTCCCCTTGATCCGCGATCCGTGGGAAGCAGTGGCGGTGAACATGCTCGTCGGCTTCGGCAGCGGCTCCTTCTGGCCGAGCCAGTCGACGTTGCTCAGCTCGTTGACACCGCCCGCGCGCAGGCACTCCGCGTTCGCCCAGCAGCGCATGACGATGAACCTCGGGATCGCGCTCGGCGGTCTCGCGGCGGGTGCGATCGCCCGAACGGATAAACCGGGAACGTTCACCTTCCTCTTCCTCCTGAACACGGTGACGTTCCTCGTGTTCGTCGCGGTCCTCAGGCTCGTACCGGCGCCTCACCACACGGAGGCGCAACACGAGCCCGGGCACTACCGCGACGTGCTGGGCAACCGCGTCTTTCTGTCTTATGTCTCGCTCAACGTCGTCCTGATCGGCGCCGGAATTGCCGTCATGGCCGAGCTGTTGCCGCCGTTTGCCAAGAACACGGCCCAGGTCAGCGAGCCCGCCATCGGGGTGATCTGGTTCATCTTCTCGGCGGTCGTCGCGATCGGCCAGTTACCGGTCGTGAAGCTCGTGGAGGGGAAGCGCCGCATGCACGGCCTCGCCTTGATGTCGCTGATCTGGGCGGGCACGTTCGTGTTGGTGATGGCTGCCGGAGCGTGGTTGACCGGGACGCAGGCCGCAGTCCTGCTGGGTGTCGCAGTTGCGGTGTTCGCTTTCGCCGAGTGCCTTCACGGCGCGATCTACGCCCCGCTCGCCGTCGACCTGGCGGAGCCGCGACTCCTCGGGAGGTACATGGCTTTCTCGAGCGTCTCCTGGCAGCTCGGGTGGCTCGTCGGTCCGGCGGCGGGAGGATTCGTCTTGCAGCACGAGCCGCTCGCGCTCTGGGCCGCAGCTGCAGTGATATGTGTGCTCGCCTCCGCCTATGCGTTGGCGCTCGAGCGACGCATCCCAGTGGGGCTTCGCGTCACGCCGTATGTGGAGACCGTCGCAGGCGTGCCGGGTACGATGCCGAACATGGCGCTGACGACCGATGAGCCCCTCAGTACCGATGCCGAGCCTTCCCCGCATCCGGCGAGCGAGGCCACGCGGATTCGCGGAGGCGGTCGGACCGCGCCTGGAACCACGCGTCGCTGAGCTCAGCGCCAACGGTCTCACCTGGATTCACCTCGACCCGCCGATTGATCCGGAGACCGTCAACGAGCTCCGCGAGCGTTTCGGCTGGCATCCGCTCGACGTCGAGGACGTGCTGTCGAAGCGCCAGCGGCCGAAGATCGACGAGTACCCCGAGGACGGCTATCTCTTCGGCGTCCTCCACTTTCCGGCCTACGACAAGAACATCCAGAGGCTGAACTCCGCGGAGGTGGACTTCTTCCTCGGCGGGGACTACCTCGTCACGATCTCGAACGTCGAGCTCCTCCCGGTGACGCGGCTCTTCAACCGAGTCCGCGAGGACGAGCGGTTCCGCGAGGAGCTGTTCAGCAAGGGCTCGGGACGGCTGCTCTACGAGGTCCTCGACGACCTCTATGACTACTGCTTTCCGATCCTCGACAAGATCGCCTACAAGCTCGAGTCGATCGAGGACGACATCGAGGAGCGCCGTTCGGAGGAGATCGTCACCGACATCTCCAAGGCCAAGCAGGAGATCATTTCCTACCGGAAGATCATCAAGCCCCAACGCCCGGCGCTGCGCCTGCTCGAGCGGCGGATGGAGCGCTTTCTCCCGGAGAACCTCGAGCTCTACTTCGACGACCTCGTCGACGCGTCCGAGCGCATCTGGGATCTGCTCGACAACTACAAAGAGGTCGTCGAGGCCCTGGAGAGCACGAACGAGCAGCTGATCTCACACCGCCAGAACGACATCCTGCGGATCCTCACCGTGTTCGGCACGATTTTCCTGCCGCTCACGTTCATCACCGGAGTCTTCGGGATGAACGTGCTCTTCCCAGGCGAGCACACCCATGTCGCGTTCTGGGTGATCGTCGGGCTGATGATCGGCACGATCGCGTCGATGATCGCCTACTTTCGCTACAAGGGCTGGCTCTAGAGGAGTCTCCTCTGGGCAGGAGAAAGGAGCATGAAGCGATGCTCCAGACGGTCCTCCTCACCTGCTCCCTGGTCCTGGTCACGGCGATGGTTGCCTCGCTAATGTGGCTCGCGGGGGCGCGGATGCGCGAGGCCGAAGCGGCGTCGCCGAAAGCGACGGACGACCGCACGTAGCTCCGAGCTGCCGGACTTCCGGCGCACCTCTGATAGAAGCGGTTCTATGAAGCAGCTCTGGGCCCCGTGGCGGCTCGAGTACATCAAGTCGGCCGACGACGGCTCGGGCTGCGTGTTCTGCGCGGCCGTCGAGGGTGACGACGAAACCGGCCTCGTCCTCAGCCGCGGTGAGCGGGCGATCGCGCTTCTGAACAAGTTCCCGTACTCGTCGGGCCACTTCATGGTCGCACCGGTACGGCACATCGGCGAGTTTGGAGACCTTGCGCAGGATGAGGTACTGGAGTTGCATCGGCTCGCGTCCTCGGGAATCGGCGCGCTCGCGC
>JBKPMS010000119.1:0-6234 GCA_046732275.1 Actinomycetota bacterium | reverse complement strand
AAGGATCGCGCACGCCCGACGGGCGGCCGACGAGCCCACAGGAGCCGGCGGGAGCGGGGCGGTGGAGCCGATCCCTTGCGCTCTTACGACGTGAGAGCGTGGCATCTGCGGCAGAGCACGGTCAGGTTCTGCGTGGTGTCGGTGTGGTCGTGGTTGACGTGGTGGACCTCGAGCGGGACGCCGCCGGTGCCGCAGTGGGCGCACTTCGTGCCCCCTGCGGCGAGTGTGGCGGCGCGGAGCTCCATCCATCGCCGTCCGGTCAGTCGGCCGGGTGATGCCGGCCTGGGTTTGTGGGCACGGCAGTCACTGCCGGTGGGGATGAGGGCGCGGCAGCGTAGGCAGCGGCGCTTCATCAGATCCAGCCGAGGAGCTTGACGGGGTCGGGGCGGTTCTCGGCGGCGTCGACCGCCATGGCGAGCGCGATGATGGCGTCGTTGGGTGTGCGGTCATCGGGCTTGTCGATCCGCCATCCGCGGCGCCCGTGGCGGGCGATCGTGTTCGCGGCGTGCTGGGCGAGCTCGTCGTTGTTGGGGAGGCTGATGCGCTTCTCGACGGTGGCGTGTAGCCGGGCGGACGCGGGGATCATGCGCGAGTCGGACTGCGGGAAGGCGACGCAGTGGAGGCCTTCGCGCTGGAGCTCGGCGGCGGATCCAAGAGATCGGCGAGCTTCGAGACGTCGCGGTGCTAGTCGACGCCGCGTATCCAGACGCAGCCGTCGGGTTGCGCAACCACAAACCGGCCAAGCCGGAGGAGGGCACCATGCCCAAGGACACCACCCCGGCCGTCGAGCCGGAAACCACCACCACCGACACGACCGAGGAACGGTCGGCGCCGGGATCTACAGGCAGCCTGAACGTCGAGGACCGCGCCGCCAGCACTCAGAAGGCCAGGCTGGGCCTCGCCGACGAGTTCCGCGCGCGCGAGTTCCCCGGCGAGGTGGCGACGATGCCATGGAGCGAGTTCGGGGACCGCGCCATCACTTGGAGCCCGAGCGTCGACCTCATCAGCAAGGCGCGCGCTGATGCCGGCCAGCTCGGCTATGACCAGCGCTGGGTGTGGCCCACGTCTGCCCGCGTGGCAGTCGACGCAGGCGCCACGAGCCTCGACGGGTTCACGCAGTCTGCCCGGACACTGGCGACCGCCGCCAACGTCGTCCGCGCGATCGACGCAGTCACCGCCAAGCCCGAGACCGCGAGCACGCCGACGATCGTCACCACCGCTCTGAAGCAGGTCGCGTCGATCTACACCAACGTCCCCAACATCCAGCTCGAGCAGCCGGCGTCAACACCGTCATCGAGCAGGACCTGACGCTGGCCATCAACGACGGGCTCGACAAGCTCGTGCTCGACTACATCGCCACTGCCGGGTTTCAGGCGCCGGGCACCGACCAGCTCCTGGTCTCGATCCGCAAGGCCATGACCACGATCATGGCAGCGGGGCTACTCGCCTGACACGCTCCTGTTGACCCCGGCGAACGCTGAAGCGCTCGACACCCTGGTCTCGGGGAATCACCGGCGCTCCAGCCCGGGCGGACCAGGCCGGACTCGTAGGCTTAGATCACGAGCTGGAAGAGCACGCGCTAAGGCTTCGCACCCAAGTTTTCCCCAGACTTCCCCCGAGGGTTTCTCCAGAACGCGCTAGGGAGCGGTTTCCGCTGAGCGCTCTCAAATAAATCACCTAACGATTTTCGTCTTGCAAATCTGTCCACTGTCCCTTCGGTGGCATTGCGGGCCAACGCTGATCCGCACGCCCTCGGTCGTTTCGATCATGATGACGAGTGCCCCGATGCCGCTGAACTGGCGTCGAGCCCCAGCGAACTGGTGCTGCGGGATGTAAACGGCTCCCGACGACGCCACGATGAACCTGAGCCCCTCACGAGCGGGCGGCTTCTTGCCGCCGACTTCAAACCAAACATTGTCCGAGTCGTTGTCATCAGTGTGAACGCCCGCGAACTCGCCCTCCATCCGAGCAATCAACGCACTGGAGGAGGCCAGTCGGATCTCGACGCCTATAACCCTGCCCCGAACTCGTGAAGTTCGGCGATCAAGTCGTCGAAGCGGTGTGCTCAGCGAGGGCGCGCACCAATGCAACCGCGCGGACGGCCTGTGGCTGCTTGAGCTGGGGACATGCGCCGGTGCACGCGGCCACCTCGGCGATGAGGTTCTGCCGACGCACCATGTCGCGCACGGTGTCGAACTCCATGGTGGTCCCAGTGGAGAGCCGAATCTGGACGCTGGCACGCGACCCTTGCCCGGTGATACGCGCGCCAGGAATGTCGACGTCGAGGGACGGAAGGTCCAGCAGCGCGGCAAGCTGCTCGGCCGCTTCGATCGGGTCCGGGCCAGTGGCCGTCAGGGGCGGGAGCTCGTCACTCATGGCCGCTTCCCTTGCGGACCTCCGCGCCCCAAATGGACTTCACGATCTGCTCGACCTCCCGCTCGAAAAGTGGCGGCCGGCAGCGGGCGTTGACCGCGCACGCTAGCTCGAGCACGACCCGCGGGTGCACGTCGCGTGCGAGGAAGTGACCGACAAGCCGAGTCAGCCCGACATTGCGTTCGCCGGCGGTGATCCCGTCGCGGATCATCGTCACCCACGTGACGGCATCGGTGCGTGCGCGTCGCTCGGGCTGTCCGCTCAGCCATTGCGGAAAAGGGGCGAGCGGCACATCGTCGGGGTGGACGTCCCAGTCGTATGGGCGGCCGCTCGGGTGAATCGAGGGTGGCGCGACGACGTAGCCACCGTCACCGCGAATGTCGAGCCCGGCAGCGATCTCGCTGGCTGAGCACGCCACGGCGCCGTGCGCGGCAAACTAGTGATGTTCACCATTTGGCGTTTCGACACGAGGGGTGTCGGGAAGGTCGCCGTGTGCGCGTGCGAGGTCATGCAGCGAGTCATCGCCGCCATGCACGTAGTCGACCTCGAGTCCCACGAGACCGACGCCGGTGGCAAGGCCGACATTGCAATCCGCCGGCCACCGGAGGACGCTGGCAGCGTTCAGCGTGGCGTCTTTGTGGCCCCGTTTTTGTGGGGGCTTTCCAGTGGGCCGTGAAGGACTCGAACCTTCAACCTTGGGATTAAGAGTCCCCTGCTCTACCAGTTGAGCTAACGGCCCGGGAAGACGGCCATCCTAGCGCCGGCCTGGCGCCGTTCCTCAGCCGCTCGGGGCCGGCGTCGTCGTCTGGCCGGCGGCGCCCGCAGCCTGCTTTTTGGCCTGGTCGAGCTGGTCCTTGACCGCGCCCCGCAGGTCCTTCGGCGTCTGGGACAGCGCCTTCTGCGCCGCGAGGTCGCCCTTACGCGTTTGGCCGGCCGCGTAGGCGAGCTTGGCCAGGTTCAGGTACGCGTTGCGGTTCGGGCGGGCGGCGGTGACGATCTCCTGAGCGTCGGCGGCCTTGCCCGCCTGGCGTAGCTGGACGAACGCCTGCACCATGAGCGCCGCCACCTCCGGATCGGGCTTCTCGGGGCTCAGCGCGAGGTAGCGGTCCCACGCCACCCCCGCCGCCGCGAGATCCTTGCGGCCGTCCGCGGAATACCGGCCGGTGTTCTGGTCGATCGACCCGGCGGCGAGCTGGAACTTCGCGCGGGCCAGCCTGGCCCACGTCGCCGCGTCGCGCGGGTTCTGCTGGGCGCGCTTCTCGAGCGTGTCGGCTTGCTTGCTCAGCGCGGAATTGCTCCCGCTCGAGCCGCCGCTGTTGCCCTGGAGCGCGTCGATCAGTCCGCCCGCGAGCCCCGAGCCGACGCCGAACAGGATGAGGCCCGCCGCCATGAGGATGGCGAGCGTCGCGTAGACGATCTGAACGGTGCGGCGCCGGCCGCGGCCTCTGAGGTCGAAGAGCATTGGGGAGAGCGTCAATCGAAGTCGAGTGGCTCGTATTCCTCTTCGTCGTCGTTGTCCTCCTGCTCGCGGGAGACGGGCGAGCGACGGTCGAGCCAGGTCAGGAGCAGGATACTCAGCAGGTAGAGGGCCAATAGGGGGAGCATCTCGAGCAGGGTGGTGGCCGGATCGACGCCCGGCAACAGCGCCGCGACGACCGCGATGATCACCACCGCGTAGCGCCAGGTCTTTCGCAGGCGCTCGGCCGAGAGGATGCCCGCCCGGTTGAGCGCGACCATGCCGATCGGCACCTGGAAGATCAGACCGATGGCGAGCATGGTGAAGATCTCGAATTTGTAGTAGTCGCGCGCCTGCACGAGCACGTCGAATGAGTCGTCGTTGAAGTGCTGCAGGAAGCCGATCGCGGGCGGCAGGACGAGGAAGTAGCCGAACAGCACGCCGCCCACGAACAGCACCGGGATCATGGCCATCAATGGCATCGCCACCGCCCGTTCGCGCGGGGAGAACGCCGGCAGCACGAAGGCGTAGAGTTGGTAGAGGATCACCGGCAGGGAGAAGATCAGCGCGAACCAGAAGCTCGTGCTCAGCGTCGTCGTGAACGGCTCGGCGACCCCGAGGGTCACCGGCGCCCGCTTGGGCGGCGTCACGGGGAACCTCGCCACGGTGGCGTTGTAGGCCTTCAGCTGCGCCTGGAAGGCCGCGCGCGTCCGCGCGGGCAGCCGCTCGGCTCCCTGGGCCAGCGTGTTGACCGCACCGCCCAGTTGCTCGAGGGCGCGGCGCTGCAGCGCCGCCTGGCGCGACGCCTGCGACAGGCGCCCGCCCGACTGGGCGCTGATCGACGTCGCCCGTAGCGGCTTGTTGAGCACCGACAGCAGGGCGCTGTTCTGCCAGAAGCAGATGCCAAACGCCACCACGAGTGTGACTGCGGAAAGGACGAGCCGCGTGCGCAGCTCGTCGAGGTGCTCGACGAGCGAGAGCCGGTCCTCGTGCTTGATGGGACGCAGCGCGGTCGCCATGCCGCCGGCGCCTAGGGCGGGCTACTCGCCGGACCGTCCGACGGGATCGTTAACGGGACGCTCGCCGGCCGGACGGTCGTCCGTCTTGGCGGCGGTCAGCTCGGGATGATCGTCGTCGTCGTCATCGTCCTTGTGCCGTCCGGACACGGATTCCTTGAAGTTGCGCATCCCCGAGCCGAGGGACCGCCCGAGCTGCGGAAGCCGTTTCGGCCCGAAGATGATCAGCACGATCGCGAGGACGAGCAGTACTTCGGGAAGTCCGATTCCGCCGCTGAACATGATCGGTCTTGGACAAGCCTAGCGGTACCAATGCCAACCGCTTACCGAAATCAAACCGGGACCTCTCAAGGTCACCGCTTCAACGGCGACGTAAGGCACGAAAAACGATGGACCGACACAGCGAAGATCGAGACCCGGTACGGCGGCTGCGACTCCCGAGCGGCAAGCAGATCGAAGTCGTCGTGTTCGGTGCCACCGCCCGGCGCGCGACCGCGGCGCCCGAGGCGCGCGCCGCCACCGAGGCGCCCGATCGCCAGATCCACCTGTGCCGCTGCTGCAACTCCGAGCTGGTCCACCCGATCGACTGGGAAGAGGTCACCACCGACAACTGGCGCCTGCAGCTGCGCTGCCCGAACTGCGAGTGGATCGGCGAGGCCGTCTACGAGCGGCGTGTGGTCGAGGAGCTCGACGAGGAGCTCGAGCGCGGGATGGAGACCATCGTCCGCGACCTCCGCCACCTCACCCACGCGAACATGGAGGAGGGCATCCAGCGCTTCGTGACTGCCCTCCAGGACGACCTGATCGTCCCCTTTGACTTCTGACGACTGGGGAATTGTTGTCTAGCCCATAGCTCGTCGTCGCTGGCTCGGGACGCAGGGGTGAGGCCGTGCTTGGCACGGCGAACCCGGAGGACCTAGCCAGGGGCGACGAGAATGGGCTAGGCGTAGCGCTCCACTACGCCGTCGGCAACGAGCTTCAGGGCTTCTCGCTGGGGGCCAGGGAGCTCGGGCAGCTCGGCCTTCGCCTCGGCGACGATCTCGAGCGCCTGCCGCTTGACCTCTTCCAGTACCCCGGTGGCCTCGATGCGCGTGCACACGACCTCCGCCTCTTCGGGCGTGCACACCGAGCGCGGATCGACCCGCGCGAGCTCCGGGTCGCGCGCGCGGGCGAGGATGAACGGCAAGGTGACCGTGCCGTCGAGCAGGTCGGCCCCGCGGTGCTTGCCGGTCTGCTCCGCCGGGCCGGCTACGTCGAGCACGTCGTCGAGGAGCTGGAAGGCGAGGCCGACCTGGCGCCCGAAGGCGGCGAGCAGGCCGACCGCCTCGCTACCCGCCTGCAGCGCCCCGAGCTCGCACGCCGCCTGGAACAGGCGCGCGGTCTTCAGCT
>JBKPMS010000118.1:0-12344 GCA_046732275.1 Actinomycetota bacterium | reverse complement strand
GAGCGGAGCGGACGGCACTCCGCGCAGTCGAAGACCGTAACGCGGCCGCCGACGCCCGCAACGGCCACCCGCCGGCCATGCGGCGCGAAGGCCACTCCCTCGAGTCGTGGCGCCCGTGAGCGCAGCGTCGTCACGAGGGCGCCACCGGGCACGGTCCAAACCTTCGCGATTCCGTCGTGGCCGGCCGTGGCCAGAAACCGCCCGTCGGCGCTAAACGCGACGGCGGCGACCGTGTCGCTGTGATCGGCGAGCACGGCGATGCGCTTCCGCGAGCGCAGATCCCAAAGGAAGGCCGCGCCGCTGAAGCTGCCGGCGCCGATGAGCGCATCGCTGGGGTCAAATGCAACGCTCGTCAGCTCACCGCGTCCACGTAGCACTGCCACTGGCGCGCCGTCGGCGATGCGCCACACGCGAACTCGGTCGTCTCCGGCGCCGGCGAGCAAGGCACCGCTGGATGAGAAGGCCACGCCGTCGGCCCTGCCGTGGAAACCGCCGCGCGTCATCACTTGCTTCCGCTGTCGCCAGCGCCAGAGGCGAATGACCGCCTTGTCGGCAGTGCCGGCTTGCCCGGCGGTGGCTAGCAGCCGCCCATCCGGCGAGAGCGCTGCGTCGTAGAGTGACGGATCCCCAGGCTGCCCAAGCGTCGCGAGGGGCGCTCCTGAGGAGCTTCTCCAGACCTTCGCCGTCCCGTCGTCGCCTGCTGTGACGACGAAGCGCCCGTCGTGGCTGAACTGGGCGCTCTCGACCCACTCGTCGGCGCCGCGCGCCTGCCGCAAAGCCCGCAGGAGGTGTTCGCTGTCCGCGTTCCAGAGCGGCGCCGTCAAGTCCTCGCTTGCGGCCACGACGCGGTGGCCACTTGGATCGAAATCAACGTCGCGGAGGGTGTGGTCATCTCGAGCGGCTAGCTCGGCGTCGATCGGATCCGACGCTACGGCCCAGACCCTGATCGTGCCGTCGTCGCCGCCTGTGACGATCATCTTTCCGTTCGGCGTGAACGCCGCGCTCTCGACGATGTCTCCGTGGCCACGGAGTTCCGCAACCGACCTTCCCGTGCTCACGTCCCAGACGCGGGCGGTCTCGTCCTCACTCGCAGTAACCAGGGACTTTCCGTTTGGGCTGAAAGCGAGGCTTGTGATCGCACCTGAGTGTCCATTCAGCTCCACTGCGGCCCCCGAGCGTAGGCTCCAGACGCGCGCGACGCCACGAATGTCGCCGGTCGCAACGTGCCTGCCGTCCGGACTGACCGCGACTGCCCACACCGGGTTTCTGTCTGCGCGGAGGACTCGTGGGCGCTTTGTGCGAAGGCTCCAGACGACCGCTTCTGACCCCTTGGCCGCAGCCACTAGGGATGCGCCGCCGCTGAACGAAACGGCTGTGACGGGTTGCAGCCCGGGCGCCCTAAGCTCGCCGCTCGGCACTCCCGTCTCGCTCCGCCACAGCCGCACGGCGCCGTCGAAGTCGCCCGTCGCCACCAGTTTGCTGCTCGGGCTGAACGCTGCCGCCAACGGTTGTCCTGCCTTATCGAAGATCGAAACCGGGCGCCGCTTGCCCTTTCCCGTCGGCCAAACAACAACCCCGGCCTTGCCGGCGCCGAGCAGCCGCGTGCCGTCGTGGCTGAACTGGACGCTCTCGGCAGGAACGCCCGCAAGCGGGAGTTTGCCCTCGGGCTTGCCCGTTCGAAGCGTCCAAAGTTGAATGCTTCCATCTTCCAGAGTGGCAGCAGCCAGCCGTCCTGTCGGATCGACGGCCGTGTCGCCAACCGGTGCCCCCGCATCGACGGTCATGCGCAGGCGGGAGCTGCGAAGGGCCTGACGGAGGGCGTCGGCGGCCTCGTTCGTCGGCGCGGTCGTGGCAGCGCGCGCGGCGAGCACAAGGCTTTGCTCCGGGTCGGTGTCGAGCGTAACGAGCGCCTCCGCAGCGAGCTGCCGCGAGGTCGCCAGCCTTGCCCGCTCGTCGGCGCGGTTCCGTTGGATGAGCGCATAGATAGCGGCCACGGTCGCAGCGACGGCGAGCGCGCTGAGGAGGGCGACCGCGCCGGCTACCAGCTGCCTCGTGCGGCGGTGCTGCCGCGCGTCCTCGCCGATGATCCTGTCCTTGTCTGTCCCGCGGATAGCGGCGGCGAGCGTCGCCGCACCGTCCAAGAAGGTCGGATTACTGCGATGCCCGTCCTGCACGCGGACAGCGGTGAAGTCGACCCACAGAGGCTCGACCTCGAACACTCCGGAGAGCGCGGGCGGGAGTGCGTTCGTCCGCGCGCGATCGAAATCCCGGCGTGCGATGTCCCAGGCGAGCGCGCCATCCGTCAGCGCAATGAACAGTCGGCCGCGCGGCTTCTGCTCGCACCACGTGCCCGCTTCACGATCGACCCAGCGGCTCCGGGCTGCTTGAGGGGATGCGAGAAGAACGAAGCTATCCGAGGCCAAGAGCGACTCCCTGATCTCGGCAGCGAGATCCGAGGAAGCGGCCAGGTTCGTCTGGTCGCGAAAGACGCGTGGCGGCCACCATTGCCACCACTTGTAGGTAGGGCGGGCGATCCGATTGAGCGTCCGCTGGAGCTCTGCGGCGAAGGCATTGTCCGCCTCGTGGCTATACGAGATAAACGCTTCGTACTTTCGCGGGCGGCGCGCCAACGCTCAGGGTCTCAGCCGCTCACCCGCCCTGACTTCCGGCGACGTCGAGCCAGACAGGACTGCGACCGCGTCGGAGACAGCACCGCCGACAGAAGCAGACTGACGATGCGCCGCTTCGGCGGTCGTACTCGTGAATAGCTGCCCAAACCGCATCCGTCGCATGACCTTCGGAACTGCCACAGATGGGTTCTACCGCGTCTCCAAGGTTTGTGTGAAGTCGGCACAGTTGATCGCCCGAGCCGCCACGCTGCTCGACTGAGATCCGACGGTCTCTGACGACGGTGTGGAGCACCGCTACGATCGGTAACCCTTGACGACGGCGCCGACCGCGATTGCCAATGCGCCGAGGGCACGGCGTCGCCTCCGTCCGTCCTCAAGCTTCGTCGGCTTCGTCCTCCGTCGCCTCGCGGCGTTCGTGCTACTGGCCATCGGGATCACGTTCGTCGTCTTCGTGCTGACGCAACTGGTGCCGAGCAACGCCGTTGCGACGAATCTCGGCGAGCAGGCGGCCGCCGATCCCGCAGCGGTCGCTGCCTTCAAGGCTCATTACGGGCTCGACAAGCCGCTGCCCGTTCGCTACTGGATCTATCTCAAGCACCTCGCCCAGGGAGACCTCGGGCAGTCGTCGCTGACGCACCAGGCGGTCACTTCCGACCTCCGGGAGTTCATCCCAGCGACTGCGGAGCTCGCGCTTTACTCGATCCTCATCGCGGCCGTGCTCGGCGTTTCCTTCGGCGTGATCGCCGCCATGCGCCGCAACCGACCCGTCGACCACACATTGCGCGTCGTCTCGCTCGGCGGCATCTCGATGCCGACGTTCTGGATCGCGCTCGTCGCGCTGTACGTCGGCTTCTACAAGCTGGGCTGGTTTCCCGGCGCGGAGCGGCTCGACCCTGGGGTCGACCCACCCCCGAACAAGACCGGCCTCTACACGATCGACGCATTGCTTGCGGGTCAATGGGGGACGTTCGTCCAGGCGCTGCACCACCTCGTGCTGCCGGCGCTCGTGCTGGCTGCCTTCAACGTCAGCTTGCTCACGCGCTACACGCGCTCCGCCGTGCTCGAGGTCGCCGGCAACGACTACGTTCGCGCCGCGCGTGCGAAAGGTCTGCCAGAGCGGCTCGTGGTGCGGCGTTACATCCTGCGCGCCGCGCTTCCGGCCGTCGTGACTGTCCTCGGCCTCGTCTTCGCGAACGTCCTTACGGGGGCGGTCCTCGTCGAGAAGATCTTCTCCTGGCCGGGCATCGGCCAATACGCCTATCAGGCGGCGCTCAATCTCGACGTCCCGGCTATCGCCGGAGTCAGCCTCTTCGTCGCGGTCGTCTACATCACCGTCAACTTCATCGTGGACGTGCTCTACGGCGTGATCGACCCGAGGATTCGCGTCAGATGAGCACGATCGCTTTCCGCACACGTGCGCGGGCGCGGCGGGGCGAGGGCCGGCTCCGGCCGGCCTGGCGGCAGCCACTCGCGATCGCCGGCGCGGTGATCGCGGTCGGCTGGATCGTCGTTGCGATCTTCGCGCCGCTGATCGCACCGTACGATCCACTCGCCCAGATCTTCCCGCCCGCCCAGGAGCCGTCGGGGGCACACCTCTTCGGAACGGACGAGCTCGGCCGCGACGTCCTGAGCCGCGTCCTCTACGGCTCCCGCGTGTCGGTCCCCATCGCCCTGCTCCTCGTCGCGTGCGCGGCCCTGATCGGCGGCGCCCTCGGTGCGCTCGCCGGCTACTTTCGCGGGCTCGTCGACGGCGTGTCGATGCGCACGGTCGATCTCTTCTTCGCGTTTCCGCCGATCATCCTGGCGATGGTCGTCGCCGCCGTGCTCGGCCGCGGGCTTCGCAACGCAGCGCTTGCCATCGTCATCGTCGCCTGGCCGTCGTACGCCCGTGTCGTACGCGGGCTCGTCCTCTCGGTCGGGGATTCGGAGTACGTGCAATCGTCGCGTCTACTCGGCTCTTCGGCTCGCCGCACGCTGTTCCGCGACGTGTTGCCGAACGTGGCCGGGCCGGTGCTCGTGCTCGCAACGCTCGACCTCGCAAACGCCATCCTCCTGCTCGCAGGCCTGTCCTTCCTCGGGCTCGGCGCTCAGCCGCCGCAACCGGAATGGGGCTCGATGGTCGCCACCGGCGCCCAGTACTTCCAGTGGTGGTGGATCGGCACGTTCCCCGGCCTCGCGATCTTCACCGCCGTCCTCGCCTTCAACTTCCTCGGGGACAGTCTCCGCGATTTCTTCGACCCGCAGACAGCGTGGGGTGGTGACGAGCGTTGACGGCGCCACTGCTCGAGGTCGAGGGACTTCGGGTGCGGCTTCCGACCCCAACGGGCTTCGCGACCGTCGTCGACGGCGTCGACTACGAGGTCGAGCCAGGGCAGGTCTTCGGCGTCGCGGGGGAGAGCGGCAGCGGGAAGACGATGTCGATGCTCGCACTGCTCGGACTCCTTCCCGCTGGGGCACGCGTGGAGGGGCGGGCCTCGTTCGAAGGACGAGATCTGCTCCGGCTGCGAACACGTGAGCTTCGGGCCGTCTCGGGTCGAAAGATCGGGATGGTCTTTCAGGATCCGATGACCTCGCTACACCCGATGCTGACTGTGGGGCGCCAACTGACCGAGCACCTCCGCCTGCACCTGGGCGTCGGGCGTGACGCCGCGGTGCACAGAGCGGCCGCTCTGCTCGAACAGGTCCGGATCCCCGATCCGAGCAGCGCTCTCCACCAGTACCCGCACCAATTCTCCGGCGGCATGCGGCAGCGCATCGCCATCGCGATCGCCCTCGCGTGCAGTCCGCGCCTGCTCATCGCGGACGAGCCGACGACGGCGCTCGACGTGACGGTGCAAGCGGGGATCCTCCGACTTCTCGACTCGCTGCGCCGCGAGTCGGAGCTCTCCGTCGTCCTGATCACGCACGACCTGGGCGTGATGTCGTCGATCGCGGATCGTGTCTCGATCTTCTATGCGGGGAGAGTTGTGGAATCCGGTCCGCGGAACGACTTGCTCCGGCATCCGCGCCATCCGTACACACGCGCCCTGCTCGACGCGCTCCCTCATCCGGAAGCAGCCCAGGACACTCCGCTGATTGCGATCCGCGGTGCTCCTCCGACCCCGCAACGCATTCCGCCCGGCTGTCCCTACCACCCTCGATGCCCGTACGCGATCCAGGCCTGCACGACCGACGATCCGCCGCTCGCGCCCGTCGGCGGCCGGCGCCTGGCATGCCACGTCGACCCGTTCCGCTATGGCGACTGACGGCCCGGCGCTCGAGCTGCGAGACGTCGAGGTGGTGTACGAGCGGCGAGGCCGCGAGCGAGTGCCGGCCGTTGCCGGGGCCAGCCTCACCGTCGAGCGCGGCCAGATCGTGGGTCTCGTCGGGGAGTCCGGCTGCGGTAAGTCGAGCCTCGCCCGGGCGGCCGTCGGCCTTGTGCGGCCGGCTGCCGGCACCGTCGTCTTCGAAGGGCGCGAAGTGACTCCACTGACGCGAGGCGCGCGTCCGCGGCAGCTCGCACGGCTACAGATGGTCTTCCAGAACCCGTACTCGTCGCTGAACCCACGTCGGAGGATCGGCGCGCAGCTCGCCGACGCGCTCGACGCGCTCGACGTCGTTCCGCGCGCGAAGCGCGCCGAACGCGTCGCCGAGCTCCTCGACCTCGTCGGCTTGCCTGAGGCTGCCGCCGCTCGCTACCCGCACCAGTTCAGCGGCGGCCAGCGGCAGCGAATCGCCGTCGCGCGCGCGTTGGCTGCGGACCCGTCGGTCCTCGTCCTCGATGAGCCGCTGGCGTCGCTCGATGCCTCCGCACAGGCGCAGGTGGCGAACCTGCTCGTCGAGCTGTCGCGCAGGCTCTCGCTCAGCTTGCTGCTGATCTCGCACGACCTCGCGATCGTTCGCCATGTCGCGGACGCGGTGTCAGTGATGTACCTGGGCGTAATGGTGGAAAGCGGCCCTACGCGGCAGCTTTGGTCGGAGCCCTTTCATCCGTACACGGAGGCGCTCATCGGTGCCGTTCCGCATCCGGACGGACAGGGCTTTCTGCCGGAGGCGCTCCCGGGCGAGGTGCCCGACCCGGCGCGGCCGCCTGCGGCGTGCCGCTTTCACCCTCGCTGCCCATACGCCTTCGACCGGTGCACGAAGGAAGATCCGGCAATGGTGGAGGTGGCGGCGCAACGCTCGGTGGCGTGCTGGCTCCAGGTCGGGACGGAGCCCGCACGCCCTGTCGAGCAGGCAAGGCGGCTATCGCCGGCCCGCGCTGCGGGCTAAGCTCGGAGGCCTTCCGACCTACTTTCCCCGGAGGGCACATGAACAGTTTCCGCAGGGGCCGGGGCGTCAGGGCGGCGCTGGCAGCACTGGCCGCCCTCGCCACAGCCGCGATCGCATCGGGCGCGACGACCGCGCCGGCCGCACCGACCGCGACGCTCGTGATCGACCGGTCGTTCGAGATCAAAACCGCCGACCCGCAGCGCGCGTTCGAGCCGACGGCTGCGATCGTCGACCGGGGTATCTACGACACGTTCTTCACGTACAACGGCGGTGACCTCGCCCACCCACGCCCGTTGCTCGTGCAGTCGTGGACGACTTCGAGGGACGCGAAGACGTTCGTCTTCCGGCTGCGCAGGAACGTCCACTTCGCCAACGGCAATCCGTTGACCGCCGCGGACGCAGTCTTCTCGTTCAGGCGGTTGATCAATCTCAAGGGCAACCCGGCGTTCCTGCTCGACGGCGTGACAGTCTCCTCGCGCGGCCGGTACACGGTCGTGCTCCGCTCGAAGACGCCGAACGCCGCACTGCCGGCGATATTGACCAACACGTCGCTTGGGATCGTCAACTCGAAGCTCGTCCGCCAGCACGGCGGAACGGCAGCGGTTGGCGCCGACAAGAACGACAAGGCTGAGAACTGGCTCAACTCGGCCGCGTCACGCGGGGCCGGCAGCGGTCCATACCTGCTGCAGCGTTACAGCACAACGTCGCAAATCACGCTCGTGCCGAACCCGCGCTACTGGGGCAAGCGCAAGGCGGCGTTCAAGACGGTCGTGGTCCGCAACATGATCGCGCCGACGCAGTTGATCAACATCCAGCGCGGCAAGCACGAGGTCGCGATCGATCTCTCGGCCGATCAGGCGCAGACGATCCGGCGGAACAGCCGCCTCAACGTGAGGACGCAGCCGTCGACTTGGGTCTTCTGGCTGTTCTCGAACAACAACCAGGAGATCTCGTCGATCACGTCGAACAAGCGCTTCCAGGCCGCGGTGCGGAACGCGCTCGACTACCGCTCGATCGTGAGCGTCGCCGGCCCCGGCGCGATCCAGGCCGCCGGGATCATCCCGTCGATGTTCCTCGGCTCGCTACCGAGGAAGGACGCGATGAAGCGCAACCTCGCACGCGCAAGGACCGAGCTCGCCGCGTCGGGCGTCGGGAACCGCCAGATCACGCTCGAGTTTCCGAGCGATCTGACGATCAACGGCGTGCCGTTCTCCTCCCTCGCGCAGCGCGTGCAGGCGAATCTCCAAGCGGCGGGGTTCAACGTCCAGCTCGCCGGTGCGACGGTAGGCACCTGGCTGCAGAAATATCGCGACGGGAAGATGGCGTTCGGCCTCTCGCTGTGGGGGCCGGACTATCCGGACCCGCTCGACTACCTCGCATTCATGCCTGGCGAGCTGGTCGGAACACGCGCCGGCTGGCCCGCGGGATCGGACCCGACCATCGAGCGCATGGCCGCCAGGGCCCGCACCACGACGAAGCCGAAGGCGCGTCAGACGATCTACCGGCAGATCCAGCGAAGGCTCAACACTGTCGGTCCGTTCGTGCCGCTGCTGCAACCGACCCAGGTCTTCGTCTCGACGAAGGATCTGAGGGGCGCGGTCTTCAACGCCCAGTACCAGGTCGACGTCACGCAGGTGTCGCCGAGGTAATTACTCGTTCGCGACGAGGGCGGCGGGATAGCCGTTGAGCTTCCGCCCGCCGCCCTCCTCGCAGACGACGATGTCTTCGATCCGGACGCTGAAGCGGCCGGGGATGATGATTGACGGCTCGTCGGTGAAAGTCATCCCGGGCTCGAGAAGGGTGTCGTCTTCGGGGGACAGGAAGGGACGCTCGTGGACATCGAGCCCGATTGCGTGCCCCATGCGGTGGCGAAAGTGCTCGCCGAGGCCGGCAGCTTCGATCGGTTCGCGGCAGGCGGCGTTTACCTCGGAGGCGACGGCGCCCGCAGTAACGGCTGCGCGACCCGCCTCCTGTGCTGCGAGCATCACGTCGTAGGCGTCCCGGTAGTCATCCGGCGGGTCGCCGCAGTAGATCGTACGCCCGAAGTCCGAGCAGTAGCCGTCGACGACGCCGCCGAAGTCGAACATGATGGAGGTGGCCCCACGAAGCCGCGTGCGCGCGGTGTCCGTTCCCGAGTCGAGGTCGGTCTCGCCGAGCCCGGTGAAGATGTGCGTCGTGAACGAGGGCGTTCGCGATCCCGCGGCGCGGAGCTCATGGTCGACCGCCTCCGCGAGCTGAGCCATCGTAACGCCGGGCTCCACGAGCGGTGTGACCGCTGTCATTGTCTCCTCGACGGTCCGGATCGCGCGGCCCATCGCCTCGAGCTCGTCCGGCGACTTGATCCGCCGAAGCTCGTTCACGAGCCTCGAGCCGGTGCGGAGCCGTTCGAAACCGACGGCGCGGCCGAGGTTCAGCGTCGTCTCGGCCCACACGCGGTCGCCCACCGCGACGGCGCCGGTCGAGGCGAGCCCACGCGCGACACGCTCGAAGATCGCGTAGCCGTCGTCGGTCTCGTTGACGATCACGACCTCGCCCTCCGGCTCTTCGCGGAGATCGAAGGCCGCGAACATTCGCGGGAAGACGAAGACCGGTTCGTTTCCAGGCCTGAAGAACGCACCCGTGACCCAGCCGTTCGCGTACGCCGCTTCGCCGAAGGTCGGAATCTGCCGCTCGATGCCCGTGAGGTACTCGAGGTCGGCCGACGGCGCGAGGAACAGGCCCTCGACGTCGTCCTCGGCCATTCGTTCTTCCAGTCGACGCTGCCGCCCTGCGTAGTCGAACACCGTGGGCGAGTCTAAGCTCGGAGTCATGCACGCGCGGCCCGAGGTCGTCGTCGTCGGTGCCGGCATCGTGGGGCTCTCGATCGCGTTCCACCTCGCTCAGGGTGGCGCGTCGGTGCGAGTGCTCGAACGCGCCGGGGTCGGTGCCGGAGCATCCGGCGTGCAGCCCGGCGGCGTGCGACAGCAATGGGGCACCCGCGTGAACTGCCTCCTCGCGGGCGAGTCGATGCGCTTCTACCGCGAGGCCGGCGAGCTGCTCCAGATGCGCGTCGATCCCGGCTTTCGCGCCTGCGGCTACCTCTTCCTGGCGCACTCGGAGGGGGCACTGGAGCGTTTGCGCGCGAACGTGCGCCTCCAGAACGAGCTCGACATCCGCTCACGGCTTCTCATGCCGGCGGAGGCCGCGGAGATCGTTCCCGGTCTTGACGTCCAAAGCGTCGTCGGCGCTGCCTGGAACGCGGAGGACGGATACCTCGACCGCCCGCAGTCCGTCCTCGAGGCGCTCGCAGAGCGGCTCGACGTGCGAGTGGACGACGTGGCGGACGTCGAAGAGCTCGATGCCGACGCGGTCGTCGTCGCGGCCGGCGCCGATACGCCCCGGCTTCTGCCCGAGCTGCCGATCAGGCGCGAGGAGCGTTACCTCTTCTTCAGCGATCCGATCCGCGAGCGCCTCCTCGACCCGCTCGTCGTGTCGCCGGAGCGGGCGTTCGCAGCGAAGCAGCTCGGTGACGGCCGTCTGCTCGCCAGCGACCTCAGCGCGCGAGGGAACGCGGCGGCCGCGGCGGCTGGATGGCGGGCGAACCTGCGACACGCATTCGAGGAGCTGTTTCCTCGCCTCGTGTTCGTGCCGCTGCCGGCGCTCGTGAGCGGCAGCTACGACGTGACCCCGGACAACCAGGCCATCCTCGGCCGTGTTCGCGACCGCGTGTGGGTCGCCGCCGGCTTCAGCGGGCACGGGTTCATGGTTGCGCCGGCCGTCGGCCGGATCATCGCCGAGGCGCTGACCGACGGTCGCGACGATCCAGTGCTGACGGTCCTCGATGCGGACCGATTTGGCGAAGGTCGCCTCGTCCCAGAGCCAGCAGTCGTCTAGCGACCGCCGGCGAACGCGGCACCGAGCCGCGGCGCGACCTCGTTGCAGAGGATCTCGACGCCGCGGCGCTCCGGGATTCCGTGCGGCGTGCCGAAGTCGATGCGTCCCGCACCCGCCTCGAACACTTCCTCAACGTGCTCGGCGACGCGGGCAGGGCTCCCGGCGAACGCGAAACGATCGAGGACGTCCTCCGAGAGGAGCGCCCCGGCGGCCGTATCGTCGCCTGCGGCGACGAGAGCTCGGACGCGTTCGAGGAGCTCTGGTTCGAGCGAGACCGTGGGATCGAGGCCCGCGACGACTGCGAGGTACATGGCAACCTCGCGTCGCGCAGCTTGGCGCGCCCGGGCATCGTCGTCGTCGACGACCGTCACGGCGCCGAGCACGATCCTCACGTCGGGATTTCCGATTCGCTCGCGCAGCACGGGCACGACGTCGGCGTTCGCGCTCCCGCCGACCTTGACTTCCTGCGCGTGTTCGCCCGCGAACGCTGCGAGGCGCGGCGACCACGTTCCGACGAGGAACGGAACACGTCGCCTCGGGAGCCCGTCGCGGAGTCGCTCACCTCGGGGCAGCGAGAACTTTTCGCCGTCGAACCCCGACTCGTCGCCTTCGAGGAGCCGGCGGATCACCTCCCAGGCCTCACGAAGGACCCTGAGCGGCTCCGACTGGTCGACACCGAGGCGCTCGAGCCACGCTCCGCGGGCGAGGCCCAGGAAGGCGCGACCGCTCGACGTCGCGTCGAGGACCGACGTCTGACCGGCGATCTCGACCGGATGCTGCGTAAACGGATTGAGGCACGACGGCCCGATCCGCACGTGTCGTGTCGCGCTCGCGATCTCGAGCAGTGCCGGCAGCGCCGGCTGGAACCACAGGTCGTTGAACGTCGTGACGACGGCGAACCCGGCCTCCTCCGCCGCGCGGGCAAGCGGCGCGTATTCGCCCGGGTACTTGTCCGTCTGCAGGCCGAGCCCGAGCTCGCGCCCGCCGCCGCTCACGTGAGCTCTTCGGTCTGCAGCGTCCGCTCGCGGATTCGCTCGATCCGCATGACGACGCGTTCATCGGGATCGGGACAGCAAACGAGCGAGTCCTGCTCGAGCCAGTCGGAGTCGGGGAGACGGCGCTGCTTCGCAGGCAGAAGCGGCAATACGGACTGGAGCGCGTAGATGCAGAAGTGCTTGCCCTCCGGGATGCGAATCCGGCTCGACTCGGTCACCTCGAAGTAAGCGCCGACCTCGAGCCCGCAGACCGACCGCCCCTCGATCCGCTCGACGGTGACTCGCAGGTCGTAGAGGCGCATCTCGGTCATCGGAGGGCCAGCATATGAGCTGGGACCGCGGCAGATCTGCCGCCGACGTCGGCTTTGCCGGCGTCGGCCGCTACGGCATCGAATGGACGCCGACCGCCGAGAGATCATCATGGCCGCGAAGCGGCCGGATCTCTCGGCGTCGGGCTAGGCAGCTCTTTCTAGACGCTCTTCGACGCGCGCCCGGGCGACGATGTGGTCGCGGTCGCCGAAGCGGAGGGCCGCCTTCAACGCTCGCTCGTCGTCCCAGAGGTGCTCGAGGCGCTCGCTCAGACTCTTGAGCTCTG
>JBKPMS010000117.1:0-4716 GCA_046732275.1 Actinomycetota bacterium | reverse complement strand
GCACCGGACAGGTCCCTTCGGACAGCGGCGTGTCTGCAGCGAAAACCGCCGGCCCGTCACACTCTCGACACACTTTCGCGACGTTTTCGTATCGGTGCCTGGCACCGGTTGTGGGTTGGCACGCAGAAAGACGCTGCAAATCCGATGGTTTTGCGGCTGCGCCGGGGACATGTCCTAAGTGCGGCGGGACATGTCTTGCGGCTTTCGGACGGGCTCGCGCCTGCTCGCCGCGGCACAATCGGGCGGGATGGAAGTGGTGAATAACGGACGTGATGTGCCCGCCGCGGTGATCGACGTCGGCTGGGTGAACGGGCTCGCGGCGATCCGCTCCCTCGGACGCTCGGGCGTCCGTGTTCTCGCCGTCGACCACCGTCCGAGCGCGCTTGGCTTCCGGTCGCGGTACGCCGAGCGCCTCGTCTGTCCCGACCCACACACCGACGAGGAACGCTTCATCGCCTTCCTGCGCGCGCTCGGCCGGGTCGTCGTCTTTCCGACGCACGACGAGCCGCTCAACGCGATCGCCCGCCATCTCACGGACCTCGACATTGTCGCGCCGTTCCCGTCCTGGGACGTCCTCGAGCAGGTGCAGAGCAAGCGGACGCAGCTCGAGCACGCGGCCTCCGCCGGCGTCGACGTCCCGGAGACGAGGTATCCGAGCTCCGCCGCAGAAGCCCGGACGGCCGCGCACGAGCTCGGCTTGCCGGTCCTCGTCAAGCCCGAGCGGCCGATCGGGTTCAAGCAGCGATTCCGCCGCCAGGCCTTTCGCTGCGAAACCCTCGCAGACGTGGGGACCGCCTACGCCGACACAGCTGAGTTCGGCCCGATGCTCCAAGAGCTGATTCCCGGCGGCGACGACACGCTCTTCACCGTCGGGAGCTACGTCACGCGCGACGGTCGGCCGCTCGGTGTCTTCTCGGGGCGCAAGCTCCGCCAGACGCCGCGCGGCATCGGCACGTGTCGGGTCGGCGAGGCCCTCTGGGTGCAGGACACGGTGGACGCCGCCCTTGCACTCCTTCGTGCGTTCGGCTACTTCGGCCTCTCACAGGTCGAGTTCAAACGAGATCCGCGCGACGGCCGGTTCAAGCTGATGGAGATCAACCCGCGTCTCTGGCAGTGGCACGGGCTCGCGTCCGCCTGCGGCGTCGACCTTCCACGCATCGCCTACGCCGACCTCACCGGCGCTGTGCCGCAGTTAGCCGAGATGAACGGAGGCGGCAAGCGATGGGCGATCACGCTCCTCGCCGGCGAGGGCCCGGCGCCGCAACGCCCGCCGTATGTCGACGCAGTCTTCGCGCGTGACGATCCGCGGCCCGGGCTCGTTCACCTGTCGCGCGTCCTCCGTCACGCGCTGCCTTGATCCCGGCTGCAGTCGAGCGGCGGGCGCGGTGGGTGCTCGACTCCATCGGCGCGACGGAGGTCGGCTTCGGTGATGACGTCCGCTACGACGAGCATTCGTGGGAGCAAGTCGACCGCGGCGAGCGTCCAGCCGGAGACGAGCTCGCCGACGCCTTCTTCCATCTTGCGCGCGTCGAGGAGCGGAACGGGCCCCGTGACGAGCACGGTCGTTTCCGTGCGGAATGGTCGTGCCTCGACCCACTTGACCCGCCGCTCGAGGCCTTACGCATGAGGCTCGGAGTCGAGTCGCCGCGCTTCACGGTCGCCCTCACACACGACGTGGACTCGCCCTGGCGGTGGACATCCATCGGGCTGCGCGGAGCGGCCGCCAGGCTCAAGGGCGACGTCCGCCGTGCCCGCTTGACGGAGGCGATGCGCGAGGCGGCCGGCCTGTCAGCCGCGGCACTTCATCGCCTGCGCGGCACGGATCCAAACTGGCGCTTCGAGGAGATCGTGGCCGAGGAACGCCGCCGCGGAGCAACCGGCTCGACGTTCTACGTCCTAGCCGCACATCACGACGCGCACGACGGCGCGGCGCCCGAGACGTACGAGCGGCTCCGTCCGCGGCTCGTCGAGACGCTGCGCGGCGCCGACGCGGAGGTCGGACTCCACGGCAGCTACCGCGCTGCGACCGATGCGGCCCTGCTCGCCGAGGAGAAGACGGCCCTCGAACAACTCGCAGGGCCGGTCGGCGGACATCGTTACCACTACCTCCGCGGAGATCCGCACGCGAGCCTCGCGCCGCTCGAACGCCTCGGCTTCGCGTACGACACGACGCTCGGCTTCCCCGATGCAGTCGGGTTTCGGGCCGGTATCGCCCGGCCGTTCCGGCCTTGGGACTTCGAGCGCGATGCGCCACTCGACCTCCTCGAGATCCCGCTCGCGGCGATGGACGCGACGCTGGCGGAGGAGCGTTACCTCGGCCTCACTGCCAAGCGCGCCGAGCGTCAGCTCACTCGGCTGCTCGACTGGGGCGCCGAGCACGGCGCAATGTTCGCCGTGCTCTGGCACCCGGATCGCTTCGACCGCCTCACGTCGGCGGGCTGGGACAGGCTCTACTCGAGGCTGCTGGACGGCGTCCGCGAGCGCGGCGGTATCTGCGTCTCGGCGGCGGAGCTCGTGTCGTCCCACTCGACCTGGTCGAAGTAGCGCAACGCCCGCCGCGTCGGCCGTACACGCGTGCCGAGCTCGGTCAGCTCCTCGCGCGAGATCTCCCCGAGTGCTTCCTTGACTCCGAGGTACGGGAGGTTGAGGTCGTCCTGGTAGACGATCGTCGAGATCCTCGGGTTGATCTCGATCACGTACTCGCCGACGAGCTGGATGTTGAAGAAGTGCTCGATGCCGAGCGCGCGCACGATCCGCTCGGCGACATCGAGTAGCCCGTCGTCGTTGAGCGTCTCGAAGTACATCGCGAGGCCCGCCCGCATCGACTCGCGCGTCTTCGGGTGGGCGAGGAGAATCTCGCCGGAGCGCGCGATCCCGTCGACCGTGCGCTCGGGGCCTTGCGCGAGCTCCATCACGAGCAGGTCGGGCCCGCCCTCCTCGGGCAGGAGCCCCACGACGTCGCTCAACTGCATGGCGAGATTGCCCGGTCGCTCCGAGAGCAGCTGTTCCGCGCGGTCCACGGTCGGGTCGAGCACGCGGAACCCGCGCGAGCCCGAGCTGAACACCGGTTTGAAGCAGACGGGACGCCCGGGATAGCCGAGCTCGTGGGCCGCGGCCGCGAGGCCACGCGCGCCCCTCACCTTGCGCCAAGCAGGAGCGCGGACGCCGATCGACTCCAACGCTTCGTAGGCCGCGGCCTTGTCGTTGGCCTGCCGGATCGCCGCCGGTGGTGACACCAGCACCGCGATGTGGCCGAAGCGTTCCTTGGCCTCGGCGAGGCCGAGCAAGTCGAAAGACGACTGCGGCAACACGGCGTCGACATTTTCCCGCCGGACAACGTCGAGCAGGGCGTCGGCAAATGCGTCATCGCCTCCGGGCGGGACGACGTAGAACTGGTCGCAGAAATGCCGGCCGACCGCCTGCGGTGACATGTCCGTCCCGACCAGGCGAACGCGGCGCTCGCCGTTCATGCGGAGCGCCCGCAAGAGGGCAGCGGTTCCCGGCGCGCCGGACGCGGTGACGAGGACGGTGATGTCGCGCATCAGCCGCGCGATGCTACTCAGGCGGGTCGATGCCCGTGTGCACGAGCCTCAGCAGGGCGTCGACGTCGAACTTCAAGCCGATCGACGTTGCGAGGGCGATGCCGTTCGCGACGAGGTTGACGAACTGGATCACCGTCTCCAGCTCGACGTCGCCGCGGAAGGCCCCCTCGCGCTGCCACGATGCGAACAGCTCCTTTGCCTGCCGCGCCTCGTCCGGCGCCAGATCCTCGAAGTCGTGCAGCAGCTCGGGGTTCGTCCGCAGTCGGTGCGCCAGCTCGAAGTACACGCCGAGCCATTCGGGGCTCTCCTCGGTCATCTGGCGCAGCAGGCCGTCGAGCCCCTCCTGCGAGAGGACGTCCAGGAAGTGGTAGCGGTCGCGTGTCACGAGCGCGAGGAAGAGCGACCACTTGTCGGGGTAGTAGTTGAAGATAGCGCCGCGCGAGAGGCCGATCTCCTGCTCGAGCCGAGCGACGGTCGCCCCGTGATAGCCGTGGCGGGCGAAGGCCGTCCGGGCGCCGTCGAGGATCTGCTCGCGGCGCGCCTCCAGGTGCTCTTCGGAGACCTTCGGCACGGGGCCACTTTACAAAACCGTACGTACGTATTATTATGCCGCCGCCTTGAGCATCCTCCGGAACCGCTCCCTCGCCGCCGTTCTCGTCGCGGAGCTCGTCTCCCTCACAGGCTCCGCGATGACCTACGTCGCGCTGCCGTGGTTCGTGCTCATCACCACGGGCTCGACGGCGAAGATGGCGTGGGTTCTCGCTGCCGAGCTGCTGCCCGTCGGCCTGCTCGGGATTCCCGCCGGCAGCCTGATCGCGCGCCTCGGCGCGAAACGCACCATGAATCTCGCCGACGCGCTGCGCGCGCCGCTCATGACCGCGATTCCGGTGCTGCACTGGACGGGACATCTCACGTTCGCCCTGCTGCTCGCGATCACGTTCCTGCTCGGCTGCTTCACGGCGCCGTACTACGGCTCGTCGCGGCTGATCCTTCCCGAAGTGCTCGGCGAGGACGAGCGGCTCGTCGCCCAGGGCTCGGCGTTCGTGCAGGCGACGACGCAGCTCACGCAGCTCGGCGGGCCGATCCTCGGAGGTCTTCTCATCTCGTGGCTGAGCGCGCCTGCAGTTCTCCTCTTCGACGCCGCGACGTTCGCGTTCTCCTTCGTCGTCATCTT
>JBKPMS010000116.1:0-18357 GCA_046732275.1 Actinomycetota bacterium | reverse complement strand
AGTGCTGCCCACGCGAAGGAAGGAGCGTCGTGGCACGCATCTCGTTGGTTCCGCAGAACAGGGAGTTCTTCCGCCTGCTCGAGAGCGCCTCGGAGAACGCCGTTGCGATTGCGCGCCTGCTCGTCGACCTGATGGAGGGCTTCCCGGCGACGGCCGACACCCTCCGCGATGTCAAGGACCTCGAGCACGAGGGCGACAGCCTGACGCGCCGGGTCGTGGACCTCCTGAACCGCACGTTCGTGACGCCGTTCGACCGTGACGACATCTACCTCCTGGCGACCGCCATCGACGACGTGTGCGACCACGTCGACGAGGCCGCCGGGGACATCGCGGGGTACGGGATCGACGAGATCCTCCCGAAGGCGCGCGAACAGGCGCGCGTCATTTTGCGCAGCGCGGAGAAGCTGCACGAGGCCGTGCAGCGGCTCGAAGGCTTCAGGGACTCCAACAGCCAACTCCGTGCATTACGCGAGCTCGAGGACGAGGGTGACCGGCTCAACCGCGAGGCAGTCTCGGAGCTCTTCTCCTCCGGCGCGGACCCGATCTCGGTGATCCGGTGGAAGGACATCCACGAGCAGCTCGAGGAAGCTGTCGATGCATGCGAGAACGCGGCCGACGTCCTCGAAGCGATCCTCGTCAAGAATCGCTGAGCGGCCGTGGAGAGCGCACTCCTCGTCTTCGGCATCGCGGCCGCGCTCGCGTTCGACTTCACGAACGGTTTTCACGACACGGCGAACGCGGTGGCGACGTCCATCTCGACGCGTGCGCTGACGCCGCGGCTGGCGGTGCTCATCGCGTCGGTCGCCAACCTCGCCGGCGCGTTCGTCACCACTGCGGTCGCGACGACGGTCGGAAAGGACATCGTCTCGTCGGACCTGATCACGACGCGCACGATCGTCGCCGGATTGCTCGGCGCTATCGCCTGGAATCTCCTCACGTGGTGGTTCGGGCTTCCGTCGAGCTCGTCGCACGCGCTGATCGGAGGGTTGGTCGGTGCGGCGCTCGTCCAGTCCGGCGCGGAGGGGGTTCTGTGGCATGGGCTTGCGCACAAGGTCGTGATCCCGGCTCTGCTCGCGCCGGTCATCGCATTCGCCGCGGCGTTCGTACTCTTGATTGCGATCTACTGGGTCTTCTCGTGGATAACGCGCGGCCTTGCGAATCGCGGCTTCCGCCTGGGCCAGTTGGCGTCGGGCACCTTCATGGCCTTCACGCACGGCGCCAACGACGCGCAGAAGACGATGGGAGTGATCGCGCTTCTCCTCTTCTCCCACGGCTCGATCGATCACTTCTACATTCCGACGTGGGTCAAGATCGCGGCGGGTCTCGCCATTGCCCTCGGCACGTACATCGGGGGCTGGCGCATCATGCGAACGCTCGGGCAGCGGCTCTACAAGATGGAAACCGAGGCCGGGTTTGCCTCCCAGGCGTCGGCCGGAGCGACGATCTGGCTCGCTACGAGGTACGGCTACCCGCTCTCGACGACGCATGTCATCTCCGGCGCCGTCCTCGGCGCCGGCGCGACGCAGCGTCTCTCCGCAGTGCGCTGGGGCGTCGCGGGGAACATGATCATCGCGTGGGTCTTGACGATCCCCGCTGCCGCGCTCGTCGCGGCTGCTTTCTACTGGCCGATCCAGGGCATCTTCTGAGCCACTCGGGTGTCGCTACCGCTCACCTGCGTAACGCAAAACAACCGTTTTCCGTTGTCTCCGTGCGGAAACAACTGAAGACAACTGACAGGAAACACCCGAAGGGAGGCGTCTACTGCATGGGCATCCTCTGGATCATCCTGATCGTGGTGCTCGTGCTCGCGTTGCTGGGCTTCTTCTCGCGCGGGTACTGGTAACCGAAAGCACAAGTAGGACCTTGGCGATTGTTGGTTAGGCCGCCCGGCACTTGCCGGGCGGCCGTCTTTGTGGCAATCATGGACGGGTGGGTCGGACCGGCGTCTGGGAGCAGCTCGAGCGGGGCGACGCCGCGGCGAAGGTGCCCCGGCTCGGCGGCATGGCGCGCGCCAACGGTGTTGTCATCGTCAGCGAGCGGTACTGGGCTTTTGCCGGGACCGACGGCAGCTTGAAGGAAGGGCGGATGCCGGCGACGCCGCACGCCCTGCGCGCGATTCCGCTCGCTCGCGGGCTCGTGCGACTCGCGGGCTCGCTGTCTCCGCTGTTTCGCCGTCGCGGCGTGACGCGCCGGCGCGAGCGTCTCTTCCTCGTCGCTGCGCTCGTGCTTCCTCCCGCGCTCGCGTTCGCGCCGAGCTCGGTTGCGCTCGTCGCCGGCATCCTCGTGACTGCAGCCTTGCTGTCGTGGCTCCTCCGGGGCCGGACGCTCTTTCTCCACGGTGCCGAG
Source organism: Actinomycetota bacterium (assembly GCA_046732275.1). GTDB lineage: Bacteria > Actinomycetota > Thermoleophilia > Gaiellales > Gaiellaceae > 3-1-20CM-4-69-9. Next base: position 16,011 of record JBKPMS010000116.1, on the reverse strand, counting down.
CATCGCGCGATCGCCGCGCTCGAGGAACGGAAGCTCTGCGACACCTGGGACGGGCGCGCGCGTCCGTCGCGGTTCTCGCTTCGCTGCGGAACGAACTTCGCGGCGCTCGTGGTTCCCGTCGCGCTGTTCGGCGGCCGGCTCTGGCCGCTTCCGGCAACGGCGCTGACGCCGCTCGTCGTGTCGGTGCTCGCACTTGCGCTGACGATGGAGCTCTGGCTGCTCGTCCAGGGGTCCCGTCGCGTTGCGCGCATCGTCCTGCTGCCCGGTCTGGCGCTCCAGCGGCTGACGACACGCGAGCCGCGCCTAGACGAAACGCGCGTCGCACTGACGGCGCTCGCCGCAGTACTCCGACGGGAACAGGTGTCTATGTAGCCTGCGGGGGTGATAGACCCCCGCGAGAACAGCATCGAGGCGCGCGGCCTCGTTCGGGAGTTCAAGAAGGGACCGCGCGCGGTCGACGGCATCGATCTTCGCGTCGAGCCGGGGGAGATCTACGGCTTTCTCGGCCCGAACGGCGCCGGGAAGTCGACGACGGTGCACATGCTCACGACCTTGCTGCCGCCGACTGCAGGCACCGCGCGCGTCGCGGGGTACGACGTCGTCGAGGACGGGCCGAAGGTCCGTAAGGTCATCGGCGCCGCGCTCCAGGAGGCGGCCCTCGATCCCTTCCTGACGGGGCGGGAGCACCTCCGTCTGCAGACCGCGATGCACGGCATCACGGGGGAGGAGCGGCAACGCCGCAGCGAGGAGCTCCTGCACCGCGTCGGCCTCACCGAGGCGGCCGACCGCAAGGTGAAGGGGTACTCCGGCGGAATGAAGCGGCGGCTCGACCTTGCGCTCGCGCTGGTGCACCGGCCGCGCATTCTCTTCCTGGACGAGCCGACGACGGGCCTCGACATTCAGAGCCGTACGGCCTTGTGGACCGAGGTCGGGCACCTCGCAAAGGACGACGGCGTGACGGTCTTCCTCACTACGCAGTACCTGGAGGAAGCGGACGTCCTCGCCGATCGCGTCGGGATCATCGACCACGGCCGGATCGTTGCGGAGGGCACGCCCGAGCGCCTGAAGGCCGAGATCGCGTGCTCGACGGTCGAGGCCGTGCCTGCAGACCCGCGCCAGCGCGGTGCAGTCGCGGAGGTGCTCGAGCGGTTCGGAGACCAGACGACGGGCTTCGGACCGGGCGGCGTCGCGGTGCAGCTCGCTTCCGCGAACGGCAACCTCGCCGAGATCGTCCGCGCCCTCGACGCGGAGGGCGTTGTGCTCTCGCAGCTCCAGATCCACGAGCCGACACTCGACGACGTCTTCCTCGCGAAGACTGGCCGGCATCTCGAGGGCGCCGGCGAGGAGGAGGAGCAGGAGCCGGACGCGGAGCCGGCACCCGAGCCCGTCCGCGCATGACGGCGGTCGCGCGCGTATGACGGCGGTCGCGCGCCGCCGGCCCGCTCCAGTGGGGGAAACCATGTTTCCCCCACTAGCCCCCTTCTTTACGTCACGCCTCAACCCCCGCGCCGCTGAGATCGCCGCGGGGGTTGAGGAGAAAGAGTGGGAAAACCTCACGGTTTCCCCCGACGCCCCTTCCCTCCGCCGTCACGGACGAAAGGCGTGCCCGTGACGGCGGTCGCACTCCCGCAGATCGCGACGCTCGGGCGGCGCGCGGTGATCCGCACCGCGCGGCAGCCCGCGAACGTCATCTTCCCGCTCGTCTTCCCGATGCTTCTGCTCGCGGTCAATGCGGGCGGGTTGAGGGCCGCGACACGTCTTCCTGGCTTCCCAACGGACTCGTTCCTGGCGTTCGCGCTTGCCGTTCCGTTTGTGCAAGGCGCTTTGCTCGCGACGATCAACGCGAACGTCGAGTTCGCCCGCGACATCCAGACAGGCTTCCTCAACCGGCTGGCGCTGACGCCGGTTCGCAGCCTCGTTCTGCTCGTCGGCCAGCTCGGCGGGCTCATGACGATCGCCCTCGTGCAGGCGGTGTTCTATCTCGCGGTCGGCGTCGCGTTCGGCGTGCGGCTCGAGAGCGGCGTGCCTGGAGCTTTCATGCTCCTCCTGCTCGAGACGATGATCGCGCTCGGGTTCGCCGCGCTCGGCAGCTGGGCCGCGCTGCGCACGGGGTCGACCGAGGCCGTCCAGGGCCTCTTCCCCGTCTTCTTCGTGTTCCTCTTCCTGTCGTCGGCGAACATGCCGCGCAACCTGATCGAGGCCGACTGGTTTCGGTGGGTGGCGACCGTCAATCCCGTCTCGTACCTGGTGGAGGCGGTGCGCTCGCTCGTGATCGAGGGTTGGAACTGGGAAGCGCTCGCGCTCGGCTTTGCAGCCGCCGGAGCATTGAGCATTGTCGGGTTCGCGTTCGCCGCGCATGCTCTGTGGCGAAGGCTGGAGCGGACATGAGGGACACGATTGCCGTCGCGCGCGGCGTCTCGTGGCGCGTCTTGCACACGTTCTTCACGAACCCGGCGTTCCTGCTCCCGTCCGTCGCGTTCCCGCTGTTCTTCTTCACGGCGTTCGTCGGCGGCCTGTCGCGTGTCTCGCAGATTCCGGGCTTCGACTTCCCGTCCGGTTACACGGCGTTCCAGTTCGTGTTCGTGCTCCTGCAGTCCGCGGCTTTCGCCGGAGTCTTCACCGGCTTCGGCATCGCGCGCGACTTCGAGAGCGGTTTCATGCGCCGCCTCATGCTCGCCGCGCCGAATCGCAGCGGCATCCTGCTCGGCTACGCGGCCTCTGCGCTCGTCCGTTGGCTTACCGTTGCTGCGATCGTGACGGTCGTGGCCCTGCTCGCGCAGATGGAGATCGGCGGCAGCGGCGTCGATCTCTTCGGCCTCTATGCGTTGGCCCTGCTCTTGAACATCGCGGGAGCGCTCTGGGCGACGGGCGTCGCCATGAGACTGCGGACGCAGCAGGCGGCGCCGGTGATGCAGATGCCGGTGTTCCTCATTCTGTTCTTCGCTCCGGTCTATGTGCCGCTCGCATTGTTGGAGGGCTGGATCCACGCCGTCGCGTCCGTGAATCCGATCACCGCGCTGCTCGAGGCCGGCCGCGGGCTCATTGCGGGTGAGCCGGAGCTGACGCTCGCCGCCTTCGCGATCGTCTTCGGCCTGATCCTCGGCTTCAGCCTCTGGGCGCTGCGTGGGCTCCGCAGCGCAGAGGCCGCCGGCTAGGGACCGCATAATCTCCCGCTGATGGAGCACGAAGCCTGGCCGCAACCTGAAGGCCCTCCGCGCGAGCCGCAAGGGCCGTCGCGCGAGCCGTTGCCGCGCGTCGAGGACCTGCCGGTCGCCGAGCAGGGCTACGAACAGGAGAGCGTCAAGGCAGCGTTCGACTCGTTCTACCGCCACGCCGCGCAACTCGACGCCTCGCTGCGGACGCTCGAGGCAGTCGAGTCGTTCCACCGTCACGCGGCGTCGCTTCGCGCAGACCTTCGTGCGCTTCGCGCCGCAGGCTGGACGCAGCAGTCGTGGAGCTCGTCGCCGGGTTACGGCTATGGGATGCGTGCTCCGCGCGAGGGAGTGCCGCCCGCTGTGTGGCGCATTGCAGGGGAGGTCGCGCTGCTCGTGGCAGTGGCCGTCGCGCTCGGTGTGGCGAAGGTTTCGTGGTGGGTGATCGTCGCGGCAATGGGAGGGGCGTTCCTGCTCGTGTGCTTGATCGAGTGGCTCGCGACGCGGAATCAGTTCAGGTTCGCGGAGTCAGCCGCCTCGCCAGCCGTCCTCCCCGTCGTCGACGCCGGGCGCGTCGAGGAGACGGACGAGCACGACTCTCTCGGCTGGACCGCATTCGAGGAGGCGCAGGAGCCCTCGGATGCAATGACGATCATCGGCGCGCCACCTCGTGACCCTGAGGCGGATGCCGAGCCCGCTCCGCCGGAGGTCGAACGGGCGGTCGAGCCGGAGCCCGAGCCCGCGCCGCAGGCCGAGCCGGAGCCCGAGCCGGACGAACCGGACCTGCCGCCGGCCGCATCGGAGCCGGCTCCGGAGGTCAAGGAACGCCGTCGCTGGTGGCGCCGGAAAGGCGACGACGAGGAGGCCGCGCCGGCGGCAGACGACGTTCCTTCGCCGGTGCACGTCCTCTCCAGCGGCGAAGCGAACGACGTCGACGAATCGGAAGAGCAGACGGAGGATCCGCTGTTCGTCGAGGAACCCGGGCGTCGCCGCTTCCGTAGGCGCTGACGCCCGGGTGCATGCGTTCGAGGTCACGGCCGTCCGTGAGCGGCTCGCCGAGGCCGTAGGCGGCTACGAGATCGTCCACGAGTCCGCCGGCCTCGAGATCGGCGTGTACGTGCTCGTCGCGCCGGAAGCCGACCGCCAGCAACCGCACCAGGACGACGAGATCTACATCGTGCTCGACGGGAACGGCGTGCTGCAGGTCGAGGATGCAGAAGTACCGGTCCGCGAGGGCAGCGCTGTCTTCGTCGAGGCGGGCGCCGACCATCGCTTCACCGCATACGAGCACCTGAGCGTGCTCGTCATCTTCGAGCGCAAGCCTGCGGGTAACCCGTAGCACGCTTCGGCAGTCGCCGCGGATGGCGGCCGTTCGGTTGAGTGCAATGCTTTGCCGCAACGACCAAGGAGGCCGTCATGAAACGGATGATGATCGTCGCCCGCCTTCGCGAGGGAACCACTCAGGAAGCTGAGGCTCTGCTCGAAAAGGGGCCGCCGTTCGATCCCGAAGAGCTTGGTCTGCACAGCCATTCCGCCTACCTGACCTCCGGCGAAGTGGTCTTCGTCTTCGAAGCTCCGGGAGTCGAATGGATCGTCAACGACATCATCGACGACCCGGTGGTGGGTGCGGCACTCGCGCCGTGGCGCGAGCTCGTCGAAGGCATGCCCCACATCGCTCACGAACGGTTCCGCTGGTCGCGGGAGGCTGGGAAGCTCGGCGTAGGTCTCGGTTCCTAGGCGTCCTCGCCTACCAAGCCGTGTGAGAGCGCGTAGCGCACGAGCTCGGCTCGCGTGGAAAACCGCAGCTTCTGCATGATGTGCGCCCGGTGCGACTCGGCGGTGCGCACGGAGATGTAGAGCTGCTGCGCGATCTCCTGGTTCGTGTGACCGAGCGCGAGCAGCCGGAGGATCTCGCGCTCGCGGTCCGAGAGCGGATCGGCTTCGGCCGCAGCGCGTTCCTCGGCCTCGGCCGCGATGATGCGAGCGCCGAGGGCCGGATGCACGTACCTCCCGCCTGATGCGATCTCGCGGACGGCGGACACCACCTCTTCGTCGACCGCCTCCTTGAGGACGTAGCCGCTGGCGCCTGCCGCGAATGCCTCGCGCACGTAGCTCGGGTCGTCCTGCATCGACAGGACGAGCACCTGTGTCTCCGGTGACTCCTTCAAGAGCTTCGGAAGAACCTCGATCCCGCTCTCTCCCGGCATGACGACGTCCAGGAGGATCACGTCCGGCTTGAGTGCGCGGGCCCGAAAGACGGCGTCCTTCGCGTTGCCGGCCTCGCCGACGACTTCGATGTCCTCTTGGGCATCGAGGAGCAGGTGCAGTCCGGAGCGCACGACGGCGTGGTCGTCGACGAGCACGACCTTGATCACACCGGCACCTCGGCTACCAGCGTCGTTCCGGACCCGCGCACGGACTCGAGGGTCAAGCGCCCGTCGTGGAGCTCCACCCGTTCACGCATGCCGAGCAGTCCCACGCCGCCTTCGCGAACGTGCTCGGGATCGAAGCCCCTGCCGTCGTCCTCGATCACAACCGTCGCGGTCGCGCCTCGTCTCATGAGCAGAATGCTGACGTTCGTCGCCTCCGCGTGCTTGAGGATGTTCGTGAGCGCCTCCTGGACGATGCGGTAGAGGGTCGTCTCCACTTCGGGCGGCAACCGTTCCTCTCCAAGGCGCCCCTCGACGTCGACGTGCAGCTCGGTCGCCTCCGCAAACGTCTGTGCCAGCCGTTCGAGTGCGGGCGTGAGGCCGAAGTCGTCGAGCGCCTTCGGGCGTAGCTGAACCGCGAGGCGGCGCACGTCATGGAGCGTCGCGACGACGAGCTCGCGCAGATCGCTTGCGGCCTTTCGCAGCTCGTCCGTTCCTTCGGACTGCTCCACTGCGCGGAGCCCGAGCAGGATCGAAGTCAGCGCCTGGCCTGTCTCGTCGTGGAGCTCGCGCGCGAGGCGACGCCGCTCGAGCTCCTGGCCGGCGACGACGCGGCGGAGGGAATCCCGCGCGACTCGGCGCGAGAGATCAACGGCGATCGTCGCGCGCGCGGCGAACTGCTCCGCAAGTCGGAGGTCGGCGCTGCTGAACCGCGGATCCGGCCCGGTCTTGTCGTGTGCGACGAGGACTCCGATCGCGTGTTCGCGTGCGAGCAGCGGCACGTAGAGGCCGGTTGATGCCTGAAGGCGCCGCGCAACGTCCTGGTCGACCTCGGGATCCTCGAGCAGCGAGTCGACCCGCTCGCTCCGGCTGCGCTCGAGCACGCGTGCCGTCTTCGAGTCCACGGTGAGAGACTCGACCGCTTCGAGCTCGGCCGCCCCCTCGCCGTCCGCGGCCGCGATCCGCAGGTCGTCGCCACTCGGAAGCGCGATCGCCACGAGGCGCGCGTCGATCAGCTCACGCAGCCTGCGCACGACGAGGTCGAGCAACGGCTCGAGCTGCAGCTCGCTGACGAGAGCTCCGCCGATCTCGTTCAGCGACTCGAGCTGCTGCGACCAGGCCCTCGCCGACTCGTACAGGCGGGCGTTGTCGAGGGCGACCGCGGCCTGCGCTGCGAGCAGGGTGACGAGCTCCTCGTCCTCTTCGACGAAATCGCCGCCGCCGTTCTTCTCCGTGAGGTAGAGGTTCCCGTAGGCGACGTCGCGGACCCTGATCGGCACACCGAGGAAGGTCCTCATCACCGGGTGGCCGGGCGGGAAGCCGGCGGAGCGCGGGTCCGCCGATATGTCATGCAGACGCATGGGACGCGCTTCCCGAATCAGCACGCCGAGGATGCCGCGTCCGTGCGGCGGCTCGCCGATCTCCGTCTGCACGTCCGGCGCGATGCCGAAGGTCACGAATCGTTCGAGGCCTGTGCCCGCGCGATCGATCACGCCGAGCGCCGCGTACTGCGCGCCCGTGACGCGCGCCGCCGCCTCCACGATTCGCTCGAGCACGCCGTCGAGCGAGAGCTCCGAGTTGATCGCGATGCCGGTCTCGACCAGCGTGCGCAGCCTGTCGGTCTCGAGGCGCGCGTTCATCGACGGGATCGTCTCAGAAGCTGCGTAGAAAGCCGCAGCGGATGCGCGGTCGAGCCTCAGCAAGAGCCCGGTCGGGCGCGGATGGCGTGGCCGGGCGAGCGAGCTTCACTGGCCTCATCCGGAACCACCACAGGATTGGAGGCAGAAATGAGTGCTATCGCAGCCAATCGGCGAACGGCACGAGTAGTCAGTGAGAGGAGCGACCTGTTCCGGAAGCTCTTCGAGTGGGGCGGCTTCGCCGCCGGCGCGGTTCTGATCACGTTCGGAATCGTCGCCATCGTCATGGGCTTCAGCGGCCGCAGCACGGTCGCGGACAGCCTGAAGCAGGAGAAGATCGTCGGCTCGGCCGACATGACGCCGGCACTGATCGCCAAGGAGGCAAAGGAGGCGGGCCTCACAGGCGTCGACCTCCCGACCGTCGCGGTCGCCGGTAAGGCGATCGACAGTGGGCCCAGGGCGCGCGCCTTCGCGAGCTACATGCGGATCCACACCCTCGAGGCGACGGGCGGATACACGTACGCGCAGATGGGCCGCTTCGAGGCGAAGCCCAACACGCCGAAGGCGGAGCTCGCCGTCGGCGGCGGGACCGACAACCCGAAGTGGGCGGTCATGGACAGCGCGTCCAAGCAGCCGGTCGCAAACGGCGCCCGGAACATCTGGGTGACGGAGACGGCGCTGACGACCGCACTGAACTCGTCCTACATGGCCGACCGGCTGGGGCTGTTCGGGATCGTCGTCGGAATTGCACTCCTCCTCAGCGGGGTCGGCTTCACCGTCCTCGCCTTCGCAGCGCTTCATCGAAGGACTGCCGCGGCAACCTAGACGCGGCGGAAGCCGGGCCGGCGCCCGGTGGTTTCCGAGACAGGCGCCGGCCCTCCCTCTCAATACCACTCCGGCTCGGCGGGGTGGTCTTTCTTGTTTCGGGGCGCTTTCGGTCGGGTGTGGGAAAACGGTTACAGAGCCGTCACCGCTTTCCCGTCCGAAAGGGCCAGAGGCTGGGGTCAGACCCCACACGTCGCAATGGGACCTGGCCGCAGCGGGGTGAAGCGGGCGAAAAGACGCGGCTATTTGGGGCGGTGTGGGGAAGCCGTTACCAAGTCGTCACAGGTCCCGTGTCCTGGATCGCCACGTCTCTGGCTCCCGACGCGGCGTGGTGCGTTGGGTCACGACTGCGGTCCGTAGAAGGCCGCACGCAGATACGGGCGGGGCCCGATGTCCGGGCTCGCTGCTGAGCAGAGACTGGAAGCGTGAGCCAGATCGACACCTGTACGTGCGCATTGCGCCTGATGGCGCAGGGTCGCACCGAGGCGTGCTCGCGCGAGCGGTGCGCCTTTTGGGAGCCCGGCAGGGCCGTCGGCGAGGGGCAGTGTCTCGTCGAACGGCTCGGCGTCGACGTGCGCCGCCCCGATCTGGCCGCCTACCTGCTCGACGTGCGCGGGCGTCTCGAGCAGGCAAGGGATCTCTCCGCGGCCGAGGCAGCGCACCGCGAGTTCGCGCGGCGTCTCGGCCGCGAGTAAGGAAGGAGGAGTCATGTCCACATCAACCCTCGAGCCGGTCACCGGTGAGCAGGTCCGCGCGGAGACGATGCGCGCCGCGGTCGTCCGCGCCTTCGGCGAGCCTCCGCAGCTCGAGGAGGCGCCGAGGCCCGTGGCGGGCGACGGCGAGGTCGTCGTCAGGATCGAGGCCTCCGGCCTCTGCCACACCGACATCCACGCCGCTCACGGCGATTGGCCGATCAAGCCGAAGCTTCCGTTCACGCCGGGCCACGAAGGCGTCGGCATCGTCGAAGAGCTCGGGCCGAACGTCACGGATGTTGCAGCCGGCGACCGCGTCGCGATCCCATGGCTCGGTTACGCGTGCGGGACGTGCGACTACTGCGTGTCGGGCTGGGAGACCCTGTGCGAGTCGCAGCTCAACACCGGCTACTCGATCGACGGCGGCTTCGCCGAGTACGCGAAGGCGTATGCACGGCACGTCGTCGAGGTGCCGGCGGGCGTCGACCCGCTCGACGCCGCACCGCTCACCTGCGCCGGCGTCACGACGTACAAGGCTGTGAAGATGAGCGGCGCGAAGCCAGCCGATCTCGTCGCGATCTGGGGCATCGGCGGACTTGGCCATCTCGCGCTCCAGTACGCGCGCATCGCCGGCGGCAGCGTCGTCGCCGTCGATCTGATCGAGGACAAGCTGCAGCTGGCACGCGAGCTCGGCGCCGAGTTCACGGTGAACGCGGCCGAGGAGGACCCCGTTGCCGCGATCAAGCGCCTCGGAGGCGCGGATGCCGCCGTCGTGCTCGCCGTTGCGCCGAAGGCGTTCGAGCAGGCGTTCGCATCGCTTCGCCGAGGCGGGACGATGTCGCTCGTCGGGCTGCCCGCCGAGAACAAGATGGAGTTGCCGATCTTCGAGACCGTGCTGAACGGAATCACGATCGTCGGCTCGATCGTCGGCACACGGCTCGACCTTCGCCAGGTGTTCCAGCTGCATGCCGCCGGCAAGACGCACGTGATCCGCGAAGAGCGTCCACTGGCAGACGTCCAAGCTGCGATGGAGGACGTCCTCCACGGCGACGTGCCCGCACGGATCGTCTTCCGACCCTGAAAGGAGAATTGTCATGAATCCGGTCCTGCTGGCAACCGACGGCTCGCCGACGGCGGAGAAGGCGACCGAGACGGCGATCGAGCTCGCACAGCTTCTCGACACCGAGCTCGTCGTCGTCTCCGTCTGGGACCTCTCGTACGCGACGGTCGGCCTTGCGCCGATGCCGATCAACGGCGAGCTCGCGAAGCTGGAAGAGGAGGAGGCGGCGCGGAAGGTCGCGGCAGAAGCGGCCGCGCGCTCGGAGGAGGCGGGAGTGGAGGCTCGCACCATCGTTCTCCGCGGACTGCCGGTCGAGGAGATCTGTCTCGCGTCGGAGCGGTACGAGCCGCGCTTTCTCGTCATCGGCTCGCACGGCTGGGAGACGCTGAAGCGTGCGCTCTTCGGCAGTGTCTCGACCGGCGTGCTTCATCGCGCCAAGTGCCCGGTGCTCGTCGTACCGGGCGACACTGACGTCGTGACGCCCGTCGCCGCGCCCGGCCGCTCCAACCGTGGTGAAACGTTTAGCGTTCGGTAGACGTGACCGAGACCCGCGCGCCCGCGAGGCAGGCCGATGTCCTGAGCGCAGCTGAAACGGCGCGGCTCGACGCCTACTGGCGGGCTGCGAACTATCTCTCCGTCGGCCAGATCTATCTCCTCGACAACCCTCTGCTCCGCGAGGCGCTCGCTCCGGAGCACGTGAAGCCGCGGCTCCTCGGCCACTTCGGAACGACGCCCGGGCTCAACTTCATCTACGCCCACCTCAACCGTGCGATTCGCGAGCGCGAGCTCAGCGTCATCTACGTGACCGGTCCGGGCCACGGCGGCCCGGGCCTCGTGGCGAACGCGTACCTCGAAGGGACGTACAGCGAGATGTATTCGCACGTGACGCAGGACGAGGAGGGGCTGCGGCAGCTGTTCCGCCAGTTCTCGTTCCCCGGCGGGATTCCGAGCCACGTCGCCCCTGAGGTCCCGGGCTCGATTCACGAGGGAGGTGAGCTCGGCTACGCGCTCCTTCATGCCTATGGCGCGGCGTACGACAACCCGCATCTGCTCGTCGCGTGTGTCGTCGGAGACGGCGAAGCCGAGACGGGCCCACTCGCGACGAGCTGGCATGCGAACAAGTTCCTCAACCCCCGAATCGACGGCGCCGTTCTCCCGATCCTTCACCTCAACGGCTACAAGATCGCGAACCCGACCGTGCTCGCACGGATCCCGGAGGACGAGCTCGAAGCGTTGATGCGCGGCTACGGCTACGAGCCGCTCTTCATCTCCGTGCGTGCCGACGAGCACCACGCCGACGTTCACGCCCGCTTTGCCGCCCTCCTCGACGAGGCGCTCGACGGCATCGAGGAGATCCAGCGCGGCGCCCGAGAGGACGGGAGCACGTTGCGTCCGCGCTGGCCGATGATCGTGTTCCGTTCGCCGAAGGGCTGGACGGGCCCTGCCGAGGTGGACGGCCTGCCGGTCGAAGGAACCTGGCGTTCGCATCAAGTGCCGATGACCGACGTCCGCCAGAACAAGGATCACCTCCGGATCCTCGAGGAGTGGATGATGAGCTACCGGCCCGAGGAACTGTTCGACGGGAGCGGTCGGCTTCGCCCCGAGCTCGCGGCCGTCGCGCCGAGCGGCGAGCGGCGTATGAGCGCGAACCCGAGCGCGAACGGCGGCCTCCTGCTGCGTGACTTGCGGCTCCCGGATTTCCGTGAGTACGCCGTCGACGTCGACAAGCCCGGCGTCGACCGCGTGGAATCGACTCGAGTACTCGGCGGATTCCTGCGAGACGTGATCGCTCGGAATCCCGACAACTTCCTTCTCTTCGGCCCCGATGAGACGGCGTCCAACCGCCTCGCCGACGTGTTCGCGGCGACGACGCGGCGCTGGGTGGCGGAGAGCGAGCCCGTGGACGAGGATCTCGGGGCGGGCGGACGCGTGTTCGAGATCCTCTCCGAGCACATGTGCCAGGGCTGGCTCGAGGGCTACCTCCTCACCGGCCGCCACGGGCTCTTCAACTGCTACGAGGCGTTCATCCACATCATCGACTCGATGTTCAACCAGCACGCGAAGTGGTTGAAGGTCACGCGTGCCATTCCCTGGCGGCGACCGATCGCATCGCTCAACTACCTGCTCAGCTCGCATGTCTGGCGGCAGGACCACAACGGGTTCTCGCACCAGGATCCCGGGTTCATCGACCATGTCGTCAACAAGAAGGCGGAGATCATCCGCGTGTACCTCCCACCGGACGCAAACACGCTGCTCTCCGTCGCGGATCACTGCTTGCGCAGCCGTAACTACGTCAACGTGATCGTCGCCGGCAAGCAGCCCGCACTCCAGTACTTGCCGATGGACGAGGCGATTCTCCACTGCACGCGCGGAATCGGGATCTGGGACTGGGCCTCGAACGACCATGACGTCGAGCCGGACGTGGTCCTCGGGTGCTGCGGGGACGTGCCGACGCTGGAGACGCTCGCAGCCGCGGCGATTCTGCGCGAACGGCTGCCCGAGCTCGCCGTGCGTGTCGTCAACGTAGTCGACCTGATGCGGCTGCAACCGGCTGCCGAACACCCGCACGGCCTTTCCGATCGCGAGTTCGACTCGCTGTTCACGACGCACCGTCCGGTCGTGTTCGCCTACCACGGCTACCCCTGGCTCATCCACCGCCTCACGTACCGCAGGACGAACCACGGGAACCTGCACGTGCGCGGCTACAAGGAAGAGGGAACGACGACGACGCCGTTCGACATGGTCATGCTGAACGACCTCGACCGGTTCCACCTCGTGATGGACGTCATCGACCGGCTGCCGCAGCTCGCGGGGCGCGCCGACCATCTGCGACAGGAGATGGTCGACAGTCGGCTCCGCGCGCGCGCATACGCGCGCGAGCACGGGGAGGATCCGCCCGAGATCCGCGACTGGACCTGGCCCGGCTGAGCCGACCCGGCGTGGCCGACATCCTCGTCGTCAACGCGGGCTCGACGAGCATGAAGCTGGAAGTCGTCGACGACGAGGAGCGAAGCACGCGGGTTGCTTCCCTTGCCGAGGCGCCTCGCGAGGTCAACGCTGTGGCTCACCGCGTCGTTCACGGGGGAGCGCGTTTCCGCGAGGCCGTCGTCATCGACGATGCGGTGCGGGACGAGATTCGGGAGCTCGTCTTGCTCGCGCCACTCCACAACGCGCCCGGGCTGGAGGCGATCGAGGAGGCGGAGGAGGCGTTCCCGGCCGTACCGCACGTTGCCGTCTTCGACACGTCGTTCCACCGCTCGATTCCCGAAGAGGCCGCGCTCTACGCAGTTCCTGCTCGCTGGCGTGACGAGTGGGGCATCAGGCGGTACGGGTTTCACGGACTGTCCGTGCAGTGGTCCGCAGAGCGCGTACCAGAGCTGCTCGGCCGGTCGATCAACCGTCTCGTGGTTTGCCACCTCGGCGGCGGCTCGTCCGTGACCGCCGTGGCCGGCGGCCGGTCGGTCGACACGACGATGGGCTTCACCCCGCTCGAGGGCGTCCCCATGACGACGCGTTCGGGATCGATCGATCCAGGCGCGTTGCTTTTTGTCTTGCGCGAGCACGACGTCGACGTCGAGGCGCTCGATCACACGCTCAATTCCGACTCGGGCATGAAAGGGCTTGCAGGAGGATCGGGCGAGATGCGCGAGCTCGAACGACGAGTGGCAGCCGGCGAGGAGGACGCGAAGCTGGCGCTCGACGTGTGGCTTCACCGACTCGCCGGCGCAGTCGCGGCCATGGCTGCTGCCGCCGGCGGACTTGACGCGCTCGCGTTCACGGCCGGCATCGGCGAGGGCTCCGCGCTCGTGCGTGAGCAGCTCTGCGCACGACTCGCCTTCCTCGACGTGCAGATCGACCCACGCTTGAACGCCGAGGCCAAGGTTGACGCCGATGTCGCAGCCGACGGCTCGAGGGTGCGCGTCCTCGTCGTGCGCGCGCGGGAAGAGCTCGTTGCCGCCCGCGCAGCGCGGGCTTTGCTCCACTAGGGGCTCTGCGGCCAACCCGCAGGCGCTCTGCGGTGGCGTCCGGTTGCCTTGGAGCCGGCGTGCCTCGACACTGTTCGAGTCATGGCCGTGCCTCCGACTCTCGCTGCACGACAGTCGGTCTCGGACGTCGTTCTCCGCGACGGCTCGACCATGCGCCTGCGACCTCCGACGCAGTCGGACGAGGGCGCCCTCCTCTCCTTCTTTTCCGGGCTTTCCGACCGGAGCCTCTATCGGCGCTTCCACGGCCATCCGACAGTCGACCGTCGGCTGGTCGACCCCGTCCTCGCCCCGGACTGGATCGAACGCGGCGCGCTGGTCGGAATGAAGAGCGATCGGATCGTCGCCCTTGCCGGTTACGTCCGGCTCCGCGATCCCCGCGAAGCCGAGGTGGCGTTCGCGGTCGCGGACGACCTCCAGGGCCGCGGTATCGGCACACGGCTGCTCGAGCGGCTCGCGTCGCTGGCAGCCGGCGCGGGGATCGAGGAGTTCATCGCCGAGGTGATGGCGGACAACGCGCCGATGCTGGGCGTCTTCGCCGATGCGGGCTTTGCGACCTCGCGCGTCATGGAGGCCGGGACTGTCGAGGTGCGTCTGCGCCTGCAACCGACGGCCGAGCTCGTCACGCGGGTCGACGAACGTGATCACGTCGCGGTCGCGGCGTCGCTCGCCCCGTTCTTCGCGCCGTCGGCCGTTGCCGTCGTAGGGGCGTCTGCGCGGCGGGGATCGATCGGTGGAGAGCTGTTCAGGAACGTCCTCCGAGGAGAGTTCAGCGGTGTCGTCTATCCGGTCAACAAGTCGGGTACGTCCGTCGCGGGCGTGCGCGGCTACCGCTCCGTCACGGAGATCGGCGAGCCGGTCGACCTCGCGGTGATCTGCCTGCCGGGCGCCGCCGTGCTGGACGCCGCAGCCGACGCTCTCGAGGCCGGCGTCCCTGCTCTCTGTGTCATCTCGGCGGGCTTCGCAGAGACGGGGCCAGACGGCGCCGAGCGCCAGGAGCGGTTGCTCGAGCTCGTACGCTCCAACGGCGCGCGACTGCTCGGGCCGAACTGCCTCGGTATCGCTGTGGCGGAGCCCCGTTTGAACGCGACGTTCGGCCCGTCCGCGCTCCCGGCCGGCAACGTCGGGTTCTCGTCTCAGAGCGGCGCCCTCGGCCTCGCGCTGCTCGAGCGCGCCGCTGCACGGCAGCTCGGCCTGTCCGCGTTCGTCTCCGTGGGCAACAAAGCCGACGTTTCGTCGAACGATCTGCTCGAGTACTGGGAGGAGGATCCGGCGACGGACGTCGTCCTCCTGTACCTCGAGTCGTTCGGCAACCCGAGGAAGTTCGGTCGCGTCGCGCGCCGCGTCGCACGGAAGAAGCCGATCGTCGCGATGAAGGCGGGACGCACGGCGGCCGGCGCCGCGGCTGCGAGCTCCCACACCGCGGCGCTCGCCGGTTCGGAGGCTGCAGTCGATGCCCTGTTCCACCAGGCCGGCGTGATGCGGGTGGACACGCTCGAGGAGCTGCTCGACGTCACCGGCCTGCTGGCGACGCAACCGCTCCCGCACGGGCGGCGTGTTGCCGTGCTCACGAATGCCGGCGGCCTGGGCATTCTCTGCGCCGATGCTTGCGAAGCGGCGGCCCTATCGCTGCCGGCGCTCGCCGACTCGACCGTCGCTGCGCTGCGCGCGGTCTTGCCGGCGGAGGCAAGCCTGAGCAATCCCGTCGACATGCTCGGATCTGCCGTCGGAGCGACGTACGAGAGTGCCCTGCCGCCGCTACTCGGCGATCCGGGGATCGACGCCGTGATCGTGCTGTTCGTTCCACCGGTCGTCGCCGGAGCGGAGGAGGTCGCGGCGGCGATCGCGCGGGCGGTCGAGCAGGCGCCCGTTCGCGACAAGCCGGTCGTAGCGTGCGTGATCAGTGCCGGCGGGACGCCGGACGAGCTGCTGTCGGCGCCGGTCGCCGCATTCGACTATCCGGAGTCCGCGGCGCGCGCGCTCGGGCGCGCGGCCGACCGCGCCGAGTGGCTGCGCAGGCCGCAGGGACGCCCGTCGGAGCTCGGCGGGATCGATCGCGAAGCCGCGGGTCGGATCATCGACACGGCCTGGGAGCGCTGGCTCGGACCCGACGAGACACGAGGGCTGCTCGAGGCCTACGGCGTCCGGCTCGTGCCGCAGCGCGTGGCGTCGACCCTGGAGGGTGCCGTCGCCGCGGCGACCGAGCTCGGGTATCCGGTGGTCGCCAAGACCGCGCTCGCGGGCGTGCACAAGACGGAGCGAGGCGGTGTCGCCGTCGATCTGCGCGACGAGC
>JBKPMS010000115.1:0-26977 GCA_046732275.1 Actinomycetota bacterium | reverse complement strand
CATCTCGTCCATCTCCTGCCCCTCGCGGACGTCACGGTCGTCCCGTCGATCTTTCCGGAGGCGTTCGGGATGGTTGCAGCCGAGGCGGCGGCCGCCGGCTCGCCGCCGCTCGTCGCACGCCACTCCGGTCTCGCGGAGATTGCGGAGGGGCTCGAAGCGGAGTACCCAACGGAACGCCGGCACCTCGCGAGCTTCGCGAACGGCGACGTCAGGGATCTCGTGACCAAGCTCGACGAGCTGCTCTCCTTGTCGTCGTCGGCTCGCGCGGAACTGGGTACCGCCGCAAGACGAGCGGCGGTTGAGCGCTGGAGTTGGAGCAGCGTTGCGTCGCGGCTGCTCGAACCGCTCGAGGACGGCTAAAGGACTTCATTTACGCTTGCAAGATGGGTGACGAGCAAAAGCTGAGCCCCGAGGAACAGATTCGTTTCGCGTACGAATCGTTCGAGTCGGGACGCGACTTCACGATCGCGGTCGAGGAGGAATTCGCCCTCATCGACTCGGAGACGCTCGAGCTGACGAACCGGTTCGAGGAACTGAAAGCGGGGGCCGCCGGCACCGATCTCGACGACGACCTCGTGGGCGAGCTCATCGCCTCCGAGATCGAGGTGAAGACAGGGCGCTGCTCGAACTTCGCCGAAGCAGCGGAGCGGATGGCCGAACGTCGTGACCAGCTCGCGGAGCTTGCCGACAGGTTCGGCGTCGGGCTCGCGGCCACCGGCACCCATCCCTGGAGCCGCTGGCAGGACCAGCGCATCATCGACACGCCGCACTACCGACGCAACGACGAGATCCTCCGGTACGTCGTCTGGCGCAACAACAGCTTCGGGATCCACGCGCACATCGGCATCAAGGGTGCCGACCGGGCGATCGCGGTCTGCAACGCGTTTCGGAACGTCCTCCCGGACCTGCTTGCACTGTCGGCGAGCTCCCCGTTCGTCGAGGACTGTGTCACGGGCTTGCACTCCGCGCGGACGGAGATCTTCACCAAGATGTTCCCGCGCGCCGGGATCCCCGATGCCTATGACGGGTGGGACGGCTTCGAACGGTACGTCCGTTTCCTCTACGACACCCGCTCGATCGACGAGCACACGCAGCTGTGGTGGAGCGTGCGTCCGCATCTCGGTTTCCCGACCGTGGAGATCCGCATCTGCGACGCCCAGCCGGACCTGGGTGAGGCGCAGTCGCTCGCAGCATTGATCTGCGCGCTGGGGGCGCGCTTCGCTCGCGCACTCGACGACGGCGAGCGGCTGCCGGACCTCCCGCATCGCCTGCTCGAGGAGAACATGTGGCGTGCCATCCGCTACGGGCTGACCGGCGGGCTCATCGACTTCGAGCGTGGCGAGGTCGTGCCGGCGCGGGCGCGGCTCGAGGCGCTGCTCGAGTGGGTGGCCCCGGTCGCCGAGGAGATCGGCGCCGCCCCCTATCTCCAGCTGCCCGAGCGGAACGCGTCCGAGCGTCAGTATGCGCGGCTCGACGAGCTCGGCTCGCATCGCGATGTGTTCGCCGAGCTCGTACGGCGCCCGCGGGAGCGTGTCGGTGGCTGAGGCTGTGCAAGGCATCTGGGAACCGACGTGAGCGAGCCGACGTCTCAGGAGCCGCAGGACGATGAGGAGCTCGTCAAGCAGCTCGAGGAGCAGCTGAAGAAGCTCAAGGTCTCGGACCTCCTCGTGCAGACGCTGTACACGGTCTCCTCGCTCGGCTACCAGAAGCTTTCCGGGGAAGACCGCGACCTCGCGCAGGCGCGCCTCGCGATCGAGACGCTCCGCGCGCTCGTCCCGGTGCTCGAACCGGAGCTCGGAGAAGTCGGGGTTCGGGACTTCAAGCAGGTCACAGCGAATCTGCAGCTCGCCTATGCGGACGCCGCCAAAGGCTCGACCGAAGGACAGGAATCGGCCTGAGGCGGCGCCGCAGGGCGCCTCATGTGATAGAAACCTGCCCGCGCCGAGGAGAACTCGGCGCCAACTTTGTCAGGGGGTAGGAACGCTGATCGTCGCGAGTTTTTTCAATGACCACTCGGTGTTGTTCGCGCTCGTCTGCTCGGCCGTCGCCATTGCGTATGGGGTCGGCCTGACGTGGTGGCTGCTCGAGCGGCCCGAGGGCAACGAGCGGATGCGGGAAATCGCGCGAGCGGTCCAAGAAGGCGCCGCGGCGTACCTCACCCGCCAGTACACGACCATCGCCGTCGTCTCGATTGTGCCGTTCCTCCTTCTCGGCCTCTACCACAAGCTCGGGTGGGGGACAGCGGTCGGTTTCCTCATCGGCGCCGTGCTTTCCGCGGCCGCAGGCTTCATCGGGATGAACGTCGCAGTCCGGTCGAATGTCCGTACCGCGGAGGCCGCACGTCACGGCCTCAAGCCTGCGTTGAACGTCGCGTTCCGAGCCGGCTCGGTGACGGGCCTCCTCGTCGTCGGTCTCGGGCTGCTCGGGGTAGCGGGCTACTACTGGGTGTTGACGGACTGGTTCGGCCACTCGCAGGAATCCGCGATCGACGACCTCGTCGGGCTCGCATTCGGCGGCTCGCTCATCTCCGTCTTCGCGCGTCTCGGCGGCGGGATCTACACCAAGGCGGCCGACGTCGGCGCCGACCTCGTGGGGAAGATCGAGGCTGGGATCCCGGAGGACGACCCGCGTAACCCGGCCGTCATCGCCGACAACGTCGGTGACAACGTCGGCGATTGCGCCGGGATGGCGGCAGACCTCTTCGAGACCTATGCCGTCACCGCCGTCGCGGTGATGCTGCTGGGCACGCAGTTCCCGTCCAGCCAGCTCGCGCTGTATCCGCTTGCCCTCGGCGGCATGTCGATCCTGGCGTCGGTCATCGGCACGTTCTTCGCCCGCGTTGGCCGTGGCGGCTCGATCATGAACGCCCTCTACAAGGCGGTGATCGTCGCCACCGTCCTGTCGGCGATCGGCTTCATCCCCGTCACGTTGGCCTTCGACGGCGGCATCTTCACCTTCACCGACCTCTACGGAGCCGCGCTCGTAGGGCTCGTCGTCACCTTCCTGCTCGTCGCGATCACCGAGTACTACACGGGCACGCGATGGGGACCGGTGAAGTCGATCTCTTCCGCCTCACAGACGGGGCACGCGACGAACATCATCTCCGGCCTCGCGGTGGGAATGCAGGCGACGGCGCTGCCGGTTCTTGTCATTGCCGCAGGCATCCTCGTCGCGCACCACTTCGCGGGCCTGTACGGCATTGGGGTCGCCGTGATGGCGCAGCTGTCCATGACCGGTCTGATCGTCGCGCTCGACGCGTACGGCCCCGTCACGGACAACGCCGGCGGCATCGCGGAGATGGCAGATCTCGACGAGTCCGTTCGCGCCATTACCGACCCTCTGGATGCCGTCGGCAACACGACGAAGGCCGTGACGAAGGGCTACGCGATCGGCTCCGCGGCGCTCGCAGCCCTCGTCCTCTTCGACTCCTACACCACAGGCCTCCGCGACGAAGGGCTCCCGGCAGTGTTCAACCTCAGCGACGCGTGGGTGATTGCGGGGTTGTTCATCGGCGGGCTGATGCCGTTCCTGTTCGCTTCGCTGGCAATGCAGGCGGTCGGCAAGGTCGGCGGCCAGGTCGTCACCGAGGTTCGTCGGCAGTTCCGAGAGAACCCCGGGATCATGGAGGGGACGGTGCGGCCGGAGTACGGGCGCGCGATCAACATCGTGACCGGGTCGGCGATCCGGGAGATGCTGCTGCCGGCGCTGATCCCGATTGCGTTCCCGATCGTCGTCGGGATCATCAACGCGCGGATGCTCGGCGGCCTGCTGATCGGCACGATCGTGACGGGCCTGTTCCTCGCCATCGCGATGACGTCCGGCGGCGGCGCGTGGGACAACGCGAAGAAGTTGATCGAAGACGGCGCTTACGGTGGGAAGGGGTCGGAGGCCCACGCGGCGTCGGTCACCGGGGACACCGTCGGCGACCCCTACAAGGACACGGCCGGCCCGGCGATCAACCCGATGATCAAGATCGCCAACATCGTCGCGATCCTGATCATCCCCCTCATCGTCTCGATTCACGGCTAGCGCCCTGCGGGGACATCGGGGGTGTCGCGAGCGCCGTGCCGCGGCTCCTAGAGCCACGCCCAGCGGGCTTCCTGTGGAAGAAACGTCACACTTTCGCAACGGCGCCTGGCACCCGGACATGGCCGGGCCAGAAGCCGCTCGGCACGCGGAAAACCACGGTGTCCGAGGGCTCTCGACACACATTCGCGACGTTTTCTCGACCGTGACTGGCACAACAGGTGGCTCTCCACGGCGCGGCCGAAAAGGCGTGGGGACGACGGGTCGACGCCGTTGGTGATGGGCGGGAGGTCCTCGGCGACAGGCCGAGGCTCTACGCTCCGCCGGTGAGCACCGCGGCATCTCAAGCGGCGACGGTCAGACGCGGCAGGAGACGGCGGCAGCAGACGCTCGAGCGGGTGCTCGGGACGCCGGCGCTCTTTGCGACCGCCTACGGGAACGTCGGCTCCTCCATCTACTACGCGCTCGGGCTCGTCGCGGGGATCGCCCTCGGCCTCACGCCGCTCGTCTTCGTGATCAGCGGTCTGATCTTCGCCGCGACGTCGGCCACGTATGCCGAGGGAACGGTGCGTTTCCCCGAGGCCGGCGGCTCTTCGAGCTTCGCTCGGCACGCGTTCAACGAGCTCGTCTCCTTCGGAGCGGCCTGGGCGCAGATGCTGAACTACATCATCACGATCGCCATCTCGGCGTTCTTCGTCCCTCACTACCTCTCGATCTTCTGGGGGCCGCTGCGGGAGAACCCGTGGGACATCGTCGGCGGCGTCGCAGTCGTCGTGTTCCTCGTCCTCCTGAACATCATCGGGATCCAGGAGGCGGCGCGCCTGAACATCGTTCTCGCCGTCATCGACTTCGCGACGCAGCTGCTACTCGTGCTGCTCGGGTTCGCCCTGATCTTCGATCCGCACGTCGTCTTCTCGGCCAACATCCACTGGGGCGTGGCGCCGACGTGGAGCGCCTTCCTGCTTGCGGTGCCGATCGCGATGATCGCCTACACCGGCATCGAGACCGTCTCGAATCTCGCCGAGGAGGCGCGCGACCCGCCGCGGGACATCCCCCGCTCGATCACGTGGGTCAACGTCGCCGTCTTCGCGATCTACCTGACTCTGCCGATGATCGCGCTGTCGGCTCTGCCGGTCCACAGGACCGCGGACGGCTACCAGACGCTTCTGGGGCTGCCTCCCGACCAGGGAGGCTTCCAGAACGATCCGGTCCTCGGCCTCGTCGAGAATCTCGGCTTGCACGGCCAGGTCCTCAGCGGAGCCAAGATCTACGTCGGGATCCTCGCCGCGACGATCCTCTTCATCGCGACCAACGCCGGCGTGATCGGCGCCTCGCGCATCACGTACGCGATGGCGAGCTACCGCCAGCTACCCGAGGTCTTCCGCCGTCTGCACCCGAAGTTCAAGACGCCGTGGCTGTCGCTCGTCGTCTTCGCGGGCGTCCTCTCGATCGCGGTCCTCCTGCCGGGGCAGACGAGCTTCCTCGGGGACATGTACGCGTTCGGCGCGATGCTGTCGTTCACGATCGCGCACTTCTCCGTGATCGCCCTCCGCATCCACGCGCGGGGCGAAAAGGATGAGGGGTTCAAGGCTCGGCCGAATTTCCGCTTTCGCGGCGTCGAATGGCCCCTCTTCGCGCTCTTCGGGGCCCTGGGAACGGCTGCCGCCTGGGTTGTCGTCGTCGTGCAGAAGACCGGGCCGCGCTGGGCCGGTCTCGGCTGGCTCGCGGTCGGGCTGCTCGGCTATGTCGCCTACCGGCGTCTGATCCTCAAGGAACCCGTGACCATGACGTTGCGCGCTCCCGTGATCATCGGTCCCGCCGTCGCGCTCGAATATCGCAACATCCTCGTCCCGGTGAAGCCGGGTCGTCCCTCCGAGGAGGCGATCGACCTCGCGTGTCGCCTCGCGACCGAGCGCCGTGCGACGATCGCCGCCGTGAGCGTCGTCGTCGTGCCGCTGGAGCTGCCGCTCGACACTCGGCCGGAAGAGGAAGAGCGGCGCGCCGACGAGGCGCTCGACGCGGCCGCGGCCATCGCGGAGCTCTACGGCGTCGACCTCACGGAGCGCCTGGTCCGAGCGCGCCATGCAGGACGCGCGATCGTCGACGAAGCCGCTCGTCGGAACAGCGAGATCATCGTCATGGGCTCCCCGCGCCTACCAGGCCGCAGCGCCGTGTTCAGCGACACCGTCGACTTCGTGTTGAAGCACTCAACCTGCAGGGTTATGGTCGCCGCCGGTCGCAAGGCTGCGTGAAGCTCTACCGCTACGGGCTAGTCCTTCTCGCCTTCGCATTCATCGGGATCGGCATCGCGCTGCTCGCCGTCACCGTCGCTCGCGGCGGCGGCGCCTTCGGCTACCTGCTCGGCGTCCTGTTCGTCGCGCTCGGCATCGGCCGCCTCTATTTGCTCCGCGCACGGCGCTAACCTCACCCCGTGGCGCGCAAGTTGCCCCGGCTCGAGCGGGTGCTCGACGCCCCCGCCCTCTTCTCGATCGCCTACGGAGAGATCGCGTCGTCGATCTACTTCGCACTCGGGATCATCGCGCTGCACGCGCTCGGCTTCACGCCGGCGGTGCTGCTCGCAACCGGGTTGCTCTTCCTCCTCGTCTCTCTCTCGTATGCCGAGGGAACCGCCGCGATCCGCGAAACGGGAGGAGCGGCGACGTTCGTCCGCATCGCCTTCAACGACCTGTGGGGGTTCATCACCGGGTGGGTGCTGTTCCTCGACTACCTGATCGTCATCGCGCTGTCGGCCCTGTTCCTGCCGCACTACGTCGCGGGCGCCTTCTTCACCAAGATCGACCGTCCGTGGGACGTCGTCGTCGGCTGCGGTGTGATCGCAGGCATCGCAGCGGTGCGGCTCGCCCATCGCACACGGCTGTACCGCTGGGCGCTCGTCGTCGCGTTGATCGACCTGGCCACGCAGCTGCTCCTGATCGGCCTCGGAATGGCTCTGCTGTTCTCGCCCGACGCGCTCACAAAGGGGACATCACTCGGCGAGAACCCGACGTGGCACTCGATCGCGTTCGCGATTCCGCTCGCGATGCTTGCCTACACGGGCCTCGAGACCGTCTCGAACCTCGCGGAAGAGACCCGCCGCCCCGGACGCGACCTGCCTCGCAGCCTCTTCGGCGCGATCGGGCTCGTCGTTCTCCTGTACGTCGCCATCGCAGTCGTCGCGCTGTCGGCGTTCCCTGCCGAGAACGGGGGGACGTTGCTCGGAAGCAACTGGATCCGCGCGCCGCTCGTCGGCGTCGCCTCGGAGATCCGCAACCAGGTACCTGCCTTCATCGGGGATCCGCTACAGGTCTTCGTCGGCCTTTCCGGCGCCCTGATCCTGCTCACCGCGGCGACGACGTCGATCTCAGGCTTCGGCCGGCTTGCCTACTCCCTCGGCGAGCACGGCCAGCTCCCGCGGAAGTTCGGGCTGTTGCGCCCGCGCACGCTCGTCTCACCGCAGTCGATCGTCGCGGCCGCCGCGATCTCCATCGCTCTCCTTGCCGGAACCGCAGTGCTGGCGCACCCCGTGCTCTTCCTCGCCAGCCTCTTTAGCTTCGGGGTGCTCCTGGCCTTCACCGCGGCCCAGCTCGCAGTGATCAAGCTCCGGTTCAGCGAGCCGGAACGACGTCGGCCCTACCGCGTGCCCCTCACCGTCGCGGGCCTCCCGCTCCCATCGGTCATCGGCGCGGCACTGACGTTCGCGGTCTGGATCATCGCGATCGCGACACACGAGGGCGCGCGCTACGCGGGGCCCGCGTGGCTCGCGGTCGGCCTCGTCCTCTACGTGGTCTTGCGCATGTCGCGCGGCGAGGGCCTGCGCGAGCGCGTCGTCTCGGCCGACGAGCACCGCGGCCTCGCCGAGGCCGAATTCTCCCGGATCCTCGTGCCGATGAAGCTCGGTGAGATCGGCGAGGAGATGGTCGCGACGGCGGTCAAGCTGGCGGAGGAGGCAGGAGCGTCGGTCGAGGCGCTCCACGTCATCCGGGTCCCGCTCGAGCTCCCGCTGGACGCCGAGCTTACCGACGAGGAGGAGCGAGCGGAGGCGTCGATCTCCGAGGCGAAGCTCCTCGGCGCCGACCACGGTGTCACCGTCGACGGGAAAACGCTCCGCGCACGTTCGATCGGCCAGGCGATCGTGCAGGAGGCCGAGGCGAGCGACATCGACCTGATCGTTCTCGGCTCGTCTCCGCGCTGGCGCCGCCAGTCCCGCTTCTTCTCTCCGACGGTCGAGTACGTCCTCAAGAAAGCGCCGAGCGAAGTACTCATCGTCGCGTTTCCCCAGGGCGTTCTGGAAGGGGATGGGGCGTCGGCACAGAGTTGACCGCCGAGCTAGGCTGACTGTGTGAAGCTCATCGTTATCGGCTGCGGCCGGGTGGGCTCGACGATCGCCAAGCGCTTTGCCGCCGACGGCTGGGACGTCACGGCGGTCGACGAGAAAGAGGCCGCCCTCAGCCGCCTCGGGGAAAACTGGACCGGCGGGTTCATCGTCGGCCACGGCATGGACGTGTCCGTCCTGCGCGAGGCGGGCATCGAAGATGCCGACGCGGTCGTCGTCGCCACCGACGGCGACAACACGAACCTGGTGATCGGCCAGGTGGCGCAAAAGCGTTTCGGGATCGAAGGCACCGTCGTCCGCATCCTCGACCCGGCCCGTGCGGACTTCTACCGCGAGCGCGGTCTTCGTACGATCTGCCCGACGTCGACGGCGATCGACGCACTCACGGAGGCGGTGCGGTCGGGCCTCACGCCGGCGGCGCAGGAGGAGGTCCCCGCCTAGTGACCCTTCCGGCAACATTCGGCGGCGCCTGGCCCGCGATCACGCTGCGCGCTGCCGCGTCCTCAGTCGCGCTCGGGCTATCGAGCCCGAGCGCTCCCTGCGTCCTTGCATCGCTTGGTGCTCGCGACCCAGGCATCCACCAATGTCACCGGAAGGATCACTGATGTACGTCCTGATCGCAGGCGGCGGAAAGATGGGCGCGAACGTGATGCGGACGCTGCTCCGAAACGGGAAGGAGGCAACCCTCGTCGAGCAGGACCGGGACCGGTTCGAGCGGCTCGAGGAGGAGTTCGAGCACCAGGCGATGCACGGTGACGCGACAGAGCTGTTCGTGCTCGAGAAGGCGGGGATCAAGCGCCCGCCCGATCTCGTCCTGGCTTTGACCGGTGACGACGAGGACAACATGGTGATCGCCCAGCTCGCGAGGGAGAAGTACGGGGTTCCGAAGGTGATCGCCCGCGTGAACGACCCGCGGAACCAGTCCCACTTCGATCTCCTCGGCATCTCGCCGACGGTTTGCGCAACGTCGAGCATCCTCGGGCTCGTCGAGCACGAGGTCCCCGAGCACGAGCTCATCCACCTGCTCGAGCTCCGCAAGGAGAACCTCGAGATCGTCGAGGTGCAGATCGACAAGGGCTCGCCGTGTGCCGGCCGAACGGTCGAGAAGCTGCGGCTTCCGGAAGGCTCGCGACTCATCTCCGTCATGCGTGACGGTCAGGCGGAGATCGCCGTCGGGTCGACCGAGCTCCGCCCGGGCGACCAGGTGCTCGCGATCCTGCAGCCCGGCAAGGAAGACGAGCTCCGCAAGATCCTGCTGAAGAAGTAGTCCAGCCGCCCGGGCCGCGTCAGTCCAGAACGACGTCGAGTTGGAGCGCGCCACCCTCGTATCGGCGATCGGCGACCCGTCCCAGCCGCTGGAGGAGCGCAAGCGAGCGCGTGTTGTCTGCGGCCATCGTGGCGCGAAGCCGTTCGATGCCGAGCTGGCGGGCGCGCCTCGCAAGGATGCCCGCGAGCCGCGTGCCCAGCCGACGGCCCTGCCACTCGTCGGCGACGGCAAACGCGACCTCCGCGACGGCGTGATCCTTGTCGTCACGCACGAGGTGTGCCTCACCCACGGCGCGGCCGGTCCGAGAATCGACGGCGACGAACGCTTCGTGGTTGACGTGGTCGATCGTCGTCAAGATCTCGAGGTCGCGCGGCGACAGAGCCGGCTTCGCGCCGACGAAGCGCTGGAAGCGCGAACGCTCGCTCATCCCGTCGAAGACCTCCTGCACGGCTGCCGCCTCGCCGCTCGCGAGCCTGCGAACGACGGCGCGGGCGCCGCCACGGAGCACCACCGTCCGCTCGTCGCGCGGAATGAGCCAGTCGAGCTGCGTCCCGGGAATCACCATCTTCATCGAACATAGAGACACGCCTAGGGGCTACGGAGTACGGCTCGCCGTACTCTTCGCGGGCGCTGCCTTCACCTAAGAAGTCCGTAAGACATCGGTTAAGGAGGGATCCGATGCGGCGGGCCGCGGGTAGCTTGCGGTGACGTGATCGCGCCGCTTCTGGCTGCTGCTCTCCTCGTTCCTGCTGCCGCTGATCGCGGACAGCTGAGCTTGCAGCCGTTCGGCTCCCAGCTGTCGGCCCTGACCGGCCTCGCGTCGACGCCCGCAGAGCCGCGCCGCCTCTATGCCGTCGAGCAGGTGGGTCGTATCCGCTACTTCGTCAACGGCCGCTTGGGCGGGACCTTCCTCGACATCAGTTCGCGCGTTCTGAGTGGCGGCGAGCAGGGTCTGCTGTCGGTTGCGTTCCATCCGGCGTACAGGCGCAATCACCGCTTCTACGTCGACTACACGGACCGGCAAGGGAACACACGCGTCGTCGAGTTCCGCTCGCGGAGGGGGCGCGCGATCGTGTCGAGCGCCCGCCAGCTGCTCTTCGTAAGGCAGCCGTACGCGAATCACAACGGCGGCGAATTGCAGTTCGACCGCACCGGCTTCCTCTACGTCGGCATGGGTGACGGGGGGTCAGCCGGGGATCCCGGCAACCGCGCACAGACGATGAGCGATCGGCTCGGCAAGCTGTTGCGGATCAATCCGCTTCGTCGCGGCGCCCGCTGGCAGGTCGTCGGCCTCGGCCTGCGCAACCCCTGGCGGTTCACCTTCGACCGGGCGAACGGCGATCTCTACATCGCCGACGTCGGCCAGGGGTCATGGGAAGAGATCGACTATCGCCCCCGCGCCCAGATCGGCAGGCTCGCGAACTACGGCTGGCGGGCGTTCGAAGGCCGGGCGCGCTATTCGAGCACAACGCTCGGCCCCGGCCAGCTCGTTGCACCGGTGGAGGTGTACAGCCACGACGAGGGCTGCTCTGTGACCGGCGGCTACGTCTACCGCGGCCGCGCGGTTTCGTCGGCGGTCGGCCGGTACTTCTACGGCGACTACTGCTCCGGCACGATCTGGAGCCTCCGCATGTCGGGCGGACGGGCGACCGAAGTGCGACGCGAGCCCTTCACCGCGAACGGCCTAACGTCCTTCGGCGAAGACACCGCCGGGAACCTCTACCTGGCGACCGAAGGCGGTCGCATCTTCAAGCTCGCGGGCTAGCCGGTTCGCCGGCGCCGCACCGTCGGCGCCTGCTGCCCGAGCGCGGCGTACGCGAGCGTCTGCAGCGACTCGTTGAGCGTCGAGAGCTCGCGCGCAATTCGAAGCAGGTGGTCGCTCGAGTCGAGCCTGCGGTTCAGCGTGTGCATCTCCGCGCACAGGCGGTCGAGACGCTCGAGCAGCGCGTCGAGCTGACGATCTGCGACTTCCTTTCGCTCCACAGCGCTCATGTTACGGCGAGGAGCTCGTCGCGTGTGTTCACGACTCGGGCGCTGTCCCCGAGTCGTCGCAGGAGCCGATCGCGTGCGCCGGATCCGGCTTCGAGCGCCTCGACGCGACGATCGGCGCCCAGGTGCGCCAGCGCGATGCGGGCGAGCTCCTCCGGAGCGTCGGTGAAGACTCCGATGCGCGCTCCGGAAGCGTGGAGCCGCCTCAGCGCGTCGCTCACGTCGGGGTCTCGCCGGAAATACACGGGCGCACGTTCCTCGGCGAAACGTTCGAGCAGCGGGCGCCAGTTCGGGAGCTGCTCGTCCAGCGCCGTCACGTCCACACGGAAACGACGATGTGCGTCCTCGAGCCAGTCACGCCACAGCGGGCCAGTGTCCCCCAGTGCGGCAAGATCGACCGCGATCGCCGTCAACGCTCGCGTACCCAAAGCAAGACGAGCATGCCGATGGTCAGCCCGAGTGCATCGATCGCAACGTCAACCGGGGATGCGTGACGTCCGCGCACGAAATGCTGGTGTAGCTCGTCGCTCGCCGCGTAGGCGATCCCGGTCGCCAGCGCAGGAGCTTCACGCCTGAACGCGCGGTAGAGCAACGCGCCGAGGATTGCGTACTCCGTGATGTGCGCCCCCTTGCGGAGGATCGTGTCCCACGTCCCGAGCCCGGTCGACAGGCTCGGGACAGATGAGAAGGCGAAGATGACGCCGGCCCAGACGACGACTGGCAGCCACACGAAGAGAACGCGGGATTTCGTCACGGCGCCCGATGCTAGTCTGCGGCCGACCAGAACCGGCGAGCGGCAAGGGAATCCGGTGCGAGTCCGGAACGGTCCCGCCGCTGTGAGGGGAGATGCTCCCGCGCCACATGCCACTGGCCGCAAGGCCGGGAAGGCGGTGAGGGAGAGTGCCCCGAGTCAGAAGACCTCCGCCGCCGGAGAGATCGAACCCCTCGCGGAAGGAGGATTCGTGCTTCACCGACTCACTCTCGTCGTCGTGGCGCTCGTCGCGGCGCTGCTTGTCGTGCCCGCGGCGCTCGCCGTCAAGGTGCACGTGCGCGTAGAAGGCAAGGAACACACAATCTTCGGCTCGACGTCGCCGCTGATCGACGTCACCTCGGCGCGCGCCAATGCACTGCCGGAGAACGCACTCGACTCGCTCGAAGCTGCGAGCGTGCTCGGCGAGTTCTACTACCACCTGACGACCACGAGCTTCGGCCCGTACGTCGACCAGGTGGGGCGATTTCCCGCCGTCGGCCAGACTGGCTGGGTCTTCAAGGTAAACGGGGTGTCGCCTCCGGTCGGCGCGGACCAGGTGCAGCTCAAGGCAGGCGACAACGTGTTGTGGTACTGGGCCCAGTTCGGCGTCGCCGGTGGGCCGAAGACGCTCGCCCTCTCGCGCGTCGGCAAGACCAACTGCTACCGCGTCCGGCAGCAGGACGACCAGGGCGCCCTCTCCGCGGCGGTCGGAGCAGTACTCCACGTCGGCAAGCGCACGGTCCGGACGCAGGGCGCGACGCAGACAGCAATGGGCTGCGTCGGCCGGCATCGCGGCCTGCTCGTGCGCGCAACGCTTGACGGGGCCGTGCGCTCGAATGCGATGCCGTGAAGCCGTTGCTCTCGCCTTCGCCGTCGCCGCCCTCGCGGGCTGCGGCGGCGAGGGCGGCGACAGGGCGACGATTTGGATCACGCGTGACCTCGGCACCAACGTCCTCCTGCAGAAGAGCGTCCCGTCAGGGCTCACCGCGATGCAGGCGCTCGACCGAGTCGCCGACGTCGACACACGCTACGGCGGACGCTTCGTCCAGGCGATCAACGGCGTGCACGGGTCGCTCACGGCCCAGCGCGACTGGTTCTACTTCATCAACGGCTACGAGGGAGACCGCAGCGCAGCCGAATATCGGCTGCATGCCGGCGATGTCGAGTGGTGGGACTTTCGGTCGTGGCGCAAGCGGATGCGTGAGCCGCTCGTCGTGGGCGCGTTCCCCGAGCCGTTCCTGCACGGCTACGGGGGCAAGACGCTCCCTGCTCGCGTCGTGTACCTCCAACCGGACGAGCGCGCCGACGCCGAGAAGGTGGCAAGGCTTGTCGGCGGACGTGCGATCGGAACGTTTCCCCAGGCACGAAACACTCGGATGAACGTCCTCGTGCTAGAGCCCGCTCGTGCCGGCGAGCGTCCCTCGTTCGTCGTTGCCGGCGGCCCGGGGCCGTCACCCGGCGATCCGATCCTGATCCGTTTTCGCGGAGATCCGGACCTGCTCTTGCGGCGGCCGCCCTTCGGGCGCTTCCGGTACGAGGTTCGCGGGTGAAGCTGCGGCCGGCCGCAGCAGTCGCGCTCCTCAGTGCACTCGCCGTTGCAGCGCTTCTCGTCGATCGTCTCGCGGTCCTGGTCGTCCTGACGCTCGTGCTTCTCGCGGCATGCCTGCGCGCACCGCGTGATCGTCGACGTTTGTACCTCGTCGGAACCCTGATCTCGGCCGGCGGCCTCTTCGTCCTCACGCCGTTCTTCGAAACGCTCGGCTCGCATCCCATTTGGACGGGCCCGATCGTCCCGGTCCTCGGCCAGCTCGACATCACGCAGGAGGAGCTGAGGAGCGCGGCCGTGAACGCGTTGCGCCTAGCCTCCGTCGGGCTTGCCTTTGCCGCGTACGCGCTGCTGCTCGACCACGATCGTCTGCTGACCTCTGCACGCTTCGCGCGTCCTGCGGCGCTCGCCACGCGGCTCCTCCCGACGCTCGAGCGCGACGCTGCGGGATTCGTCGAGGCGCTGCGGGGGCGTGGGGTGGAGGTCGCCGGCATCCGCGGTCGGGCCGCGCTGCTGTCGCCTTTGCTTGCGAGCTCCCTCGAGCGGGGGTTGAATCTCGCCGAGGCGATGGAGGCGCGAGGCTACGGCCGGCCGGGACGGACCGCGGTCCCGTCGCCCTCCTGGCGCGTACGCGATTACGCAGCCGTCGTTCTCGCCGTCCTGATCGTGACCGGTGCGGTGTGGCTCTAGCGCGGGTAGCTCACGTGACGTTTTCGTACCCGCACGCGAGCGCGCCCGCGCTCCGAGACGTGTCGGTCCAGATCGAGCCGGGGGAACTCGTCGCGGTGTTCGGCGCGTCCGGCTCGGGCAAGTCGACGCTCCTGCGTGCGCTCGCAGGCCTCGTGCCGCACTTCCACGGCGGCCGCTTCGAGGGCAGCGTCGAAATTGCAGGTCGCGACACCCGCGTGGCCCGGCCTGCCGAGCTCGCCGGAGCGGTTGCGACCGTCTTCCAGGATCCGGAGGAGCAGGTCGTGCTCAGTCGAGTCGACCGAGAGGTTGCGTTCGGCCTCGAGAACCTCGGCGTCGCGCCCCAAGAAATACTCCCGCGCGCGCAAGCTGCCCTTGCTGCAGTCGGCGCCGAGCACCTTGCGCAGCGAGGCGTGGCCGAGCTCTCCGGAGGCGAGCTGCAGCGGGTCTGTCTCGCATCGGCTCTCGCGCTCGAGCCGCAGCTGCTGATCCTCGACGAACCGACGTCGCAACTCGATCCGGAAGCAGCCGACGCGTTCCTCGAGCTCGTCGCCTCGCTCGATGTCGCCGTCGTCATCGCGGAGCACCGACCACGGCGCGTGCTCGAGCACGCCGATCGCATCCTCTTCCTCGATCAGGGGCGCTTGCTGTTGGATGCGCCTGCGTCGGCCGGCGAGGCGTGGTTGCGTGAACACCACCCGACCTGGCTGGGACACCGGGCAGATGGCCCGAGCGCGCCGACCGGAACGTGTGTCTGTCGCTTCGACGGAGTGGGGTTTTCCTATCGTGCCGGGACCGCGCTGCTGGACGGCCTCGACCTCGAGCTGAGCCGGGGCGAGGTCGTCGCGCTCTCGGGCCCGAACGGGTCGGGCAAGACGACGGTTGCGAAGCTTGCCTCGGGGCTGCTCGTTCCGACCGACGGCGCAGTGGAGCGGGACGGCCGCGCGGCGATGCTGCTTCAGGATCCAAGCCGCTACACGGTCCGCGAGCGCGTCGACCAGGAGGTCGCGCTCGGCGTGCACGGGAACATGCGTCGTGCCGGCGCGGCGCTCGACGCCGTGGGTTTGCACGGCCGTGACTCGAGGCATCCACGGGATCTCTCGAGCGGTGAACGCGAGCGCCTCGCACTCGCAGCGGTCCTCGCAGTCGAGCCTGATCTTCTCGTCCTCGACGAGCCGACACGCGGAGTCGACCCGCCCCGCAAACGGGAGCTCGCAGCGCTGCTTCGCTCTCAGGCAAGCCGGCGCGCGACGCTCGTCGTGACGCACGACGAAGAGTTCGCAGACGCGGTCGCAGATCGACTCCTGACAGTCGGACGGGAGCCGGCGGTTGTCTAGGCGAGTCCTGGTCGTGGCGGGGACGGCGGCCTTCGCCGCAGCGCTTTGGAGCGGGTACGACCGCTCACACGAGGGTCTGTCCTTGTTGCTGCTTGCGTTCTCGCTTCTCGCCGCCGGGATCGCATGGTCGGAGCTTGGGCCCGATTCGTCGAAGCAGCTCGTCCTGATGGCGACCCTCGGTGCAGCGGCAGCCGCGGGGCGCGTCCTGTTCGCGCCGCTTCCCGGCGTGCAGCCCGTCACGGTCATGGTTGTCGTCGCCGGAGCGACGCTTGGCGCAAGGAGTGGTTTCGCGGTCGGTGCGATCGCGGCGTTCGTTTCGAACTTCTTCCTCGGTCAGGGCCCATGGACGCCCTGGCAGATGCTCGCCTGGGGCGCGTGCGGTGTCGCAGGCGCGCTCGCGGCACGTGCGCTGCGGCGTCGCCTCGTCCTGGCGGCGTTCTGCTTCGTCCTCGGTCTCGCGTTCAGCGCCTTCATGGATGTGTGGACGTGGCTTGCGTTCTACGACCAACACACGTGGCAGACGTTCCTCGCAGTCCACGGCCGTGGGCTTCCCTTCGATCTCGCGCACGGGATCGGGAACGTCGTGATCGCGCTCGCCGCCGGGCCCGAGCTTCGACGGCTGCTCGACCGCTACCAGCGGCGGCTCCACACCGAGGTCCTTTGGGCGTAGCGGCACTGCTTGCTGCGGCTGCGATCGTCGCGAGCCCCGCGTCGTACGTCGAGTCGCACCAGCAGGCGGACGGCGGTTTCGCCGAGCCGGGCTCGAGCTCGGCGGGCCCCGGTCTCACGTCCTGGGCCGTACTCGGCTTGCGTGCCGCCGGTCGTCCGACCGAGAAGGGATACGACTACCTCGTCGCGCACGAGTCGGAGTTGCAGTCCGCGACGGACATCGCCCTCGCCGTGCTGGCCGAAGCGTCCTCGTCGCACGTCTCGCAGGCTCTCCGCGACCGCCTCGACAGTCTTTCCCGTCGCGACGGGCGCATCGGGCCGACGGTCAACTCGACCGCGTGGGGGATCCTCGCCCACGCGCAGATGGATCGCTCCTCCCGGATGAAAGTGACCTATCTCCTCCGTCAGCAGCGGCGATCGGGCGGCTGGAGTTGGGTTGCCGGGGGCGCGGCCGATTCGAACGACACCGCCGCTGTCATCCAGGCGCTTCGCAGCCAGGGCGTGCGCGGAAGGCCCGTCACGCGAGGGTTAGCCTTTCTGCGGCGCCTTCAGAACCGAGACGGGGGCTTCGAGCTGACGGACGGTCGCGGCTCCGACGCGCAATCGACCGCGTGGGCGATCCAGGCGTTCGCCGCCGCAGGCGTGAAGCCGCCGGCGCGCGCGTTTCGCTATCTCGCGGGGCTGCGGCGGCCCGACGGAAGCTATCGCTACTCGCGTAAGTACGCGACAACACCCGTGTGGGTAACGTCGCAGGTCCTCCCGGCGCTGGCCCGCAAGCCGTTCCCGCTCCGCTAGGATCGCCGTCGGCGCGATGCGCCGACTATGAGGGCCTAGGCGAGCAGACACCTTTCCGTTCCGCTTCCGAGGGAGGTCCTCTTGCAGCGCTCGAGCGGCACGCTAGCCGCCGCAAACATCACGAAGCAGCACGCAGCACAACTGGTCCTGAGCGACGTCACGGTCGTGGTACCGCCCCACAGCCGGATCGGCCTCGTCGGGCCCAACGGCGCCGGCAAGTCGACCCTGTTGCGCATCCTCGCCGGGCTGGAAGAGCCAGACGAGGGCCGTGTCCGGAGGGCTCCGCCGAGCCTGTCGGTCGACTACCTGCCGCAGGAAGCCCGCACCGAGGGACGGTCCGGCGGCCAGGCTGCGCGACGGCGGCTCGCCGACTTCCTGCGCCGGCCACTTGACGTCTTCCTCCTCGACGAGCCGACGAACGACCTCGACTTCGACGGCCTCGACTGGCTGGAGCGGACGCTGGCGAGCCTCCCGGGCGCGGTCGTGGTCGTCTCACACGATCGCGATTTCCTCGACAGAACCGTCGACCGCGTGGTCGAGCTGGACGAGTGGACACACGGAGTCAAGGAGTACAGCGGGGGCTGGACGGAGTACGAGCGGGCGCGAACCGGCGTCCTCGGCCGGCAACGCGAGGCGTACGAGCGCTACAAAAGCGAGAAGGCGCGACTCGAAGAACAGCAGCGTCGCATGCAGCAGTGGGAGGAGCGCGGCTACGGCCAGGGGCGCAAGAAGAAGAAGACGAAGGACGTGAAGAAGGCATACGCTGGCCGCATCGCGAGGCTGGGGCGGGTCGAAAAGCCGTACGAGCCCTGGGACCTGCACCTGGATCTCGTCCCGCTGCAGCGGAGCGGCGACGTCGTGTTGCGGCTCGAGTGCGCCGTCGTCGAGCGCGGCTCGTTCCGGCTGGGCCCAGTCGACCTGGCGCTTGCCTGGGGAGAACGGCTCGCGGTCCTGGGGCGGAACGGCAGCGGCAAGAGCACGCTGCTCGAGGCGCTGCTCGGTCGTCTGCCACCGGCGGAAGGGAGCCGGTGGATCGGCCCGGGCGTCGTCCTCGGCGAGCTGAGTCAGCAACGCAGCGAGCTTGCGAGCGGGCGCCTGCTCGCTGCGTTCACGCAGGCATCGGATTTGGGCGCGGAGGACGCGCGCACGCTCCTCGCGAAGTTCGGGCTCGGTGCGGACGACGTTCTGCGTGACGTCGGATCGCTTTCACCGGGAGAGCGCACGCGCGCACTCGTTGCGCTCTTCGCCGCACGCGGAGTGAACTGCCTGATCCTCGACGAGCCCACGAACCATCTGGACGTTCCGGCGATCGAGGAGCTCGAGCGCGCGCTCGACGGCTTCGAGGGGACGATCGTGCTCGTCACACACGACCGCCGCTTTTTCGAAGCGTTTCGGGCTACGCGAACGATGGAGCTGTCACGAGCCCCGGCTCGGGCCGCTCGAGCCGCCCCTCACTGACGAGCCGGTCGACGAAGCTGTCGTCGAAGAGCCAGCGCCAGCTGAACCACTTCCTAGTGATCTCCCGCTCGGGTGCGACGACGGCGGCGTGCGCTGCGGCGACGACGAGGTCTTCGAGGCCGCCGCGCTTAGAGGGCTCGGGGTAGGCCTGGTCGTAGCGCAGCAGCTCGCTCGTGTGCGTGTGCCTGCCGTCCGGAAGCTCGACGCGCAGGCTCCGGCTGACGAGCGCGCCGCAGCGCTCGAGCGGGTAGCGCAGCGACTTCAGCTCCTTCGGTTTCAGTTCGAGCTCCGTCTGCAGGTCTTCGAGCGTCGACGGGCCCACGTCGGCGAGGTGGGCGAGCAGCGGCGCCCAGTCCTCCTCTTGCTCCACCCGCGCGAGCTCGGCACGGCAGATCGGGTCGACGAGGGCGAGCGTCTCGTCGCTGAAGAGGATCGACTTCCCGTTGTGAACCCGCAGCTCATGGACGTCGGGCCGCTCGGCGAGCTCGAAGTACCAGGGGTACTTCGTCGCGGGCCAGGAGCCGAAGCCGGGGCTCCCGGGTGCGTACGGATCCTCGTGGCAGGCCGCGAAAAAGCTGGGGAGCGCCGAGTCAGGAGTCCGCGTGAGGAGACCGCGATCCTCGAGGAATTCGCGGGCCTCTTCGGGCGATTCGATCGCTCGGTCGGGCGTGAGCCGGCAGAGGAAGTCCCGCTGCTCCAGGGCAACCACGGTTAGGCCGTATCTTCGCAGGCCGTTCGTGCGTTTTTCCTGCAGACACGGGGGTAACCCCTGTCCAACGAAAGGAGAGCACGAAATGGGTATGGGAGTCAGTCTCCTACTGGTTGCGGCCGGCGCGATCCTTGTCTGGGCGGTCAACGCGACCGTCAGTGGGGTCGAGCTGCAGACGATTGGCTGGATCTTGCTGATCGTGGGTGCCGTCGGCGCGCTCCTCTCGCTCATCTTCTGGTCGAGCTGGGGCGGGTTTGGCGGGCCAGCGCCCGACGACGGGCGTCGCCGCCGGGTCGTCCGCGAGGACTACTAGAACCAGCGGCATCCGTTGAAGTGGAGCCCCGCCTCGGCGGGGCTCTTTCGTCATAGAACGCCGATTCGCCCGAGCGGCCAGTACGTCAGGAAGACCTTGCCGATGATGTCGCTGCGCGGAACGAGACCCCAGACCCGCGAGTCGCACGAGTGCGCCCGGTTGTCACCCTCCATCAGGTACATCCCGTTCGGGATCCGGTGCATCGTTCCGCGTGGCGGAATATCGAGCAGCGTCTTCGTCTCGTGGTCGCGCCGGTTCGCCTGGACGTACGGCTCCGACAGACGACGTCGATCGATGTAGGTGAAGCCGTTTCGTTCCGACCAGATGTCGCCGGGGACTCCGATGATCCGCTTCACGAACACGCCGCCCATGCACTCGCGGCTTGCCGCGGGCGGCGCGTGGAAGACGACGATCTCTTCGCGCCTCGGATCTCGGAAGTGGTAGATGAACCGGTTGGCGAGGATGCGATCCGAGCTCGAGCCCTCGCAGTAAGGCTCCGGTTTCGCGCAGTGCAGTGCCGGCTCCATCGAGGGCGAGGGGATCCGGTACGGGTTCACGACCCAGGCCTTGACGGCCAGGACGATCAGGACGGCGCCGGCGATCGTCAGGATCCAGTCGAGGGCGACGCGCGTCCCGTGTGAGAGGTTCGGGAAGAGCCGGTCGATCGGGCCGCGCAAGGCGCGGCTATGCGAGCGCCGGGACGAGCTCGCGCCCGATCAGCGCGACGGTGTCGAGATCCTCGTGGGCGAGGTGCTGCAGCATCACGCGCTCGTAGCCCACGCTCTCGACCTCCTCGAGCCGCTCGACGACTTGCTCGACGGTGCCGACCGGGCCGCGCTCGCCGTAGCGCTCGAGCACCTCGGTCGGATCCCGGCCGAAGCGGGCGCCAACGCGCCTCGCCGATTCCTGGAGCTCGCGATCGTCGCGTCCCACGACGCACGGAGCCATCAGGGAGTACCTGAGTGTTGCGGGATCGCGCCCGGCGCGCTCGCACGCCTCGTCGAGCGTCTGCTTTCGCGCCACAACTTCGTCCATCGTCGCGAAGAAGGTGTTGTACTCGTCGGCGAGCCGGACGGCGGGCTCGACCGTTCCCGGCTTCGCGCTCCCTCCGACGAGGATCGGCAGGTCCGGCCGTCCGAGACCCGGCGCGTCCTGCAGGTGGTAGCGGTCGCCGTCGTGGTCGACGCGATCAGTGCGCAGAAGCGCATGGACGACTTCCAGCTGCTCCGCGAACAGCGCGACGCGGTCGTGTGCGGAGCCGAACTCGAATCCGTATGCGTCGTGCTCGCGCTGCATCCAACCGGCGCCGATTCCGAGCGTGACGCGTCCTCCCGAGATCTCGTCCGCGGTCGCGGCCGCGCGCGCGAGCACTGAGGGGTGCCGAAAAGTCGCCGGCGAGACGAGCGTCCCGAGCTGGAGGGCCGAGGTGCGCGCGGCGAGACCCGCGATCGTCGACCAGGCGTCGAGGACGGGGCGGCTCTCGTCGAACCCCGAGATGTAGTGATCCGAACGGAAGAGCGCTTCCACACCGTGCTCCTCGCAGGCCGACGCGAGCGCGACCCACTGCTCCCAGGTCACACCTTCTTGCCCTTCGATCATCAGGGCCAGGCGCACGAAGCGGAAGACTATTCGTGTCGTAAGGCGCCGTGCCCGTGAAAGAACTTTCACGCACTCGGCACGAACGACGGCGTGACCGGCGAAGCCGGGCCCGAAAAGGCCGCGGAAGCCTGTCGCTAGCATCGGCCCATGGCCGTCGCTTCTCCCGAGAACTACCTCGCCGACCTGAATCCGGCCCAGCGCGAAGCCGTGCTGACCACGGAAGGGCCGCTGCTTGTGATCGCCGGCGCGGGCTCCGGCAAGACCCGCGTTCTCACATACCGCGTCGCGCACCTGATCAACGCCGTCGGTGCGAAGCCGAACGAGATCCTCGCGATCACGTTCACGAACAAGGCTGCCGGCGAGATGCGAGAGCGCCTGCAGAACCTCCTCGGACAGAGCGGCCGCGGCCTGTGGATCCTGACCTTCCACTCCGCGTGCGGGCGCATCCTCCGCCGCGAGGCGCAGCGGCTCGGCTACCGCTCGAACTTCACGATCTACGACCAGGCCGACCAGGTTCGGCTGGTGAAGCAGTGCCTCGAGGAGCTCGAGCGCGACCCGAAGCGCTTCACGCCGCGCGGCATCCACAACCAGATCTCCCACGCGAAGAACCGGCTCATCCACCCGAACGTCTACGCCGACCAGGTCCAATCGTTCTACGACCAGACGGTCGCGGATGTGTACCAGCTCTACCAGCGCCGCCTCTTCGCCTCGAACGCCGTCGACTTCGACGACCTGCTGATGCTGACCGTCGACGTGCTCGAGCGCTTCGACGAAGCGCGAGAGAAGTGGCACACAGCGTTCCGCTACATCCTCGTCGACGAGTACCAGGACACGAACCACGCGCAGTACCGCCTGCTGCAACTACTGGCCGAGACAGACATGAACGTTTGTGCCGTGGGGGATCCGGACCAGTCGATCTACGCCTTCCGCGGAGCGGACATCAACAACATCCTCGATTTCGAGCGCGACTTTCCGGGAACGCGCACGATCGCGCTGGAGCAGAACTACCGCTCGACGAACTCGATCCTCGACGCGGCCAACAACGTCATCACGAACAACCGCGAGCGCAAGCCGAAGGAGCTCTGGTCGGAGCTCGGGGACGGCGAGCCGGTGCATGTCATCGAGACCGAGGACGAGCACGCCGAGGCTCGCTTCGTCGCGGCCGGGATCGCGGCGCTCGTCGAGCAGGGTTTTTCCGGCGACGAGGTCGGCGTCTTCTACCGCACCAACGCGCAGTCACGCGTCCTCGAGGACGTGCTCGTCCGCCAGGGCGTCGCATACCAGGTGATCGGCGGACCGCGCTTTTACGAACGCGCGGAGATCAAGGACGCGATCGCGTATCTCCAGGTGATCGACAACCCCTACGACGCCGTCTCTCTGATTCGGATCGCGAACCGGCCGCGCCGCGGCATCGGCGATGCCAGCCTCGCGCGCCTGCAGACGTGGGCCGACGCACAAGGACGTTCCCTCTGGGAGGCGACGGAGTTTGCAGAGGAAGCGGGCGTCGGCGCCGCGCCGCTGCGCGCCGTGCAGCAGTTCCGCACGCTGATCCAGTCTTTGCAGGCGGGGGCACTCGAGCTTCCGGTCGCCGAGCTCGTCGAACGGACGCTCGAGCGCAGCGGCTACCTCGAGGCGCTCGAGGCGGAGCGGACGATCGAAGCACAGGGTCGCATCGAGAACCTGCAGGAGCTCGTCGGTGTTGCGCGCGAGTACCAGGAGACCGCCGACGAGCCGTCGCTCTCGCATTTCCTCCAGGAGATCTCGCTCTACTCCGATCAGGACGCCATCCGCGGCGAGGAGAGCCTCGTCACGCTGATGACCCTGCACAACGCGAAAGGCCTGGAGTTCCGCGCCGTGTACCTGATCGGAATGGAGGAAGGCATCTTCCCGCACGCGCGCTCCATCGAAGAGCAAGGCATCGAGGAGGAGCGCCGACTCTGTTACGTCGGCATGACGCGGGCGAAGGAGCTGCTCACCCTCACGCATGCGTCGTCGCGATCGCTGTGGGGAGCACGCGGGTACAACCTGCCGTCGCGGTTCCTCGACGAGCTCCCGGCCGGTGTCGAGCGGGAGCGCCTACGACCCGCTTCCTGGTCGTCGTACGGCAGCTCCGGCATCGCGCCGCGCGAGGATGTGCCGACCCTCTCGACCGGCGACTCGGTTCGTCACAGCACGCTCGGCGAGGGAGTCGTGATCCAGATCGAGTCCGGCGGGATCGTCACGGTCCGGTTCGCGGACGGCGAGGAGCGAAGGCTGATGCTCGACTACGCGCCCCTAGAGCGCATCTCGTAGGGTCGGGTGGCCATCGAGATCCGACATCCCTCGGAGGACGAGTGGCGCACAGCGATGACCGCAGGTGCGGCGGCGTTCGGCGATGCGCTGAACGACGACGACTACGAGCGTTACAGCAAGACGCTCGTGCGCGAACGGTTCTACACCGCGTACGACGGCACGACGCCCGTCGCGACGACGGCCGACTACCCGTTTCGCCTCACCGTGCCGGGCGGCGAGCTTGCCGCCGGCGGCGTCACCTGGGTCGGCGTCGTGCCCACCCACCGTCGCCGCGGGATCCTCACCCAGATGATGCGAAAGGAGCTCGACGATCTGCATCAGCGCGGTGAACCGCTCGCGGTGCTCTGGGCGTCGGAGGCGGCGATCTACGGACGGTTCGGCTACGGGATCACGGCGCCCACCGTGCAGATGGACGCAGACCGTGCACAGTTCGCCTTCCGTCACGATCCCGGCCCGCGCGGCACCGCCCGGCTCGTCGACCCGGCCGAGGCGAAGACGCTGTGCGCCCGGACGTACGACAGCATGCGCAAGGAGATTCCCGGATTCGTCGCGCGCAGTGACGAGTGGTGGGAGGCGTATCGCCTCGCCGACCCCGAGCAGTGGCGTCGAGGCTCCGGGCCGAAGTTCATCGCGGTCATCGAGTTCGACGGCGAGCCCGTGGCGTACGCGATCTACCGCATCAAGCAGGACTGGGACGGAGGGTTCTCGCGCAGCCAGGTGAAGCTCGTCGAGACGCTTGCGACGACGCCCGCAGCCGAGCGCGAGCTCTGGAGATTCGTGTTCGGCATCGACCTGATCGCACGCGTCCAGGGCAGGCACGACCCTGGGTCGCCGCTCTTCCTGATGGTCGTCGACCCGCGCAGCCTGCAGCTCCGCGTGTCGGAAGGACTGTGGCTGCGCCTCGTCGACGTCGGAGCCGCCCTCTCGGGACGGTCGTACGCGACGGACGACGCCGTCGTGCTCGAAGTGCACGACGAGTTCTGTCCGTGGAACGCTGGTCGGTGGCGTGTCGCCGGCGGCGCGGCGGAGCGAACGGATGCCGACCCAGAGCTCGAGCTCGACGTCGCGGATCTCGCGTCCGTCTACCTCGGCGCCTTCGACTTCGAGCGCCTCGCCGCCGCGGAGCGCGTGCAAGAGCACGCAGCAGGAGCCGCCGGACGGGCATCGGCACTCTTCCGGACGTCGCGCGTGCCGTACTGTCCGGAGGACTTCTGATGGCCTTCGAGGTCCGGACGACCCAGGACCTCGACGAGTTCACGGCCGCGTTGCTTGCGATCGGCCAGTACTTCGGAATGGTGCCCACCGAGGAGGCGACGCAGCGTTTCGTCGACCAGATGGGTCTCGAGCGCATGCACGGCGCGTGGTCAAACGGCGCCGTCGTCGGCGGTGCGGGGGCTTTCACGTTCAACCTGTCCGTTCCGGGCGGTGAGCTGCCGACCGCCGGTGTTACCGTCGTCGGCGTCTACCCGACGCACCGGCGGCGCGGCGTGCTGCGCGCGCTCATGCGCGCACAGCTGGACGACGCGCACGAGCGAGGAGAGCCGCTCGCCGCGCTCTGGGCCTCCGAGGAGACGATCTACGGGCGCTTCGGCTACGGGTTGGCGTCGTTCTGCGGCGAGATCTCCCTGCCGCGCGAGTACACGACGTTCGCGCAGGCGGTCGAGCCTGAGGGCACACTTCGCTTCCTGGAGCGCGACGAGGTCCTGGAGGTTGTCCCGCCCGTCTTCGACCGCGTCCGGACACAGTGGCCGGGGATGTTCTCCCGCAACCGCCACTGGTGGGAAAAGCGCCAGGTCGACGACCCCGAAGACCGGCGGCAAGGAGCGGGACCGAAGCGCTGGATCGCGTACGAGCGCGACGGCGCCGTCGAGGGTTACGCGGTCTACCGCCACAAGCCCGGCTTCGAGCAAGGCACGGCCACGGCCGAGCTGCGCGTGCTCGAGGCGCTCGGAGCGACTCCCGAGGCGCTCCGCGACCTCTGGGGCTACCTGCTCGCGATCGACATGCTGGCGACCGTTTCGTCGTACCTCATGCCGCCCGATCATCCCTTGTTCTTGCTGCTCGCCACGCCGCGGCGGCTGCGCTATCGAATGGGTGACGCGCTCTGGGTGCGCCTCGTCGACATCGTCCCGGCTCTATCAGGTCGGCGGTACTCCGCGGAAGGCTCCATCGTCTTCGACGTCGTCGACGACTACTGCCCGTGGAACGAGGGCCGTTGGAAGCTCGCAGACGGCGTGGCCGAGCGGACGAACGACGAGCCGGATCTCAAGCTTCCCGTCCAGTCGCTCGGCTCGGCGTTCCTCGGCGGCGTCTCATTCGGCGCGCTCTCTCGCGCAGGCCGCATCGAAGAGCTGCGAGACGGCGCCATCAGGCGCGCCGATGCGCTCTTCCGCTGGGACCGGCACCCGTGGTGCCCCGAGATCTTCTGAGGAGGCACGTGGTACGGTGCCCGCCGCATGAGACGGGGGCTCTGCGTCTGCGCTGCGCTTGCAGCGTTTCTGTTTCCGGTTGTTGCCCAAGCCCACACCGACGCGGGCTGGCAACTGTCCCTCGGCGAGCCGGCTGACGGGACGATCACGTAACCCTTCGGCAGCGACGGCTATCGGTGGCATCCCGGGCTCGACATAGGGATTCTGCGCTCGCTCGACGTGCGCGCGGCAGCGGCGGGCGTCGTGACGCAGGTCGGGTCTGTCGCCGGCTTCGACGGCTACGGCAACATCGTCCTCGTGCGGCACCGTGACGGGTTCTCGACGCTCTACGCACATCTCTCCGAGGTGCTTGCGCGCGTCGGGCAGCAGGTGTGGAGCGGCGAGCAGATCGGAATCGCGGGCTGCACCGGCTGGTGCACGGGAACCCATCTGCACTTCGAGCTGCGCTACGGCAACGTCGCGATGGATCCGTCGCTGCTCATCGTCGACTGACTCTCGGCGGCACGAAACGTGCGGCGGTAAGCGCGGGGCGAGAATGCGGAACGCCACGCGACGTGCTCCGCACTGCGTGCGGGACAGTTCCGGACGATCGCCGCGGCCTTGCGGCATTACAACCGGGCGCCGCCACCCGAGTCGTCCATTCGAGCTCTATCCGCTCCCCGTCCGCGACGGCCAACTCGAGGCCATGGCGGCGTTCCTGGGGGTGGAGAGCGAGACGAGGAACCTGGGCTAGAATTCCCCGTCCCAGGGCGGTTAGCTCAGTTGGGAGAGCACCAG
>JBKPMS010000114.1:0-8380 GCA_046732275.1 Actinomycetota bacterium | reverse complement strand
GTGATGCGGCCGTCCTCCACGTTCGCGCTCATCGAGATGACGTCAGCCCCGGTGATTCCGCGGAGCGTCTTCGAGGCTTCCTGAACGGCTGCATCGGCCGCCTTCGCAAAGCTTTCCGGCGACGACCCGATGATGGTAACGACCTTGGCAACGTCGGACATGCTGGCCTCCTTCTAGTTTTCCGCGTCACTACCCATGGAGCGACTTCGGGAACCGTCTTGACCCCGGTGTGGCACCTTAGTACGGTCACGTGCCGTGGGAGGTCACACATGAGGCTCACCGATTTTCTCGCGAGCGTCGGCCGCGACTTCAACTTGCAGCAGAAGTTTTGGCAGTCCCAGACTCCGAGGGTCGCGGATGACGAGCAGTTCCGGCGACTCCTTGGACACCACGGCTGGGACAACCTCGATCCCGAACACCAAGAGCTCCTGAAGGAGGCCGATCTCGCCGGGATTCAGGACGTGCTGGCTAAGGAAGCCGACGTGACGGCTCACGCAGGTTTCGGCCCGTGCTGGGTGCTCGTCAGGGTCTAGAGCGACGGCGGCAATCGAACGCCCGGCGTCGCTGACGGTCGTCGGGACCGGAATTCGCGCCGGCACACAACTAACGCCAGAAGCCAGGATCGCCTTCGAGCAGGCAGACGTCGCGCTCTACCTGGTCGCGGATCCCGTCCAGGCAACGCTCCTGCAAGAGATTCGTGGAGACGCACGGTCGTTGTACGACCACTACGAGCAGGGCGTGCCGCGTCAGGTGATCTATGACCGCATCACGAACGCTCTGCTAGCCGAGCTACGCAACGAACAGACCGTCTGCGCGGCCTTCTACGGCCATCCCGGGATCTTCGTGTATCCCTCGCACGAAGCTGTCGGGCGCGCGCGGTCGGAGGGCTATCCGGCGCGAATGCTTCCCGCCGTCTCGGCGGAAGACTGTCTGTTCGCAGACCTCGGAGTCGATCCAGGCGCAGCGGGCTGTCAGAGTTACGAAGCGACCGACTTCCTGATCAGGCGGCGAGCGGTCGACCCGACTGCTGCGTTGATCCTCTGGCAGATCGCCGTCATCGGCGAGGCGATCTACTCGACCACGCTCAATAGGGACGGCCTCGCGGTGCTCACCGAGTACCTACGCGGCTGGTATGCGGGGGACCACCAGGTGACGCTGTACGAAGCGTCCCCCTATCCGCTCCTCCAGGCAACCGTTGTAAAGATGCCCCTCGCCGGGCTTCCAGAGGCGGCCGCGACGGCGCTCTCCACTCTGTACGTCCCGCCGCTCGAGCCGCGGCCGCGCGACCCGGAGATGATGAGCCGGCTCGGGCTGGACGCCTAGGTCTAGGTACCGATCGCCAGCACGTTCGCGCGCTCCTCGATGCGCGCGCCCGCGACGACGTTTCCCTTGCGTCTGAAGGCCACAGCTGCCTGCGCGTATGCCGCTGATGCATCCGGCTCCCGGCGAGCGCTCGCAAGCACGCCGCCGAGGCCGGACAGCGCGTACCCGAGCAAATTGAGATCGTCGGTTTCCGCAGCGAGTGCCACCGCTTCCTTCGCGAGCGCCTCGGCGTCTTCGAGCGCCGCCTCCCTCAGTAGCAGTCGTGCTCGCGCGTTTCGCCAGAGGACTTGCGACAAGACGTCCTCGCGAAGAGCGGTTTCCTCGCTCAGCCGGGCATAGCTGCCGGCACTGTCGTCGAGGCCCTGGTCGGCGAGCGCGTCGGCGAGCAGTGCCGAATACGTCGACAGGTTCCCGCGTTCGCCGATCTCCTGCATGGTGTCGCAGGCAGGCCGGAGGCAGCGCGCAGCGGCGGCTGCGTCGCCGGCGAGCAACTCCACTGAGCCTGCGTCCCCCCGGACGAGCGCAACCGCAAGCGTGCGACCGAGATCGAGCAGGATCTCCTGCGCCGCTGCGGACAGCTCTCGTGCTCGATCGAAGTGGCCGAGCATCGCCTCGAGGACGGCGATCTCGCTGCGCATGAAGG
Organism: Actinomycetota bacterium; assembly: GCA_046732275.1. Classification (GTDB taxonomy): domain Bacteria; phylum Actinomycetota; class Thermoleophilia; order Gaiellales; family Gaiellaceae; genus 3-1-20CM-4-69-9. The sequence continues at coordinate 6,414 of JBKPMS010000114.1, read as the reverse complement.
CTTCGAGCGCCTGGTCGCCGCCGCTCTCCGCCCTGATGCCCTCGCACCACGCCATCGCCGCCTTTACGGGTGTCGGGCCACGGAGAGCTGCACGCGCTCGGACGTGCAAGAGCTCCGGGACGAGCCGCTTCGTCGGGGTCCGCGTCGCGTGCTCGAGCGCGCGGTCGACGATCTGCTCCGTCTCGGCGATTCGGCAGCGGATGAAGGTGATGTACGCGCGGAGCATGAGCGCCCGGCTGAGCCCTTCGTCGTCCCCTGCCGTTTCGAAGACTGCAATCGCCTCGTCACTCTGCTGCAGGAACTCGTCGAGTGGCCCGTCCCAGGTATGGAGCTCGGTGAACGACCCCTCGAGCGCGGCACGCGCGCGCATGCGCGGATCGCCTGCTGCCTCCGCCGCCACAGTCGCGTCGCCGAGGAAGCGCTGCGCTTCGGCGAGCGCACCGGTTCCGGTCAATGCTTCGCTGAGCTCGATCATCAGGCGGAGCCGCTCCTCGGCGTCCTGCGGAGTCAGCGCCAGCGCACGACCCAGGAGATTCGCGGCAGCCGGCGAGTCACCGCGTTCGGTCGCCCGGCGGCCGGCGGCAGCGAGCAGCTCGCGCGCCCGTCCTGCGAGCACGCGGTCGTCGTTCGATAGCGGGCCGAGCGCCTTTCGATACAGAAATGCCTGCTCCAGGTGGTAGCCGATGATCTCGTCGATCTCTCCCGCGCGACCGGACGGCGTGTCTTCGGCGAGGCCCGCGAAGCGTTCGTGCAGCTGGGCGCGTAGGTCCTTGGGGATGCCGGCGTAGGCCGCGTCTCGGATCAGCACATGGCGGAAGCGGTACGCGTCCTCCCGGCCCGGGCGGGCCGACAGGAAGTCTCTGCGGACGAGATCGAGGAGCCGCGCGTCAATCTCGCCGTGCTCCTCCTCCGGCGAGAGGTTGAGGATCAGCCGGCGCGTGAAGTCCTTGCCTGCGACGGCGGCTCGCTCGAGCACGGCGCGCTGCTCGGGCGGCAAGCGATCGAGCCGTGCGGCTAGAAGTGCGTGAATCGACGGCGGGATCGTGTCGAGGCTCTTTCCCTCCGCGAACATCGCAGCCATCTGCTCGACGTAGAGAGGGTTCCCCTCGGCCGCGTCCGTGATCCGGGCGCGCGCCGCGGCGTCGAGCGGCCATTCGCGGCCGATCTCGGTGAGAAGCGTCTCCGACTCCGCTTCGCTGAGCGGCCCGAGCAGGAGGCTCGCTCCGTCGACACTGCTCAGCCAGCCGGGTCGCTCCTCCAGGACGTCGGGTCGCGCGAGACAGACGAGCAGGATCGGGGCATCATCGGTCCAGCCCGCGAGGTACTCGAGCAGGTCGAGCAGCTTCGGCTCGGCCCAGTGAATGTCTTCCACCACGAGGACGAGCGGCTCCTCGCGCGCGACCTCTTCGAACAGCCTCCGGAACGCCCAGAAGAGCTCGCCACCGGGGCCTGACACCGGCGTCGGGCTGAGGGCGCCGAGGACGCGATCGACGACTACGTCCGCATCTTCCGCGCCGGCGAGCGCGGCTCGGACTCCGACCTCACCACCGAGGGCGCCGATGATCAGCGCGAGCGGCCAGAACGTGATCCCGTCCCCGTACGGGAGGCACGGTCCAGACAACACCCGCGCGTCCCCGCGAACCGTCGAAGCCAGCTCTGCCGCGAGTCGTGACTTCCCGATTCCGGCGGGCCCCATGATCGTGACCAGCCGGCACTTTCGTGCGGCAACCGCGTCGTCGAACACGTTGCGGAGCATCTGCAGCTCGCCCTGCCGGCCGACGAGCGGCGCGTCGAGACGGCGCGCATACGCCGGAGCTCCTTCGATCGTTGCGAGCACGTTCCACGCGAGCACCGAGCGGCTCTTGCCCTTCAGTTCCAGCTCGTCCCTCGGCTCGTACACGGCGGCGTTCTCGACGAGCTTGCGTGTCGGCTCGCCGATCAGGATCTCGCCCGTCCGCGCGGCTTCCTCGAGCCGCTTCGCCACGTTGACCGGGTCGCCTGTGACGAGCATCTGCCCGCCGGTCCCGTCGCCGGCGACGACCTCGCCGCTGTTGACTCCCACGCGGATGCCGATGTGGACGCCGAAATCGTCCTCGAGCTCGGCGTTCAGCGAAGCGAGCGCCTCTCGCAACTGCGTCGCGGCGCGGACTGCACGCAGCGCATCGTCTTCGTGCAGCTCGGGAATCCCGAACACCGCCATCACGGCGTCGCCGATGAACTTCTCAACGGTTCCGCCGTGACGTTCCAGCACCGCCGACATCTGCTCGAAGAACCGCGACATGACGCGTCGGACGGACTCGGGATCGAGCCGTTCGCCGAGCGGCGTCGAATCCGCGACGTCGGCGAACACCACAGTGACCGTGCGGCGGCTTACCGCCATGGCTTGAGTGTAGGCGTCAGTTGGGGAGAGTCCTAGCCGCGCCAGTACACTGAGCGGCCGTGTTCGACACCCTTTCAGACCGCCTGCAGGGCGCACTCGGCGACCTGCGCGGACGCGGAAAGCTCGACGAAGAGGCGATCTCTCGTGCGATGCGCGAGATCCGTCTGGCGTTGCTCGAGGCCGACGTCAACTTCGAGGTCGTCAAGACGTTCGTCGCGCAAGTTCGCGAGCGGGCACTCGGCCAGGAGGTTCTGAAGAGCCTCACGCCCGGCCAGCAGGTCGTGAAGATCGTGCACGACGAACTGACAGAGCTGATGGGCACGGGAAGCTCGCAACTCGCGTTCACCGGGCGGCCCCCGACGGTCATCTTGCTCGCAGGTCTCCAGGGATCGGGGAAGACCACGGCCGCCGCGAAGCTTTCGCTCCTGCTGCGGAAGGAAGGCCGCAAGCCGGGGCTCGTGGCCGCAGACCTGCAGCGGCCCGCCGCGATCGACCAGCTGGAGCAGCTCGGCCGTCAGATCCAGATCCCGGTGTACAGAGAGGACGGCTCGGATCCCGTTCGGGTTGTCCGCAACGGCATCCGCGAGCTGGCCGACGACGGCGTCGACACTGTCATCCTCGACACGGCCGGGCGTCTCCACGTCGACGAAGAGCTGATGGACGAGCTCGAGCGTGTGCGTGACGAGGCGCGCCCGGCGAACGTCCTGCTCGTGCTCGACGCGATGACCGGCCAGGAGGCCGTCAACGTCGCGCTCGCGTTCCAGGAGCGGGTCTCCTTCGACGGCGTCTTGATGACGAAGCTCGACGGTGACGCGCGCGGCGGCGCCGCTCTTTCCGTCAAAGCCGTCACGGGCAGCCCGATCAAGCTCATCTCCATCGGCGAGAAGCTCGACCAGCTCGAGTATTTCCATCCGGACCGGATGGCGTCGCGGATCCTGGGTATGGGCGACGTGCTGACACTCATCGAGCGGGCTGAGCAGGCCGTCGAGGAGGACGAGCAGAAGCAGCTCGAGGCGCGAATGCTGAAGGGCCAGTTCAGCTTCGACGACTTTCTCTCCAGCTACAAGATGCTGCGGAGGATGGGCCCGATTCAGGGAATCCTGAAGCTCGTTCCCGGCGTCGGCAAGCAGTTGCAGGGTCTCGACGATGTCGACGAGACGCAGCTCGGCCGCGTCGAAGCGATCATCCTCTCGATGACGCCGCAGGAGCGCGCGCTTCCGCGTGTGATCGACGGCTCGCGGCGCAAGCGGATCGCGGGTGGCTCCGGGACGACGGTCGAAGAAGTCAATCGGCTACTCGAGGCGCGCAAACAGATGGAGAAGCTCATGAAGGGCATGAGCAAGGGCAAGCTGCCCGACCTCGGGTCGCTCGGAGGACAGGCTCAGGCTCAGATGGCCGCCGGTACCGCGCAGCCGCGCACTCGCAAAGCGACGAAATCCAACAAACGCAAGAAGCGACAGAAGAGCAGGAGGTAATCGTTGGCAGTACGGATGAGATTGACGCGTGTCGGGTCGAAGAAGAACCCGGTGTACCGCGTCGTCGTGGCCGACTCGCGCTCTCCGCGTGACGGCAAGTTCATCGAGATCGTCGGGCGCTACAACCCACAGCAGGATCCTTCGCTGATCGAGTTCGACGAGGACAAGGTGAAGGACTGGCTCAGCAAGGGCGCCCAGCCGTCGGGCACGGTCGACCGGCTGCTGAAGGCGAAGAACCTTCGCTAGCGCCGAAGTGGCGGAGCTCCTCGAGTTTCTTGCGCGCCGGCTCGTAGACGAGCCCGATGCGGTGCGCGTCGACCAGATCGAAGAGGAGGGCCTGCTACTCCTGCGGCTGCACGTTGCAAAGGACGACGTCGGCAAGGTGATCGGACGGCAAGGTCGCATCGCGCGTGCGCTCCGGACGATTGCCCGCGCGGGAAGCGTCCGCGAACGGCGTCGCGTGCAGCTCGAGATCGTCGATTGACGGTCGCCGCGCTCTACGACGTCCACGGCAACCTGCCTGCACTCGACGCGGTGCTCTCGGAGATCGACGCCGACCTGATTCTCGTCGGCGGCGACTTCGTCGCAGGCCCTTGGCCGGCCGAGACGCTCGAGCGGCTCCGCGCTCTCGGCGACCGCGCTCGGTTCATCCGCGGCAACGCCGACCGCGAGGTCGTCGAGCCCTCAACGGAGGGACGCGCAGGCGGCCCGCCGCCGGGGCTGATGGAGTTCGTGCGCGAGCGGCTCTCCGCCGAGCAGATCGGGTTCCTCGCCACGCTGCCCCTCACGGAGACGATCAGCGTCGACGGTCTCGGCGATGTGCTCTTCTGCCATGCGACGCCGCGCAGCGACGACGAGCTGCTGACGCGCATCAGCTCGGAGGAGCGCTGGCTTGCGGCGCTAGAGGGAGTGGAGGCGAACGTCGTCGTCTGCGGCCACACGCACGTCCAGTTCGATCGGATGGTCGGCGATTACAGGGTCGTCAACGCCGGCAGTGTCGGCATGCCGTACGAGTCCGAGCCCGGTGCCTACTGGCTGCTCGTCGGTCCGGAGGTCGAGCTCCGCCGCACGCCTTGCGAAGTGCCGGACATCAGCGCGACGGGCTGGCCGGAGGAGTGGCCGTCGGCCACACCCGAGGAGGCGACCGAGTTCTTCGAGCGCGTCTCGCTTGAACGAGCCTGACTGGGTCGTCGTCGGCCGCGTCGGGAAGGGACACGGGCTCGACGGATCGTTCGTCGTGGAGGACGCGAGCGAAGACCCCGAGCGATTCGCCGTCGGGGCGGAGCTCTTCGTCGACAGGGAGCCGGCAAAGGTTGTCACGGTCAAGAACGCGCGCGGCCGGCCCGTCGTGCGCCTCGACCGCCGTCCGCGCCGCGGCGCCGCGCTCGAAGTCCCGCGCTCCGCGCTCCCTCCGACGGGCGAGGACGAGTACTACGTCTTCCAGCTGGTCGGGCTCCGCGTTGACGAGGAAGCCGGCGACGCCCTCGGCACGGTCGTGGATGTCGTTCCCGGCGTAGCCAACGACGTGCTCGAGCTGGACTCGGGCCTGGCCTTGCCGATGGTCGAGGACTGCGTGCGGGAGGTCGACCTCGACGGCGGCCGCATCGTGGTTGCCGCAGGTTTCTCCGGCGCCCCTAGCTAACCTGGATCCCTTGCAGCTCGACGTCTTCACGCTCGTTCCGCACGCCTTCGCCTGGCTGACCGAACAGCGACCGCTCGCCGGCGTCCTCGGCACGGAGCTCGACCTTCGTCTCTTCTCGTATCGCGATACGACTCCGCTCCGCGGGGGCCAGGTGGACGACGAGCCCTACGGCGGCGGCGCGGGCATGGTGCTGCGCGTCGACGTCGTCGCCGCCGCGATCGAGGCGGTGTACGGCGGAGTGCCCGACCACCGCGTGATCGCGCTGACGCCGCAAGGCCGACAGCTGACGCAGGACGTCGTCGAGGAGTTGGCCACGGCGGACCACCTCACGCTGTTGTCGGCCCGGTTCGAAGGATTCGACGAACGCGTCGTCCAGCATCTGGCATCCGATGCGATCTCGATCGGGCCGTATGTCCTGTCGAACGGCGACCTTCCGGCGATGGTGCTCGTCGATGCGATCGCGCGCCGCCTGCCCGGCGCCATCCGACAAGAGTCGGGCGCCTTCGAGAGCTTTTCCGCGGAGCTCGCAGGCGGGCTCGAGTATCCCCACTACACCCGTCCGCCCGAGTTCCGCGGGTGGCACGTTCCAGAAGTTCTGCTGTCGGGCAATCACGCACGGATCGAGGAATGGCGACGAGCGAAGAGCATCGAGCGGACCGTCCTGTGATCGACCCGTACGCGGTGCTCGGCGTGCACGCCGAGGCATCGCCGCAGGAGATCGAGGCGGCCTACCGTCGCGCCGCGCTCGAGCGCGGCTATCAGGACGGCTCGTGGCGTGAGCTCCGCGAAGCGTACGACTTGCTGCGGGATCCGGAGCAGCGTTCGCGCTACGACCTCGGCCTGCGGGAGGCGGAGCGCCGGCGTCGGAAGAAGTCGCACAACCCGATCGAGCGGCTGTTCCCGAATCTCCCGCACGG
>JBKPMS010000113.1:0-11808 GCA_046732275.1 Actinomycetota bacterium | reverse complement strand
CGGTAGCCGTTGCCACCTGCGGTTTCGGCGAGGTCGAGCTCGAGTTTGCGCCCGCAGCGCCGAAGGCGAGAACGGCTGTCGCGGCCAAGAGGAGCAGGCACACGTACCGTCTAAAACGCATATTCCCCCCTTTTTCTTTTACGAAAACGATGCGCTCCGCGCCTACCCGCGCGGCTGATCAGGAAACCTCCTGAACCACCACGGTGCCTCAGGTAGTCACATTGGGTCACCGGAGATCGGCATAGGTCCGCTCCGGACAACCTGCGCAAAGTTGGGCTACACTGCCGCGCTCATTACGAGGGCCGCCGCACAGGCGGCAAGGGGGAACATGAAGCAAGGCAGAGTTGCCGCCGCTTCCGCGGCGGTCTTGGCGGTGCTCTGTTTCGTGGGGCCGGCATCCGGCGCGACCGCGGAACGGATTTCGGTGTCGGAGGCGGGCGAGCAAGCGGACGGCGCAAGCTTCTCGGCCTCCATGTCGGCGGACGGGCGCTACACAGCATTCGTCTCGCTGGCATCGAACCTCGTGCTCGGTGACACGAACAACGGCTGCGACGTCTTCGTCCGCGACAACTCGACTGGGGCTATCGAGCGCGTGTCGGTGTCGTCGACGGAGGCACAGGTCGACACCGGTTTCAACTGCGACGCGCCGGCGATCTCAGCCGACGGCCGCTACGTCGCGTTTCAGTCTGACGGCGCAGGTCTCGTCCCGGACGACACTTCGACGAACAGCGACGTCTTCGTCCGGGATCGCGTGCTCGGAACGACCGAGCGCATATCCGTGGGCTCCGACGGCGAGACGCCTCTCGGGAACGGGACTGAGTTCGGGAACAGCCTCGACCCGGCGATCTCGGCGAACGGACGCTTCGTCGCCTTCATGTCGAGCGCTCGAAACCTGATTGCCGGCCGGCAGATCTTCGAGACGCACGTGTACGTGCGCGACCGAGTGACTGGAACGACGGAGATCGTTTCGGAGCGAGCTGACGGCGAGACGACGAATGGACCCGCCGCTCAGCCGTCGCTCTCCGCGGACGGGCGCTACGTCGCTTTCGTCTCGTACTCGGAAGGGCTCGTGCCGGGAGACGACAACCTCGGTCCCGACATCTTCGTCCGTGACCGCGAGGCGGGCACGACGACGGCAGCGTCGGTGTCGTCATCGGGCGCGCTGCCGCAGTACATCAGCGGCCGGCCTCAGTCGGAGCAGCCGTCGATCAGCGCCGACGGCCGCTACGTCGCGTTCAGCTCGAACGCACGCGACCTTGTCGCCGGCGACGACTTCAACGACTACGACGTCTTCCTGCGCGACCGCGTCGCCGGCACGACGCGGATGGCGTCGGTGACCCCGGCGGGCGAGCAGGCGTTCGGCGGCGACAGTGCGGGCGCGTCGATCTCGGCCGACGGCCGCTTCGTGGCCTTCCACTCGAACGCCGGCAACCTATCTCCAGGAGGCGGGTTCGGAACGGCCGACGTCATCGTCTACGACGTCGTGCGCAACGTCACGAAGCCGATCACACTCGGCCAGGACTTCGACCAGGACGACAGCGTCTTTCCGTCGCTGACCGCGGACGGCGGCGAGGTCGCATTCAGCTCGCGGAACAACGATCTCGTCGCCAACGACACCAATGGTGTGTCCGACGTGTTCCGTGCGGCCGTGACGTGGGGCGATGACGTTCCTCCGGCGCTGTCGCTACCGCAGTTCCCGATCTCTGTCCCGGCAGATCGCCCGGCGGGTGCCGTCGTGACATACACGGTTACGGCAACGGACACGGACGATCCGAATCCCACCGTCAGCTGCTCGCCCGCGAGCGGGTCGGTGTTCCCAATCGGCGATACGACCGTCACGTGCACGGCGACCGACGCGAGCGGCAACGTCGGCACCGGCTCGTTCTCTGTGCACGTGCAGGGGATCGACGAGCAGTACGGCGAGCTGAAGTGGATGGTCGACACGTTCGACATGGACCGCAAGGTGCGAAAGGATCTTCAGGACAAGCTCGCTGCCGTCCGCGCCGCCCTCGATACGGGGCGGACCCGTACAGCGTGCAGCGTGCTCCAAGGATTCGTCAACGAAGCACGCGACGAGAGCGGAAAGGGCTTGACTGTCGATCTGGCCGCCGTCCTCGTCGAGCGGGCGAACCGCATTCGCGGCGTCCTCGCCTGCGCGTAAGCCAACAGCGAGAGGCGCCCGTACCGGGCGCCTCTCGCTCATGCTCGCGGCACGGCCTACTCGGCCGTATGCCGTCCTGCTAGCACGCCCCGCGTACGTTGGGAAGGAGGCATCCCGTGGAGAAGCTCCCGAGGGATACCGAGATCCCGTTCGTCACGTCCGTAAGCGTCACGTTGTCGTACGACGCGGACGCGAGCTCGAGGGTTTGCCCCTTCGGGCACGAGATGTCACTCGCCGGCGGGCTGACGGTGAGCGACCCGATGACGTTGCCGTTCTTGCCCGAGTTGAACGAGCCGCTGGCGCTCACCGGACCGTTGACTGTCGTTTTGTTCTGGGCGCTCGGATTGCTACCACCCTTGTTCACGCAGACGTACGTGGCTGTGCCATCTGCACTGAGGGTGTAGTCGATGTTCTGGTTCGACCCGAGACCCGCTTCCTTGAAGTTCGCGCTAAGTGTCCCGTCGTTGTTGAGGCTTGCGCTCGCGCTGATGAAGTGCGGGCTTACCGCAAGCGCCGCCGGGACGGCGAGTGCCGCTGCTCCGATCACCGCAGCTAGGACGAAGAGCATTCGACGCATTTGATCTCCCCTCTGTTGACGCAGTCCTCCTCGGGATCTCTGAGTGCGCCGCAGCAGTCAACTCAGCTGCTCGCAGCCACCCCCTTTCGCCTGTTCCGTCAGCCCAGTCGCCGGCTTGGCGCCGACAGCAAAGACGACTGTTCTGTTCCCATCGAAGCCGAGTCACCGCTGTCTCCCCGACGGAGTCGTCGGCGACCGTATTCGGGATTAGCAACGACGTAAACAGGCGAACGCCTGAACTTCGTCTTCGGCGACAGCCGTGCCGGTCCTCTCCATCGACAGTAGTGCCTTCGAGGTCAGGAGTTCGACGTACAGAAACGGCCGTAGAGAGATCAGGTAAGCGCCCGATTGTTCTCGGTTGCGGGTCTGCCTAACGTCGTGCGGTCGTCCTGTGGGCGGGACGTGAGTCTCCCGAGGGGAGGGGATGACTTTGCCGGAAGGGAGGTGACGGCTGAATGACATGGCCCGCGGGCTGAAGCGGCGCGCAATTACTGGCCGCGAACACGTTCGGTGAAGTCGCGATCGACCTGACGGCGTCGGGTCAAGCGACGGGGTGCGGCTTCAGCAACGCGACGACGTTCCTGAAGAGCCGCTCGTCGGCCCAGTTCAACTCGGAGGTCAAGGACTTCGTCGCTCCGATCTCCACTCCGATCGCGCCGTGCGGCACGCAGATCACCACGACGCTGTCGGCGAACCCGGTGCTTGTCGGCTCCACGGTGCACGACTCGGCGACGATCACGGGCGCAACAAGCGACGCGGGCGGGACGGTCACCTACACCGTCTACACGGACAACGCCTGCACGAACGTGTTCGCGGCTGCCGGTACGAAGACCGTCACGAACGGGATCGTGCCCGACTCCGACCCGGTCACGTTCAACAGTACGGGCACCTTCTACTGGCAGGCCGTTTACAGCGGTGATGTCAAGAACACGGGCAGCACCAGTCCCTGCCTCAGCGAGGCCTTGGTGGTCAACACTGCCCCGTCGTCGATGACGTCGGCACAGTCGTTCATTCCGAACGACTCGGCGACGATCAGCGCTTCGGCGGGCGGCGACCTGGCCGGCACCGTTACGTTCGACGTGTACGAGAGCAGCGACTGCTCCGGCACCGCGATCTACCACCAGGGTGTTCCGGTGAACGGTGCCTCGCCACAGACCGCGCAGACGACCAACACGACAATCTCCACGACCGCCGCCAACGTGTCCTGGAGTGTGAGCTACGCCAGTACCAACCCCGCACAGCGCGACATCCCCGCAAACTGCTTCGAGAAGACCGCGCTGTCGATCAACAACGATGGGACGATCTCAAGCCCGTGACGCGGGCCTGAGGACGCCCCACAAGATCCATCGTGTGGGCCCCGGCAACGCCGGGGCCCACAACGTTCACGCAGGCTCACATGCGCTCCCGCGATCGCTGAGCGAGCTGCGCCGCCGCTTTCCGCTCCGGTGGGCGGTTGCGGCCAGCCGCGCGGTCGCTCACAACGCCAGCGACTGCAGTGCAAATCGAGCGTACGCTAATTGCAGTATTCCGGCTGGCGAGCCGTTGAACGTTGTCAACGGCTGAGCTACAAACGAGCTAGCAAAACGTTCCTAGCGAGAAAGGCCGCCAATCGCAGCGACACATCACGGGCAGCGCGTGCTCGTCGTTGACGACGATCCAGACCTCCGCACGCTGGTGAAGGGCTTGCTCGAGCCACTCGGCTACGTCATCTCTGAATCGTCAACCGCGGCCGCGGGTGTCGCGGTTGCCTCTGCCGAACGCCCAGGTTTAGTCCTCCTCGATGTCCGTCTCCCGGATATTTCCGGGTGGGAGGTCTGCCGGAGACTGCGAGAGGAGTTCGGCGAAGAGATCGCGATCGTCTTCTTGTCGGGCGAGCGGACGGACGAGCTGGACCGAACGGCCGGAATGCTGCTCGGTGCAGACGACTACATCGTGAAGCCATTTGCCGCCGGCGAGTTCATCGCCCGTATCCGGCGGATAACGGATCGTACGGCGCCGCCTCGTGAGGCCAACGGCTCGACGTTGACACCGAGAGAGCTCGAGGTCTTGAGCCTGCTTGCGAACGGGCTCGGCCAGAAGAAGATTGCCCAGGCACTGTTCATCACGCCGAAGACCGTCGCCACCCACATCCAACGGATCCTGACGAAGCTCGATGTGCATAGCCGCGCGGAGGCGGTCGCGTACGCTCACAGGAATCACCTGTTCGGCTCGAGTTGACAGGCACGGCGGGTCAGGCGTCGCTAGGTCCGCGGCCGGAAGTGTGTCGAGCAACGTCGAACGGCTATCGGTGGGCTCGATCCCTGGAGCTTGATCCTCGAGCCTTGATCCGTACGATGTCGAGCCCTTGCTCGATCAGCAGATCCAGCTGTCGGCCGTTTCGGAGAATCGCTTCGAGGCTCTCGAGCTTCTCCGTATCAGGCAGCTCGTTCCATCGATCGTGAATTAGCTCGGCGAAGCCGTTGATCACGGCGAGCGGGGTTCGCATGTCGTGGGTGATCGAGCTGAGTAACTCGTTCTTTCGCGCGTCGAGCTGCTCGAGTTCCTCGAGGGAGCGGGCATGCTCCTCCAGCGTCGCGAGATTCAGAACGATCGGCATCACCGACGCGGTCAGAGAGCTCAGGAGCGCCACAACGCTCGCGGTCGGAGCGCCGACCGCAGCAAAGCCGACATTCACTGTCGCAGCGATTCGGCCACCGCGAAACAGCGGCAGCACGATGTACGAGCCGACTCCGGCCCTTGCCAAGGACGAGTCGTAAGGCAACTCTCCACTGCGTGTGTCGAGGCAAACGATCGGACGCCGGCTCTCAACTACGGCACCGAGTGGAGTCCCTGGCATCGAGACGAGCTCGCCGATTTGATGGTTCTCGGCGCGTCGGCCGGCGCTCGCGACGCGGCGAGCGGAGCCGCCTTTCACCGCGATGACCGTAAGGCTCTCGACGGGCACGACGTCGCCGAGCACAACGGCGAGCGACTCGAGCGCTGCGGATGCATCGGGCTCGAATGCCACAGCTCCCGCAGCAGCGCGAATGAGTATCGGCTCGGTGACATCCCTCAGGACCACGACGAGGTCGGACGGTTCACCGCTCAAACTGTCGACTGCGGAACACGCTGTTTCGACGATGAGCCGTGATCCGTCGCCGCGCACTGCGACCGTCGTGGCGCGGGACCGCTGGCCACGTGCTCCGCGCGCAATAGCGTCGACGACTTCCGCGCGTCGCTCCGACGGGAAGAGTGCCTCGAACGACCCTTTCAGAACACCCTCTGGTGTAGCCCCGAACATCTTGGCGGCCGCGTCGTTCCAACCGATGATCACTCCGCCGCGGTCAATGAACAGGATCGCGTCACTGGAGCTTTCGAGGACGGCCGCGAGATGAGATGTGTAGGTCGGCGCCGCGACGTCAATCACCGCAACCCCCGCTTCCGCAGGAGCAGCCAGCCGCAGCCGTTCTCCGCATAGGTTTCACCGTCAGGGTCTAGGTCGGTTCCGTCGAGTCTACGCCCTTTCGGCGCCGTTGCGGTGCTTTCGCTACAGGGGGACGAGTCGGTACTGGTGCGAGGTCACATCCGTACCCACTGCCGCCCGGGACAGTTCGTCACGGATGGGTCATACTCGTCAATGTGGAAGAGCGCGACTTGTCCAAGACAGGCGAGGCGTCTTCGCGGCCGGACCAGGCGTTCGGCGAACTTCGACCCTACGTTCCCGACGACATTCTGAACGCGCGTTTCCCCACCTCAGTGCGCGGCTACGATCGAGGCGCGGTCGATGCGTACCGGAAACGCGTGAACCGCGTGATAGCGGAGCTCAAGGTAAGCGGTTCGCCGCCATCGGCAGTGCGGCATGCGCTCGAACAGGCAGGACAGCAGGTCCACGGCCTTCTGCAATCCGCTCGCGAGACCGCGGAGGAGATCACGTCCAGCGCCAGGCGGGAAGCGGAAGAGAGCACCGCCCGCGCGAAGGCCGAGGCGGTGGAGCTCGTCGTCAACGCGGGCGCCGAGGCCGATCGCGCACGGGACGAGGCGGCAGAGCTCGTCGCCAATGCCAGGACCGAGGTGGAAGCTGTTGTCGCGAAGGCGAAGGCTGAGGCGGGCGAGATCCGTGCAGCTGCAACAGCGGATGCGGAGAGCATCAATACGCGCTCACGAACGCAGGCCGAGGAACGCCTTGAAGCGCTGGAGGAAGAGCTCGCGGCGCGACGAGACGAGGCCGAGGCGCGGATGCGCGAGATCGAACGCGACACCGAGGCGGTGTGGAATGAACGGCGCCGCCTCCTCGATGACATCCGCGGGCTGGCCGACAGTCTCGTCGAGGCGGCCGACGCAGCCGCGGCACGCCTTCCGCGGCCCGAACCGACCGAGTCCGACGAGGACACGGTGGGCGACAACGCCGGAGATGGAATCGAGCCGGCGGCGGCGACCGAGGAATCCGCTCGTGCAACGGCAACGGTCGACTCTTACGCTCCGTCGTCGTCGTCCCAGTCCGACAAAGGCGTTCGAGTCCAGCCGTAATCGATACGTAGTCGCGAGGTCGAGTCGACTGCGGTCAGCCTGCCCGTTTCAGCGGTTGTAGTCGCGCCGCTCGATCCCCTCGACCTCGGCGCTCATCACGTCGATAGCGAGCTCGAACCTTCTTAGTAGGCGCTGCACATCATCGCTGGGACGAGAATGCGGCAAGACGTTGGTGTCCGTACGCATGGGCTCCGGCTCGGCGACATCCGCCAGAAGGCGCGAGAGGTGGCGATGAATTGCCGCGAGCTCGCCGGTGATCTGTCGCAGCATTCGAGCGAGCTGCTGCAGCTCCGCGGCGGTGACCGGGGTGGGGGTCGAGGATGACGTTGGCGACGCCTCCGCAGCGTAGGGGGTGGGCCGTGGGGTGATGATGGCACATCCGCCCGTTCGCGAGATTTGGGGTGGCGTTTAGCGGTGAACGGGACCGGCGACCGCGTCCGATGCTCGGAAGCGCTCTCCGAGAACGCGGCCGAGGTCGAGGACGAAACGCAGCGCGAGCCGCGGATGCGTCAGTCGAAGCCGCTGGAAGGCCGCTTGGGTCAGGACGAGCGCTTCGGCTTCCTCGAGCGCGACTACGTCGGCCGAACGGGGCAGCCCGTCGAAGAATCCGACTTCACCGAAGAGATCGCCGGCCTCGAGCGTGCGCACGCGTTGTGGGCCTTCGTCGGCGGGCACGAGCACGTCGAACGAGCCTCGGGAGATGATGAAGAAGCTGCGGTCGAGCTCGCCCGCATGGACGGCGAAATCGCCCGGTTTGTACAGGCGAGCCTGCGTGTATTGAAGGACGACTGCTAGGTCAGCCTCGTGCAGGTCCGCGAGAAATCCGTGATGCGTGCGCTCGTCGCGCGGTTCTGTCATTCCACCTTCGTGCTCGCGGCCGAGATCATCACATTCTCGACGACGCCGTATGCCTCTTCCCAGGCGGCGGTGTATTCCGGCTTCCAGGCGCCTCCGGCGATCTCCGCCATCGTCTCGATGAGCACCTGGCCGACGACCGGATAGTGCTCGGGCCGCGCGCCGTACTCCACGTGACGAACGCCGAGGTCTTCCAGGTCCGGCACGATGTCGTCGAGATCGCGGAGCGACTCGCGTAGGACGAGCAGCATGTTGAGGAGCGCCTGCCGCTGCCGCTCCATGTCAACGTCGGCGAACAGCGGCTGCACCGACGGCGCAACCTCGAAGAGCCGGTCGTAGAACCTCTTCATCAGCTCGTCGCCCTGGGGTGCGACAAGGTCGAAGCTTTCCTCGAGCTTCTCTACGTCGACTGCCATCGCGCGGCCTCCTCGGGTCGTGAAATCTCCTAGCCGTCGAGTGTGTCACCCTCCACCAGGCGCGACAAGGCTTGCCACTTCCCGCGCTCGAGCGCTTCGAGGTCGGAGCCGAGATCGACGCGCCTCTCCACGGCTGTGGTGACGTCATCGAAGAGCTCGGGGCTTCCGAGGATGATCGCTCCCGTCAGGCGGCCGTCCTCGAGAACGAGCTTCCGGTACCGACGCGTGCCGTACGCGCTGAGCGCAATCACCCTGGATTCGCCCGGACGCGCGTCGATCACCCCGATCGAGAGCAGGTCGATTCCCGGCACCTTCAGTCTGGCCGGCTGTGCGGCGAGGCGAAACGCGGCCTCACCGCCGACCATTCTCGTCGCCGCGACCTCGGCCTGTTCGACAGACGCCGGCCAGAGGCCGTAACGGCGACCTTGGTGATCCACGACATCGCCCACCGCGAAGATATGCGGGTCCGACGTGTGCATTCCGTCATCGACCGTGACCCCCACCCCGACGTCGAGGCCGGCTGCTTCGGCGACCTCCGAATTCGGCACGACTCCTGTGGCAACGAGGCACAGATCGGCGTCGATCGAGCCGCCTTCGATCAGCTCGACTCCCGTTACTCGCTCGTCGGCGGTGACGCGTCGTGCTTCCGTCAGGGGAAGCAGCTCGATGCCCAGGTCCTGCAGCATCTCCCACAGGAGCGCTCCTGCCTGCTCGTCGAGCTGGCGGCTCAGCGGCCATGGGCCGCGGTCGAGGACGAGGACCCGAACCTCGAGCTGCGCCAGGTAGTACGCAGCCTCGAGGCCGAGGAGGCCGGCGCCGACGATGACGGCCGTTCGGCACCGGCACCGGCGGATGTACTGCTGGATCTGAACGGCGTCGTCGATCGTCCGGAGCACGAAGCAGCCTTCCGCGTCGAGGCCTTCGATCGGCGGAACGAACGGGCGCGCCCCCGTAGCGAGGACCACTCTGTCGTACGGAAGACGATCGCCGTCGGCCAGGCTCACCTCGCGGCCTCCGCGGTCGATGGCCGCGGCCGGCACACCGCGCCGATAGTCGATGCGGCGTGACTCCGCCCAGTCGCGCCGGTTGAGGTACAGGCTGTCGATCGACACCGACTCGGAGACGAGCCGCGTGATCGCCATGCGGTTGTAGAAGGCGTACGGCTCGTCGCCGATGAGCGTCAGCTCGGCGTCCGGCAGCGCTCGCCGAAGTCCCTCGGCCGCAGTCACGCCTGCGACGCCTGCGCCGACTACGACGACACGACGGATTGTCTGTTGCAGAGAGTGATCCGTTGCGACGGCGAGGCGTTGCGGCTCGCCGCCGTCCGACTCCGAAGGTCCTTCCGCCGGGCTCGCATCGACAACGAGGGGTCCCTGAACCCGCGAAACGCAAGCCATCCGGCAACCGGGGCCGAGGCCGAGACGTTCGAGCGTCCGCCGTTCGGCCGAGCGCATCGCCGAGAGGTTCTCCTCACCCTCCAGGACGCGTACGGGATCGGACCCGCACATGCCCATCCGGCACCCGGACTCGATCTGCACCTGGCTCGCCTCGGCGATGTCGAGCAGCTTGGCGCCGAGCTTCGCGAGTACGGTCGGGCCGTTCCTGAACGCGACGGAGACCTCGCCCGCGTGAACCGTCTCTGCGACGCGCAGCAGCTCGTCGCCCGCAGGCGGTGTCGCCGGCGTCTCGGTCACCCTGCCGACACTAAACCGACCCGCCCGATTACGAAAGTGTGCGTCGGGACGGAGCCGACCGGCCGGCTCGCTCTATCTGCTCCTACCGTCGCGAACGATCGTGATCGCTCCTGTTATCTGGTCAATGGTGGCGTACAGCTTGCCGCGCGTGTCCATGTCGGCGTACAGCCCAGTAGCGGAGATCTGCTTCCACTTCCCTTTGACCATCACGCGCGCGGGCGTGGGCGGTGGGAAGGGGCGAAACCAGGTGTAGCTCTCGAGCGTGATCGTCCCGTCGAGGCCGGCGAGGGTGTGCGTCGCTTTGATCACGGCTTTCCCGCCGCCGTGCTCGACGACGACGGCTGTTGCGTCGACGTGTCCGGCGTCGTTGATCGCGCCGGCAGCAACCCACGTGCCACTCTGTCTTGCCGGCCCTGACGCCTTCATTCGCTGCGAGATCATTAGTCGCTGTCCCTTCGGCCCCCTGCCGGACGCCGGAACGTCTGCACCGCCGCCGAGTGCAGTCATGTCTCCTCCTTCACCGCAGTAGGTGGTCCGAACCAGGTGTTTAGCGCGTCAGGAAGCCCCGGGTGGGTTACGTCTCCCACCCAGGCAACATAGCCGTCAGGCCGAATCAAGACGGCAGTTGGAGCAGGGACCGCCCCGAGGACTGGAAGCTCCCACGGGCCGGTGTATTCGGCGTCGATCACCCGAACCCGGTCCGCCCAAGGCGCGATGTCGACGCCCTCGGGCTCACCGAGGTTGAGTAGCACCGGCCGCGCGTCGTGGAGCAGGGTGAAGACCCGCAGCAGGCCGTCGGCGGTGTCGAGGTCGAGATCGGGCATGCGGCGCCCGAGCAGCGGGTGTCCCTCACCGAGGTCGTAGTGAATGTCGAGACCGGACATCATCCCGGCCAGTCGTTTGCGGGGCTCGTCCATGCTGAGCAGCTCGGACATGGTGTCGCGCAGGGCTTCGATGCGTTCGTCGTAGCGCAGGAGCGCGGTTTGCGCCAGGGTGTTCTGCAACGCGCGGGCAGCGACCGGGTGCCGCTCGGCGTGGTAGGTGTCGAGGAGGCTTTCCGGCGATGTCTCGTTGACGACCTGGGCCAGCTTCCATCCCAGGTTCACCGCGTCCTGCACACCGATGTTGAGGCCCTGTCCACCCACCGGGTAATGCACGTGCGCCGCGTCGCCGGCCAACAACACCCGCCTTTCCCGGTAGGACGCCGCCTGCCGAGTCATGTCGGTGAACCTGGAGATCCAGATGGGACTGTGGATGCCGTAATCGCTCCCGTACACGGCGATCAGCGCCTGGCTGAGATCACGGAGGGTCGGCTCAGCGGTTTGCCCGACCTGCTGTTCGCTGACCAGGACCCGCACCGTCTTCCCGTCCTCCAACCTGCTCAGGGCACGGATTCCCTTCTCGTCGCGGCGCAGGCCCCATTCCGGCTCCTCGGCCAGCTCGACCTCGGCAATCAGGTTGCTGGTTGACGGATCCCAGCCCGGGAAATCGATACCGGCTGTCTTACGGATCAGGCTGCGTCCTCCGTCGCAGCCGACGAGATATCCCGACCGCAGCGATCGGCCGTCGGACAGCTCGACGTCGACGCCGGTGTCGTCC
>JBKPMS010000112.1:0-5452 GCA_046732275.1 Actinomycetota bacterium | reverse complement strand
GGTGAGCGACGCCGCCGGACGGCACAGCCGTCGCCGAGTAGACGTTTCCTCGTACCGGGAGCCGGAGGACGACGCTGCCGTCAGCGCGCGTGAACGCCACGCTCGAGACGCCGTCTGCTGCGATCCCCTCGGCGCGATAGAGCGATAGCAGTCCGCGCTCATGACTCGCAGTCTCGTAGATCGAGAGGTCGAGGAGTGGCCGATCGCGGCTCGGGAAAGGCCCGCGTGGGCACTCGGAGCCGCCGATCCGCCCTGGTGCCGAGGCGTCTCCAACGCTGAAGCACGTACCGTCCTTCGTCTGGATCCGGTAATACGCGAATCGGCCGCGAACGGCGAGGAGCGACGCCCCGTTGACTCTCATGGAGCGGGTGATCCTCGGATCGGTACGGGCAAGAGACACGGAGCGGCCTGGATTCGACAGCGATGTCAACGCCGCCGCTGCGGAGCGCGCTTCCCCGCCGGTTGCCAGGGCGATGGCTGCCGCCCCTGCGGCGGCCGCGCACACCGCGAGTGCCGCCGAGACAAGAGTTTTCTTGGTCGTCATAGATCTCTCCCTAGCCGATCGCCGCGATGTGGACTTCTGAGGTGTCCGTCGGATAACCAGACTCGTTCACCCACCAGTTGACCTGGGCGCGCAGATAGCCGCCCATGCCGACGTCGCTCGGCGCAATTCGATGAGTGTCTGCGACGTACGTCAGGCGACCTCGGATTCGCGAGGAGTTCTCGAACCCGTACAGGATGCGCGCGGGCGTGTAGGGATCCGGCTGGCAATACGGGTAGCACGTCTTGGCAACTCCGTTGAGCGAGAAATAACTCCAGCCGCTGCAGACCTCGCCGTTGAAGTACCAGCAGCCGTTGCGGGTCGACGTCGAAGGGCCGATCTTGCCGTAGCTGGAGCAAGTCGGCCAACACCAACCGGCTGCGGCGTCGGTGGGCCTAGAGAGCCCAACGACCAACGCGGCACCGGCGATCACGAGGAGAAGAAGGATTCGTTTCATGCAGGCGAGGATGCGGTGCCGCGCCGCTCGCGTCAATTCGCTCTTTCGGACATTGTCCGCGTGGGCGGCGGCTCAAGCGAACAGCTCGGCGTGGAGCTGCGGGCGACCCTGCGGCCCACCCTCGATGAAGCGCACGAGCGTCTCGCCGAGCGTCACAGTGTCGTCCGTGTACGGCGTATCGAGCAGCTCGCCGAGCGCCGAGGCTTTGAGCTCTGGATCGTCGGCGCGCAGATGCAGCTCGGCGAGTCGAAGGTCGCGCTCGTTGTCGATCAGCTCGTCGAGCCAATCGTGCGGCGGATGCAGCTCCAGTCGATAGCCGGCGTTCGTCGAGACGAACGTGCGCCGGCCACCGTGCTCCTGGATGCGGAGGTCACGCAGCTGCGCCCGTGTGACCGTGGTGATGAAGTCGTCCTCGTCCAGTGCAAGACCGAGATGGTCGACGCGAGGGAGCTCCCACTGGCCCGGTTGCACGACGACGTTCACGGCGCCGCGCTCGAGCTCCGAGAGGCGGAGCTTGAAGCCCATCCGGTCGAGGTCCTCCCAGCCGTAGCCGGGCTCGAACGAGGTCATGTCCTCGCCGACGCGTCCGTAACGCCCGATCAAATCGAACCCGAGCTTGCCGAGATATCGCGCCTCCACTTCCCGGACGCGGGACGTCACCAGGTGGTAATGGAAGAGCTGTATGAAGGCACACTAGAACCGTGATCGCGCACCTGCCGGTCGACACGACTTGGACGTTCGACCCGCTCCAGATCGTGCCGACGCTGCTCATCGCGGCGCTGTACGGTCGGCGGGTCCGGACGTTGGCGGCTCGCGGGACGCCCGTGCCGACGTGGCGGATCGCCGTCTTCGCCCTGGGCATCGTGACGCTCCTCGCCGCGTTCGTCTCACCGATCCATGCCCTCGGCGAGCAGCTCTTCAGCTTCCACATGGCGCAGCACGTTCTGCTCGGCGATCTCGCCCCGCTCGCGCTGCTCGCGGGGCTCACCGGGCCGATCCTGCGTCCCGTCCTCAAGTACCTGTATCCGCTGCGATTCCTCGCGAACCCACTCGTCGCGCTGCCGCTGTGGGCCGTGAACCTCTATGTGTGGCACCTGCCGTTCCTCTACGAGGCGGCGGTCAAGCACGAGCCCGTTCACGCCCTCGAGCACCTGTGCTTCTTCGTCGGAGGGACGATCATGTGGCTGCCGGTCCTCGAGACGCTGCCTGCGCCCGAGTGGTTCGGCACCGGTGCAAAGCTCGGCTACATCGCGGTCGTCCGCCTCGTCGAGACCGTGCTCGGCAACGTCTTCTTCTGGGCGGGCACGGTGTTCTATCCCTCCGTCTACGAGCACCGGGAGCATCTCTGGGGCCTGTCGCCGCTCGCCGACCAAGGCATCGCCGGCGGGGTGATGATGCTCGAGGGCTCGATCGTCACGCTCGTTGCGCTGGCGTGGCTCTTCCTGCGCATGGCGAGCGAGGGCGAGCTGCGGCAGGAGCTGCTCGAACGCGGGCTCGATCCGCGAGCTGTGCGCCGCGCCGTTCGGTACGGCCGAGCGCAGGAATTGACGCCACCGCGCTGAATCCGCAAGCGCCTTCCGTGCGCTCATCCGGCGTTCATCACGTCGACCTGGTCGTCTCGTCGATCGGCCGCAGCCTGCCGTTCTATTCCGAGCTCCTTCGACCACTCGGGTTTCACGACGTCGGCGAGGTCGAGGGAGAGCGCGGCGAGACGATCTGGTACCTCTCGGGCCCGGGTACCTCGGTCGGGCTCAGAGAGGCGCAGTCGGAGTCAGGTCCGTACGACCGTTATCGGATCGGCCTGCACCATCTCGCATTCGAGGCGGACTCGCGTGCGGCGGTTGACGACCGCGCAGCATGGGTGCGCGGACAGGGCCTCGAGCTCGAGAGCGAGCCGCAGGAGTACGCCTACAACCCGGGGTATTACGCGACGTTCTTCTACGACCCGGACGGTCTCAAGCTCGAGATCGTTCACGTGCCAGGCCTCCACGTGGCCTGACGAAAGGAGACCGATGTCCACGACTCCTCCCGAGCCACCCACGAGCAGCGAGTCCGGCGGTTATGGCCGAAGCGGAGGCAGCTCGAACGTCACCTTCAACCTGCCGGCCACGATGCCGGTTCCGGGGAACGCCGAGCTACTGATCTACGTCCTTGCGACGATCATCATCGCGATCATCGCGCTCGCCGCCGACCAGGTGGACTCGGGCGCGTTCGTGACGGCCTTCACCGCGCTGACGTTCGCGTACCTGATCTCTCGCGGCATCGCCAAGGCGAGCCGCGTCCTCGAGCAGTAGGTCAGACCGACTCGAACTGCAGCTTCGCAGCCTCACGCGGGATGGCGGTCGGGTAGTCCCGCGTGAGGCAGGCACGGCAGAATTGCGACGCAGGCCGCCTGGTCGCCGACTGCAGCCCTTCGAGTGAGAGGTAGGCGAGCGAGGTCGCGCCGATGTGCGCTCGTATCTCGTCGGGCGTCCTCCCGGCGGCGACCATCTCCTCCGGATCGGCAAGGTCGATGCCGTAGTAGCACTGCCCGATCACGGGCGGCGACGAGACTCGCACGTGCACCTCAGCTGCGCCGGCGTCGAACAGCATCTGCACGATCTGCCGAGTCGTGTTCCCCCGCACGATGGAGTCGTCGACGACGACGAGCCGCTTGCCCGCCACCTCCGCCAGCGGGTTGAACTTCAGCTTGATCCCCTGCTCGCGCAGTCCCTGGTCCGGCTGGATGAACGTCCGGCCGACGTAGCGGTTCTTGATCAGGCCCTCGCTGAACGGGATGTTCAACGCGCGCGAGAAGCCGATCGCCGCCGGCGTTCCGGAATCAGGGATCGGGAGCACCAGATCGGCCTCGACCGGTGATTCCTCCGCCAGCCGCTCGCCCATCCGCACCCGCGCACCGTGAACCTCGACGCCCGCGAGACGGGAGTCCGGCCGCGCGAGATAGAAGAACTCGAAGATGCAGAGTGCGCCGCCGTCGTCCTGTGGGACGGCTTGCTGCGCCTCGACGCGTTCGTCGATCACCATCAGCTCGCCGGGGCGGATCTCGCGCTCGAGCTCTGCGCCGACGAGGTCGAGCGCACACGTCTCCGACGCGACGACCGAGTCGCCGTCAAGCCTGCCGAGGCAGAGGGGCCGCATCCCTCGTGGATCGCGGAAGGCGACGAGCTTCCCTTCTGAGAGCGCGACGACGGAGAACGCACCGTCGAGCTTCTTCATCGCGTTTGCGACGGCTTCGGCAAGCGGCGCGGGGTCGTTGGCGATCAAAGCCGCGATGACTTCAGTGTCGGCGGTAGTCGCCGGTCGGTGGCCCAGTTCGCCGAGCTCCGCCCGAAGCTGGGCGGCGTTCGTGAGGTTCCCGTTGTGGCCGAGCGCGACCGTTCGTACCTCGCCGTGCTGAACGAGCGGCTGAGAGTTCCCCCAGAGGGACGAACCGGTCGTGGAGTAGCGCGTGTGCCCGATCGCGAGCTCACCACGGAGGCCGCGCAGCTTACGCTCGTCGAACACCTGGGTCACGAGCCCCATGTCGCGCAGCGTCGTCAGCTGGCCCGCGTCGGAGACGGCGATCCCGGCGGACTCCTGCCCTCGGTGCTGGAGGGCAAAGAGGCCGAAGTACGTGAGCCTCGCGACGTCGCGCTCGGGAGAACGGACGCCGAAGAGGCCGCACATCAGCCGACCCTCCCGATCGCCTTCACGTTCTTCGTTCCCAGCCGTTCGACGTTCTCGGGCGCGCAGGCGAGCAGGATCTGTCCACCGCCCGCCGTTGCGGGAACGTCGACATCGGCCTCGATCCCGCTGTACTCGGCGGCCTCGGCGACTGCTTGTTCGATGCCGCCGTCCGAGACGTCGTGGGCCAGCGTCAGCAGCGGCGCAGCCGTCCAGACGTAGCGGACGAGCGCAGCCTCCGCTGGGAGGTCCAGCTCTCCCGGCGCCGTCGCGAGCAGAACGACGTCGCCCTTGCGCCATGCGTCCGGAACGAGACGCACGTCCGGGACGAGCCCGAGGCACCCGGCTACGGGAGTCGGAGGGATCGACGTCCCGTCGGTGTCGTTGTAGAGCGACACATTGCCCGAGACGACCGGGATCCCCAGCGCCGCCGCCGCGGCCGCGATTCCGTCGATCGCCTGCTCGAGCTCCCACGCGATCTCGGCCTTTTCGGGGTTGCCGAAGTTGAGGCAGTCCGTCAGTGCCAGCGGGCGACCGCCGGCGCAGGCGACGTTCCGCGCGGCCCCGAGCACAGCCAGTAGCCCGGCTCGGTACGGATCGCGCTCCCCCGGCGGCGGGCCCTGCAGCGACACGGCAATCCCGCGGAGGGATGGGCGCAGCCGGAGCACTGCACCATCGAGGCCCGGCCGACGAACCGTCCGCGAGCCGACGAGCTGGTCGTACTGCTCGTAGATCCATGCCTTCGGCAAGCTGTTGTGCGGTGACGCCGGCGCATTCGCCCTGTGCTGGGC
>JBKPMS010000111.1:0-30016 GCA_046732275.1 Actinomycetota bacterium | reverse complement strand
ACGCCCGATTGAGGAGCGTGCCGACGACATGGAAGTTCGTATCCATCGTCGGTCCGGCAGTGACGACGTAGAAGCGCGTGGTCTCGCCGGGCTTGGCGGTCAACGGATGCGTGGCGTACTGGCTTGCATAGCCGTTGAACGTCATCCAGTCGGGTGTCATCGCCCGCGTTTTCCCCATGTCGAGCGACGCCGGCGTCTTGATCCCGTCGCTCGTCAAGTACCACTCGCTGGCGACGAGCACGTACTCGTGGTCGACCTTCGGCAGTGGCTTGGCCGGGTCGACGACGATCGCGCCGTACATGCCGTTCGCGATGTGCGCGAGGACGGGCTTCGTGCCGCAGCGGTACATGAAGACTCCGGGGTCGTTGGCAACGAAGTGGAAGCTGAAGGACTCGCCGGGCATGACGTCTTTGAACGCCTTGTTCGGCGCGATCCGGGCGGCATGGAAGTCGATGGAGTGCGGAATCGTCCCGCCGTTCTTCAGTTTCATCTCCACCGTCTGCCCCTGCCGTACGTGGATGATCGGGCCCGGAGCGCCGTGGCCGTCGAACGCCCACGTGTTGTATTTCACGCCCGGCGCGATCTGGACGGTCATGTTCTTCAGCGTGAGCTCGACCTTGGCGACGCGACCCGCCGGTGCGGGATGCAACGCTGCGTCGTACGGCTTGTGCGCCTCGGCGAGCTCGGCTGCGTTGTCCGGCGCAGCGCCGGCGAAGCTCGCGGTTGGCATCGACATGCCTTCGGCCATCATCGCCATGTGGTCGCTTGCCGCAGAGGCCGCCGGAGCGTCGGATTCGTTGCGTGCGTCGTGCGAATCGAGCCACATCAGGAGCGCGACCAGAGCGAGAACGCCGACGAGGAAACCGAGGAGCATGGTCGCCACCATCCAGTAAGGCTTGGTCGAATCGGCAGATGTCGATTGATAAGACACGGCGCGTCACTCCTTCGCGGCTGAGTCGGTTTTGATCCGAAGGTACGGCGGCCCGAACGCATCCGCCGCCTGACTGTGCCGCAGACGTGATCCGCACTTACCCGCAGACCCGGCATGCGGCTTTCCCGCAGCGCGTGAGTCAGGGTTGCCGTCCAACCGTCGCGCGACAATCGGTTCGTGGCCGACGAGCCCCTGCGGGAAGAGGAGATCGAGTCACGGTGGGAAGCCGCGCCCGCAGTCGTGGTCGTGATCGCCTTTCAGATCCTCCTGGCCGTCGTGAGCCAACGGCAGGGATGGAAGCTCTGGGGCTTCCCGTGGTGGGTCTGGCTCATCCCAGCGGTGCCGGAGGCCGGGCTGCTGGTGGCGCTCGCCTGGGATCGCCCACGGCACCAGCTCGAGCAGATGGGACTACGCCGAGAGGCCGCGCTGTCGCTCCTGGGCCTGATCAGTCTTGGCAATACGCTCCTGCTCGTGGCGGTGATCGCCTCCCTGGTCCGGGGGGACGAGAAGAGCGGTGGTCAGCTCCTTCTGAAGGCCGTCGTCGTCTGGGGCACCAACTCGATCACCTACGGGCTGTGGTTCTGGTCGCTCGACCGCGGAGGCCCGGTGACTCGGCTGCAGGCGGACCCGCCTCCGCCGGACTGGCAGTTTCCACAGATGGAGAACCCGGAGCTCGCCGAGCCCGGGTGGGAGCCTCGCCTCCTCGACTACCAGTACGTGTCCTTCACCAACTCGATTGCGTTCAGCCCCACCGACGCGATGCCGCTGACGCGCCGCGCGAAGCTGCTGATGCTGAGCGAGGCAACGGTCTCGTCCGTGACGATCCTGCTCGTCGCGGCGCGCGCAGTGAACATCTTCCACTAGCACAAGCCCTGCCGATCCCCGCCCGGGTGGGTGGGGCGGTTCGAGGTTCTCTCGTCACGGACTTCGCGGCGCCGTCACGGACTTCGCGGCGCGTTTCGCAGACGAACGAGGCGGCGGTCCGCCGAACCTCCTCATCCACCCTCTTGGGGGGAACGCAAACCCCCAGGTGGGGCCTATCGCCGCGGGAGCCGATCGCGGAACGTACGCCTTGGCATGGGCAAGCTGCGACGGTGGTCCCTCGCGCTGCTGATCTGCATCGCCGTAGGGATCGGAGCGGCCTTTCAGGCTGGCACGGCAGCGGCTTCGGACATAAGTACGTCCACCGCGTCGGCCTCTGCTGAAAACGACAGCACGACGAGCCAGAGCGCTACCGAGGTGCAGGTGGGCGGCAGTGCCGGCGGACAGTCACAGTCGACGGTTCAGACCGCAGCCACACAGCAGAGCGCTTCGGCGTCGGCGACCGCGACGCAGACCGGAGCAAGCACTGACGCCGGCGGCGGAGTCGAAATATCCGAGCCCGTGTCGAGCGATCCGGCGCCGTCCGCGGTCGAGGGAACGACGACCGCCGGTGCGACGGGAACGGATTCGGCGGCCGCGTCCGCCGAGACCTTGGCGACGACAGCCATTGCGGCCAACGTCAACCAGGTCACGCAGGATGCTTCGCAGACTCAGAACGGGAGCCCCACCTCGGGCAGCCAGTCCCAGGCGACTGTTCAAGACGCCGCGGCAACGCAGGACGCAAGTGCGACGGCGGCCTCAGACGCTTCGGTAGCAGACGACAGCGTCTCGCCGGGGACGACCACTGTCCAGCCGGCCACCGGGACGAACACGAATGACATCACGCAGGGGGTGACCCAGGCGCAGAGCGGCAGCGGCTCTTCCGCCGGTGACTCGCAGACCGCAACCCAGAACGCTTCGACGGCACAGGGCGTAACAGCGAGCGTGAGCTCCTCGTCGGCCGGCGGTTCTACCGATCCGGAACAGCATCAGCCTGCGCCGCGCGCCGAGAAGTCTCAGGTCGTTCCGAGCGAGCCACTCGCGCAGGTCGCAAGGGCTTCACCCGTCACGCCCAGCTCCACGGCTGGAGCCGCACAAGGAGAGCCCGGGGGGTTATCGGGGGGGTCTGATTCGGCTACCAGTCCGGCGCCGTCGACTCGAAGCGCGAACGCCAAGCCCAACGGACACGCCCGAATCGACACGGCGGTGAACGCCGCCAAATCCTTCGCGGCTGGATCGGTGTTCGTGGCGAAGAGCCTCGCGGCCAACCTTCCGAGGACGGCGCTCACCCACGGTCTGCACGGCGACGGAGCCCTCGTGATGGAGATCGCGAAGCTCCTCCTCCTCGTCTACGCCGGCTTCCTGATGATCTGGTTCTGGGCGACTCGGCTTCGGTGGAACGGCCGGTAACGTTCGACCCCCCGTCGTTCCTGAGCCCCTCGCGTCGGCCGCGTCGGCTCGCCGCGAAGAGCTCTCCGTAGAGCTCCTCGACCGCCCGCACGCTCGGCTGGAGATCGAACTCGCGACGCTGTCGCTCACGAGCGTTACGGCCGAGTCGTTCGCTGAGCTCTTTGTCGCGCAACAGCCGAGCAACCTCCCGAGCGAGTGCCCGAGGGTCTCGTGGCGGGGCGAGGAGCGCGTGCTCCTCGTGGTTGAGGAGATCAGGTATGCCGCCGACGCGGGTCGCGACGATGGGCTTCCCGGCTGCCATCGATTCCAGGACAGCCAGCGGGGACCCCTCGCGGTCGGACGAGAAGACCGCGACGTCGAGCGAGGCGAGCACGTCCGCGATGTTGGGGCAAAAGCCGAGCAGGCGGACGGTGCGCTCGAGGCCGCGTGCGCGAATCAGTGTGCGCAGGCGCTCCTCTTCGCGCCCTGCGCCCGCGATCAAGACCAGCAGATTCGGAAACTGTCTTACGAGCAGTGCCGTCGCTTCGGCGAGAACGTCCAACGCCTTCTCGGGCCGCAGCACCGTCAGCGTCCCGATGACGGGGACCGAATCCGATGCGCCGAGCTCCGCTCGTAAGTCGGTGCTGGGCAAAGGGAGCGGCATGATGCCGTTTGGAATGACGCGCACCTTCGAACTCGGTATTCCCTCGAGCTCGATCATTCGCGTTCGATCCCCAGCCGAAACGGCGACGAGGACGTCGGCACGGCGCGCGATCACCTCGCGGTCGACGGTGTACCGGAGGATGTTCCGCTCGAACGACCAGCTGTGCTCGTGCGCGACGATGACGGGAACGCCGAGGAGGCTCCCGAACATCGTCCCCCAGGCATTGGAACCGAACATGTGCGTGTGGAGGACATCGATCCGCCTCCGGTGGAGAACCGCTGCGAGGGTGCGCCAGTTCCACAGCGCCGTCCGGTTCGTGCGGTTCAGCGTGAGCAGCGGGACCCCGGCTGCTTCGAGGACATCGTGCAGTGGCGACGACGTGTCGCGGCGCGACGTGCACACGAGGGGGTCGAAGCGGTCGCGATCCAGTTGCGCGGCGACCGTCACGGCGAGTCGCTCGGCACCTCCGGGCCGGAGCGTGTCGAGCAGCGTGAGAACACGAAGACGCCTAGGTCTCAAAGTCTTGTAATGGTGCCGACA
Source organism: Actinomycetota bacterium (assembly GCA_046732275.1). Classification (GTDB taxonomy): domain Bacteria; phylum Actinomycetota; class Thermoleophilia; order Gaiellales; family Gaiellaceae; genus 3-1-20CM-4-69-9. Next base: position 25,631 of record JBKPMS010000111.1, on the reverse strand, counting down.
ACCGAGAAGGGGCCAGGGTTGGAGACGGCTCGAGCGGAAAGTGCGTTGGTCGGCCTCGTGCCGACGGCGATGTCGGTCCCCGGCTTCGTGGCTGTCGCTTCGGAGGACCGCACCGATGTCCCGTTGGCCGAAGTCGATCGGCTTGCTGCTGCATACGAGCTGATCTGCGGGAGTGCGTCGTGGCGGGTGTCTCATGCTGCCGGCACCTACGCCCGCGTTGTCGAATTCAGGCGAGACGACACTCCACCCGACGCAACGAATCTGGACGGTTCCTGGAACGTCGTCGCCGGCGTGGCCCACGGGATTGAGGGTGTGGCTGCGGCAGATGCCGGGTCACTCGAAGGGCAGTTCGCGCTTGTGACTTACGACGGCAGGTCGGAGACGTTCTCTGCGGCGACTGACGCCTTCGGCCTGTTTCCGCTCTTCCGTGCCGCGCGAAACGGCAGGCAGTACTTCTCGACTTCGGCCCTCGCGCTCGCGAAGCATCTGGCAGCAACTCCCGACGGCCTGGGTCTGTTCGTGTACCTGCGAACGGGTTACCACTTCGGCGCGCGCACGCTCTGGCGAGGTGTCGAGCGGCTCGAACCTGCGCAGCGGATCCTCTTCACGCCGGACGGCGTTCGCAGCGAGCTGTACTGGCGGCCCGAGGCGGACGAGGCCGTCACGAGCCTCGACCTCGAGGCCTCCGCCGCCCTTTGCGCGCGGACCTGCGTAGAGAGTTTTCGAAGGCTGTATGCCGCCGAAGACACCGCATGGGCGGACCTGACAGGCGGGTACGACACTCGCTTCCTCACGCTCGCGCTCAGCCGGGCAGGCGTCCGGTTCCGGACGAACACGGTCGGCGCCGAGTGGACGGAAGACGTAAGGATTGCGCGCGAGGTTGCCGAGGCAGTGGGTTTCGACTGGACGAGGCTGCCGCTGCCCACCGAGGCGGGCAACGACTTTCCGGCGCTCTTTGCCCGTGCGCTTGCGGCGGGCAATGCGCATCTGGACGCGGTCGAGTTGATACGCGTGCTCGCGACGCACGAGGCGAAACTCGCCGAGCTCTCGCACCTCTTCACGGGCGGGGGCGGCGAGCAGTTTCATTACCACGCCTGGCAATCGGAATTCGCCCGCGTGGGTCGATCGAATCGAGTCAACGTGGACGGTTACGTGCGCATGCGGCTGCTTGGCTCGCTCGACACCTCCGTCTTCGCCGACTACCCCGCACGCGAGGTCGAGGGCGACCTCCGAGATCGGTGTCTGGCGTGGATCGCCCCCGATCGAAACGAGCTCAACACGCGTCAGCTCGACCGTCTGTTCGCGTACAAGATGATGGGGCACTTCGGTGCATACACGGCGGCGGCGTCGAGCGTGCTGCCGACGGAGCTGCCCTTCTACCTGCGCTCCGTCTTTCTTACCGCATTCTCCGTGGGCTACCGGCATCGCCTCGGGCATCGACTGATGCAGCGGATGATCGAGGAGCTCCAGCCAGATGCGGCAGCCGTGCGGACCACCAAGGGCGGCCCCGCCCAGCCGATGCGAATCAGAAACGTCCACCAGTTCGTTCCCTACTTCCTGCGCCTGGGCGTGAAGGCGTTCGAAAAGGTGTCGGGGATGCAGCTGTACCGGCCGCGGGCGGAAAGGCGCACACCCATGTCGCCGGAGCTCCGACGTGCCGCTTTGCGAACAGTCGTCGGCGGCGACGCGCGAGCCATGCGGTCCCGCGTGCTCTTCAAGGAAGCCGAGCTCGACCGCCTCTTCGAGGAGGCGCGACACCCCGACTTTGATCGCGGACCGATTTTCGGTCGCATCCTCACAGTCGAAGCGGCGCTTCGGGTCATTGGCGCGGAGGTCACGTCATCGGACCGACCATGACCCGCCGCTCCGTCGTCCTCTGCTATCACGCGGTCTCGGACGGCTGGGAGCACCGCCTCTCCGTCCGCCCTCGGTCATTCGAGCGCCAGCTGAGGCTGATGCTCGCGTGCCGATACCGGCCCGCTTCCGCTGCCGAAGCTGCACATCGCCGCGAGCGTCTCTTCCACGTCACCTTCGACGATGCGTTCCAAAGCGTGTGGAACGCAGTGCCGGTGCTCGAGCAGCTGCGCGTACCGGCGACCGTCTTCGCATGCACCGCCTACGCCGACGGCGGGCGCACATTTGCGCCGCCCGAGCTCGCCGACGAGGCGTCCGCCTACCCGGACGAGCTGGCGACGATGGATTGGGATGGGCTCGGTGCGCTCGCGGAACGCGGGATCGACGTCGGTTCGCACACGAAGACCCATCCTCACCTGACTTCTCTTGCGGATTCCGAAGTGCGCTCCGAGCTGCGTGAGTCGCGCGAGCGGCTCGAGGACATCCTCGGCAAGCCGTGCCGCTTCTTCTCGTTTCCGTACGGCGAGCACGACGAACGGATCCGCGAAGCCGTGCGCGCAACCGGCTATCTCGCAGCATTCGCCCTCCCGGGTCGAGAGAGACCGCATGACGTGTTTGCACTGCCACGTGTCGGCGTGTGGAGGCAGACGCGGCTGCCGCGGCTGGCGGTGAAGACGTCTTCGCTGAGTCGGCCGGTCGCCGCGCTGCGGGGCTGGCGATGACGTCGGCGCCCGCGTCGGTGCGTCGGCCGACCCTGCTCATGCTCGCCGTCGGCGTCGTGTGCGTCTGCGCCGGCGCGGCCGCCGGCTCGCCGCCGTCGCCGCGTCTCCCTCAGGCGCCGCGCTGCCCGCTGTTCCCGGCTAACAGTCCGTGGCATACGCGCGTGGATGCGCTCCCGAAAGCTGCGAACTCGTCGACGATGATCGAAGCGATCGGTCGCGACGCTTCGGTCGAGCCGCACTTCGGCTCCGGCGTCTCACCTCGTGACCGCGCACCGATCGGCTTCCCTTACGCGGTCGTGTCGAAGAGGCAGAGGAAGGTCGGCGTAACGATCGGAAACAGCGCGGAGAAGCGTTCGTACCCGATTCCGAAGGCCGTCCCGATCCAGGGGGGCCGCAACTCGACCGGCGATCGACACGCGATCATCGTCGACCGGAACCGCTGCATTCTCTACGAGTTCTGGGCGCTCTATCCCGCGGAGAACGGCTGGCGTGCGGGCTCCGCCGCAACGTGGAACCTTCGGTCGAACCGTCTGCGGCCGGACGGGTTGACTTCGGCCGACGCCGCGGGGCTTCCGATCCTGCCTGCGCTCGTGCGATACGACGAGGTCGCGCGCGGGGCAGTTCGGCATGCACTTCGATTCACGGCCCCGCGAACGCGTGCCGCTCATGTGTACCCGGCGCGACATGACGCCTCGGACTCCACGAGCCCGAGCCTGCCGCCGATGGGTCTCAGGGTGCGCCTGCGGAAGGACTTCGATGTCTCCGGCTATCCGAGACAAGCCGCGATCATCCTCACCGCCCTGAAACGCTACGGCATGTTCCTCGCGGACAACGGGCTCCCCTGGTACCTGAGCGGCGTGCCCGACAAGCGCTGGAACAACGCCGCGCTCGCGACCTTGGCTCGGGTAAAGGGCTCCGACTTTGAGGTCGTCGACACATCGTCGCTTCCGACGCCGGGGAAGTAGCCGGGGGCAGCGTTCAGCCGCGCGGCAGTGGCTGGGCGCCTGCCCGGCGGCGGTTGGCCGCGATGCCGATGAGCTCGCGGAGCTCGGCCGCGCGATCCGGGCGAAGCGCTGCGAGCAACGCCACGTAGAGAACGGCTGCGCCCACGGCCTCGGCCGCGAGCAGCACAAGGCCGAGGACGACCCCGCGCGTGTCGGCGTGCACGACGCCATGCTCGACGGCATACAGGCTGCCGGCCATCAGCATCGCTGCCGCGGCGGGCGGCCAGATTTCATCGAGCAGGCGGCGTATGGGTATGCCGACGACGCGGCCGGCGCCATGCAGCGCGTACACGGCCACGACGATCGAGCTGAGAGAGAGGGCCACTCCCATGCCCGTCAAGCCGACGGGGATGAACGCCAGCATCAGCGCCACGAGCGACCCGGCAGAGAGTGCGTGCATGCGCACGAGGAGATTGGGACGCCCGGCCGCCTTCCACGCTTCGCTCGCGAGCGAGTCGTAGGTGTGTCCTGCGGCGAATGCGCACATTGCCGCCACCGCGCGGCCCGCCGGACGCCACTGGTCGCCGAACACGAGAACGACGAGCGGCTCGCCCAGTGGAAGGAGGATGAGGCTCGCGGGGAGAGCTGCGATGGAAAGCCAGCGCAGCGCGCGCATGAAGGCCGCACGGAAGCGTTCTTGGTCCGACGCAATGGCCGCGAACGCCGGATAGAGCACGTAGGCGCCGACGTTCACAATCGCCGCAAGCGGTAACACGGCGACGCGCCACGCGTACCGATATTGCCCGAGTGCTGCCGTGCTCAGAGCCCGACCGATGACGACGGAGTCGGCCTTGTCCCCGATGCCCATCACGACATCCGCGGCGAAGACGTGCCGTCCGAATGCCGCAAGCTCACGCCACGTCGCCACGGACGCGAGACGGAGGCGCGGGCGCCAGCGGACAAAAGCCCACGCCAGGATGACTTCGACGACCGACGAGACATAGCTGCCGAAAACGAGGCCCCACACACCCCAGCCCTTCGCACAGGTGATGACCGCCGCGACCCCGAAGCCGACCACTCCCACGGGAGTGACCACGACCCGCCGCACGAACGAGAAGCGCTTCTGGAGCAAGGTGCTCGGGACGATCCCGAGCGACCGCACGAACAGGATCCCGGACATCGCCGCCGCAACGTGTGTGATCCGTGCGCTCCCGAAGAAGTGGCCGACGAGCGGCGCGGCCGCGAGCGCGATCAGCGCAAACCCGGCACCGGCAACGAACGTCGCAACCAGAACAGTGTTCGCCGCTTCTTCGACATCGTCGCGGCGGCGGATGAGCGCGGCTGCGAGGCCTGACTCGACGAACGTCGCCGAGAAATAGACGAGGACAGAGCCGGCGGCGAGGACGCCGAAGTCGTGTGGCGTCGCCAATCGCGCGAGCGCGACGTAGAAGGCGAGGGTGAGGAGATTCGTCAGGACAAAGCCGCTCGCGGCGAGCCCGACGCCTCGCACGACGATTCGCGTCAAGCCGCCGGAGGTGCCGCGATCAGGCATTGTCGCGCGCGCTCGCCGCGCTGCTATGAATGGCGAGCCCGTGCCGTCTCCCGCCTTCACGGTTGTCATGCCTGCCTACAACGCAGAGGACACGATCGGAGACGCCATCCGCTCCGTCCTCGCCCAGACCGAGTCGGACTTCGAGTTGATCGTCGTCGACGACGGGTCGACCGACCACACGGCGGACGAGGTCGCTCACTTCACGGACGGTCGCGTCCGCCTCGTTCGTCAGCAGAACGCGGGGCTCGCCGCGACCCGCAACTGCGGCCTGGGCCAAGCCCGCGGCCGCTACGTCAGCTTTCTCGACTCCGACGACCTCATGCTGCCGACCTATCTGGCGACCATGAACGCAACCCTCCGGACCGTGCCGGACGCCGGCTTCGCCGACTGCGACTTCTGGAACCTCAACGATGCGACGGGACGGATCTCGACCTGGGCGCTCGGCCGCCTCGACCTGCCTCGCGATCCGTACGAGTTGATGCGCCTCGTCCTCCGGCGAAATGTCCTGCATTACGGTGCCACCGTTCGGATGGCGGTCCTTCGTGACGTTGGGTTCTTCAACCCCGAGCTCCGCGCGTGCGAGGACCTCGAGCTTTGGTTGCGCATTCTCGCCCACGGCCACGCGGCTGTCCGGGCTCCGGGACGGTTGACCGTCTACCGGATCAGGGGCGGATCGCTGTCGACGCAGGCAGGGTTGATGACGAGGTCTCTGTGCGAGGTCTACCGGCTCGTCGAGGAGGAGTACGACGTCCCGGATGACATCCGCGCCCTCGCGCAGGCCCGAAGACGCGCCGAGGCCCGACGCCTCGCGGCGTTGACGAACGAACGACGGCTCGCGGGAGCAGTGGAGCGCGCGCGGCGGAAGCTCGGCCGAGCTCGCCGGGCACTGAAGCGAGCGCAACCGAAGCAGGAGATTCCGGCCGAGCTCGCCGCGGCGTTTCCCGGGCTCGTCCGACCGCGCGACCCATCGTCGCGTTGAGCGCACTCGCGTCGTGGCTCCCGTCATGTGCGCAGGGACGAGCGTAGGAAACGCCGTGCCTGCGACCCGCGGGGGATCGCTTCCGCTGCGAGGATCGCGAACCGTCCCCTCAGGCCTCGAGCGAGCACGAGTGTCTGGACTTCGGCATCGTCGTCGGCAAAGCGGCTCTTGTACGTCTCCGCCCCGCGTCCGAAGCGGTATTCATTCATTCCGTCTGTCATCGCCTCTCGTATGGAGTGGGCGAGCAGCACGAAGCCGATCGCGAACCGATCCCACGCCGGATCGCGTCCCGCCTGATAGTAGGAATCGACTCCGCCGAAACGGAGGCCGTACCACGCCGCGACCTCGCTCCCGTTGAGCTCCAGGAACCACAGTCGCAACCAATCCCGTTCGAACGCGTGCGTAGCGAAGTCGCGGTGGAATGTCTCGCGACGGCTGAACTCGGACTCCTGACCTCCCCAGCGCTTGCGGTGCAATGCGAAGAGGAGGTCGAGATCGCGCGCGAGGCCGTCACGGTTGTCGCAGAGTCGAAACTGGAGACCGTGCCCGGCGAGAGCGCGTTCGCGCCGCCGAACCTGCTGCCGGAAGTTCGCACTCCGCGCGGCGACGAAATCGTCCCAGCTCCTCGAGCTCAGATGCAAGACGGGGCTCGAGTCGGTCCCGCGGACCGTCGCGCCAAGGTGCTGCGCCCAATTTTCGTCCCGCCGCAGCTCCTCCCCTAGAAAGACGTCGGCGCTCGTGTCGTCGAGCGCCCCTCGCAAGCCGGCGGCGACGGCTGCCCGGTGTTGTCGTGCGCCGAGCGGCCCGAGTTCGTCGGCCGGGCCGTGGCCGATCAGCCGGAGAGCTCGAACTCCCGCTTTCTTCCAGACGTAGAGCGGCAGCAGCGCGACCGTCTCGCCGCTTCGCTCGCGGCAAGACGTAACGGCCGCCCGGCGTCCCCGGCCGAAGTGGCGCCACCACGTCGACGCCCACTCCCAGGTTGCGAACACGTTCGTGCCGCGCTCGGACAGACGCGTCCAGTCGTCGCGGACGGCATCGAGCGAGGTGGTTTGCTCGAAGACGACATCCGCGGTCGTTTGCGTCACCTGTGCCTCTGCTCGTGTGGCGTCGGCCGGTGGATCGGAAGGCGGAAGGCGAAGCGGCGCCCGTCGACGGTTTCGACGTGCTGGCTGAAGTTGTAGGTGTGCGTCCCGAGCAGGCCGGGAGACCAGGTCGGCTCGATGCGACCGATCGGCGTCTCCGCGTACTCGGACGGCGTGAGAACGTCGATTCGATTAAGGACCACCGCGGTCCCGTAGCCCCTCGAGCAGTCCTGTGACGGTCGGATGATCTGGTCTTCATGCCGAAAGATGCGTCCGGCCGGCCGCGCGCTCCGGACGTCCGAGACGACGGGGTTCTCGGGGTGGGGAATCCACGGTCCACGGAGCTTCTCCGCCGAGTAGAGGTGGAGCTCGTCGTTGACAGACGCCCCAGGCTCCGCCACGCCGACGAACAGCCACAGGCGCGAACCTTCGTCGAGCAGCGTTGCGTCGACCGCGCAGACGCCGTCGAGGAGGTAACCCTCGAGCGACCACTGCGACGGAAACTCGACGGCGCGATAGAGCTCGACCGTCTGGCGCTCGAGCGACTCGGGGAGCATGAAGATGTCATCCCGGTGGCGGAAGACGAACGGATACGAGACGTGATAGTCGCGACTGAGCGCGGGCATTGCGGATCCAGTCGTGTTCGCAGCGACGTCGATCTCTGCGTACGCGATGGACGCTTTGTTGAGCCTCTCGTGGAACCGCTCGAAGAAGAGATAGGTCTTGCCGCCTTCGTCGAACACGAACGGGTCCGCGAAGTGCTCGCCACGGCGCGCGGCCAACGGACGGAAGCCCCGGATGTCATTCGAGTCTCTGCCAATGAGCGATCGGGTGCCTGCGGCGCGGGTCGCGACGAACCACTCCTCCCTGAACGCGACCTTTCGGAGCCGGCGTCCGAGCACGCCGAACGACACCCTCGTGACGTGGCGCGCAACCGTGCTCGACGACGGCGTTCCCTGCCCGGTGCGGATCGGAGGCTGGTCGGCACGCGGCCGAGATTGCAGGTAAGCGGCGCCGCGGTCATAGACGGCATCGAGCGCCCTCGAAATGGCGGCGTGGGCCTTCCAGTACGCGGCATTGCGAGAGCGGTGGAGAGACGTGCGATTGGGCCTGCCGTGTGAGGTGTAGAGCACGCGTAGATCGCCGCCGGGGAGGAGAGCCTCGAGGTTCGTGCGGTAGAGGTCGCCGCGATACATCTCCCAGAAGAGCGGTGGGATGCGAGACCGCTCCTCCTCGGCATGGGAGACGGTCCAGACGCCGTAACGCGTTGCGCCGACGGAAGCCTCGGCGTTACTCCAGCCGAGGTGGAGGAGGACGTCGCAGTCGCCGACGGCCGGCACGTCGCGCGATTGCAGACCGGGAAGCGCCACGGGCGCGAGCGCGTCACGCCCGTGACGGAAGAGGCGAGCGTCCAGGCGCTCATACCACCGATATGCCGTGGGCCATCCGTCGTCTCCCGGTGGCGTCTCGACGAGCAGCAGCAAGTCGTGGCGCCGTGAGGCATCGAGCCGCTGGACGAGAGCTGCGATCCAGGCCGGCACGAGCGCGGCCTTGACAACGATGGAAACTCGAAGGCGGCGGTCAGTCGTCACGATTCATCGAGACGTGCGCCTTCAGAAATGCGACGAGCCCGTCGAGCTGAGTCTCCATCGATTCGCGTCGTGCGAACTCGAGACCTCTGCGGATGAGCGTGTTCCGGAGGTCGGGCTCACGTCGCAGGCGCTCGCACGCTCTGGCGGCTGCCGCTGCGTCGGCCGGCGTCACGAGCAGGCCGCGTTCGCCGTGTCCGAGTGCCGCTGCAACGCCTCCAACGTCGGTGCCGACCACGGGCAGTCCGGCTGCTTGCGCCTCGAAGAGCACTTGTGGCAAGCCCTCGGTATGCGAAACATGAAGAAACGCATGGCTCCTGTAGTACAGGTCGGCCAGGCCGTCAGCGTGCGATACATACCCTCGAAGCTCGATCTGGTCCGCGACGCCGAGCTCGGCCGCCTTGACCTCGATCTCTTCGGCGAGCGGTCCTTCGCCGACCACCAGGAGGCGCCAGGGCGCGGACTCGTCGCGGAGGTTCGCGAGGATCTCTGGCAACAGGAGCGGATTCTTTTCGGCATCGAGTCGCCCGACGGTGAGGAGGCGGAGCTCGCCGCTCCAGTCCTTCGTCAGTGCCTCGTCGGCCGGTACGACATCCGAGCGCTTGACGAGTGAGATCCCCGTGACGTAGACGTGGTGCGCTGCCCCGCGTCGGTATTTCGCGCCCAACGCCTCGCCGGCCACGACGGTCGGCACACGTCGTGCGAGCAGCCGGAACACGTACTCGAGAGCGTGTGCCGTCGGGACCGCCCACGCCCACCACGGGCCCGGAAGACGGTGCGCGATGTACCGCGGGAAGTCCTGTCGCACGCCGAGAATGATCGGGACGCGCCGCCTGTGCGCGAGCCGTGCGAACTCGAGCGCAATCGGATGCGGTCCGAAAACCCACGCTGCGTCGAGCCGTTCGACCTCGCTCGCGAACGCCCGACGAGCTCCTACAATCGAGCGCAGCAGGTCTCTCACCGAAGCGACCCGCGCGTAGTGCGGAAGCGGAACGAAACGGATCCCTTCCGGAAGCGCGTACTGTGCCCGCCCGGCTCTCGGGTCGAGACGACCGAACACGACCAGCTCGTCGAGGCGCTGTGCCAGCGCGCCGATGAAGAGGATGAAGGCGCGATCTGTCGACACGCCGCCGTTGTCGGCGCGGTAGACGAGATCTGCATAGACTCCGAGTCGCACGTGCGGCGATCGATCGCGTGAATGACGCCGGAAGTGGGTAATACCGGATCGCAAGCTCCCGATCAACCACGTCCGCGCGTCTCGGTAATCATTCCGGCGCGGAACGAGGAGGAGCACATCGAGGCTTGCGTCCGCTCGATTCTCGAGCAGGATGCCGACGGCGGGCTCGAGTTGATCGTCGCCGACGGAAGCTCGGTCGACCGCACCGCCGACCTCGCTCGAAAGGCCGGCGCGACGGTCATCCCCAATCGCGACGGCAACACTCCGGCGGGCTTGAACGCTGCCCTTGGACACTGTCGTGGCGAGGTTGTGGTCCGGTTCGACGCCCACGCGGAGATGCCGCCCGGATACGTTGCGGCATGCCTGCAGGCGCTGAACGGCGAACGGCGGCCCTCTTGCGTCGGTGGGTGGCGCCGCGTCGCCGGCCGAGGGCCGTGGGGCCGCGCAACCGGCGCCGCGCTCGGGTCCAGGTTCGGTGTCGGCAATCCACGGCTGTGGCGCGAACCGAGCGCCGATGACGAGCCGCGCGAGGTCGAGACCGTCGCGCTCGGCTGCTGGTCGGCGGCGCAGCTTCGTGCCGTCGGCGGCTGGAACGAGCGTTACGTTCGGAATCAGGACTTCGAGCTCAACCACCGCCTCCGGCGCGCGGGCGGCGTCGTCGTCTTCCATCCCCGGATCTGGTCGGTCTACAAACCGCGGGAGTCGCCGGCCGCGATCGTGCGCCAATACTGGCAGTACGGCCGCTTCAAGGCACTGCTGCTCGCCGAGGAGCCGGGCTCGCTCCGGCCGCGGCAGCTCGCACCTGTGGGCTTGATGGCGACCGTACTGGCCGCGGTCGTACCGAGCCCGGCGCGGGTCGCCGCACGCGCAGGGCTCGTGCTCTACGCGGGGACGCTTGCCGGGGTCGCGGCCCGCAGCGGGGCCGGTTGGCGCACGGCTGCAGTCCTCTCCACTATGCACTTCACCTGGGGCGCAGGTCTCGTGAGCGGGGTGGCCGGGGTCGCGGCGAAACGGGTGACCCGACTCTCCTGGATTCGCTGATGGGCACGGGGCGGGCCGCGGAGGTTGCGATCGTCGGCGCCGGCCCGTACGGATTGGCTGCCGCGGCGCACCTGCTTCGCGCCGGCGTCGAGGTACTCGTGTTCGGACAGCCGATGAGCTTCTGGCGCCTGCACATGCCCGAGCAGATGCTGCTCCGATCGTCGCCGCGCGCCTCGAGCATCTCGGATCCGGATCGTCGCCTCACGCTCGCGCGTTACCGCGAGGCGTATGGTGTACCGGAGCGAAACCCACTTCCGCTGCTCGACTTCCTCGACTACGCGGCGTGGTTTCAAGAGCAGATCGGCCTGGCGGTCGACAAGCGCCGCGTCATCAGGGTCGAGGCAAACGCGGTGGGCTTCGAACTGCTGCTCGATGACGGCGAGGCGGTCGCGGTGCGGCGTGTCGTCGTTGCGAGCGGCATCGCGTCCTTTGCCCGGCGCCCGCCGGTATTCCGGGAGCTGGGCGAGCCACTTGTGATCCATTCCGTCGACGTCCGCCTAACGGCCCCGTTCAGCGGAAAGCGCGTGGTCGTAATCGGCGCCGGCCAGAGCGCGCTCGAGTCCGCCGCGCTTCTCCACGAAGCAGGCAGCGACGTCGAGGTCATCGCTCGCGCTCGGCGTGTCGTCTGGATCCCTTGGCCTGAGGAAAGAGGCGTTGCCCATCGCATTGACCGGCTCGCATACGCGCCGACGGAAGTGGGGCCGCGAGGCGTCAGCTGGGTTGCCGCGCTGCCGGACGTCTTCCGGCGGTTGCCCGAAGTGCCTCGCGCGCGGATCGGTGCAGTCTGCATTGCGCCGATGGGCGCGTACTGGCTGCGTCCGCGGCTTCGCGATGTCCCGCTTTCGCTAGGCCGTCGGGCCGTTGCCGTGTCGCGGCAGGACGGGCGCGTCATTCTGAGGCTCGACGACGGCGGAAAAAGGGAGGCCGACCATGTCGTTCTCGCCACGGGTTTCCACGTCGACGTCGCGCGCTACGACTTCCTCGCACCGGAGTTGGTGCGCGCGCTGCGCGTTGCAGACGGTTCGCCACTCCTCGGGACGGGCCTCGAATCGTCAGTGCCCGGCCTGCATTTCGTCGGTGCGCCGGCCGCACGAACGTTCGGCCCCGCCATGCGGTTCGTTGTCGGCACGGCATACGCAGCGTCTGCGCTGACACGAAGAATCCTCGGGCGCCCGCCGCCTCCGGTCATCCGAGCCTGGTGAGAGCCCGATGGACGCTGCGACGAGCGAGGTCGACCACGGCAGCGGCGAGCGGCGCGGGATCTGAGCGTTCGAAGTAGGCGTGCGCAACGCCGCGGCGCGGACGGAGGACGTCAGCTGCAGCCCTCGGGCGACCGTGGCGTAGTTGCCAGAAGAAGTGCCGTACGTCCCCTTCCTCCCAGCGGTAGCGGACACCCGGCCGCGCCACGACACCCGATGGATCAAGACCTCGGAGGCACTCGACCCAGACGGCCGGAAGATTCGCGCCCGCTCGCAGCGCCAGCGTCATCCAGCCGAACACGCGCGGATTGAGATCGACCGGCGCAAACCGCCCATGCCCTAGCTCGAGGAGCTCGAGCTCGAAGATGCCGCGCCAGCCGAGCCCGACCAGAAGCCTCTCTGCGCGCTGAACGATCGAGGGCGGCGCGGCGACCGTTTCTGCGGACGAAGCCGCCCCGTCAACGGGCGGCCAGCGGCGGCTCCACCGTGCGGCGGCGACGGCGGCGAGCCCATCGTCGGTGGCCACGCCACCCAGCGACAGCACCGGTGCGTGGTCGTAGAACCGTTGGAGGAGTATCGGTGTCCCGAGCGCAGCCAGCGCACGCGCGAGCTGCAGCCGGTTGTGGACGACACGTGCCGCTTCACGCCGGGCACCCGGCCCGGCGGCGACGATGGACGTCGTCGGTTTCACGACGACGGGAAAGCCGAGCCTCGTTGCGGCGGCGGCGGCCTGTTGCATGCCGACGCACTCCTCGGTTTCCAGTACTGGAAGGCCGACGCACTCGGCTTCCTCGAGCAAGGCGCGCTTGTCGAGGGCTCGGGCGACCGTCTCGTGCGGCGGCAACCCGAGCAGGAGCGACGTGGGCAGCCTGTGGCGGAATTGCGAGAGGGCCAGCAAGCCTGCGTCGGACCCCGGTAGGACGGCGTCGTAGTTGTTGATCCGTGCTGCCTCCGCCAACGCGGTGGCGAACTGGTCGCCGGAGAGGGACCGCGGGACTAGCAGTCGCTGCGCGCACGTGCTCGAGAACTGAGCGACCGCCGGTCGTCGTCCCGCGGCCACCGCGACGATGTGGCCGGCGCGTGCGAGCCCGCGGCAGGCCGCGAGCGCCGCCCGTTCCTCTCCGTCAGTGACGAGGACGACCATCGCCCGGTGAGAGCCCGATCAGGGCATGCGTGGAGGGACCGCCGGTTGACGCCGCCTGCGTCGAAGACGACGGCCCACCCGGTAGAGGACGAAGATGGGCACGCCGATGCCGTAGGCCAGCGCATACTGGGCGAGCGTGGATCCTGCGGCCAGCACATCTGCGGGCCGCGTTCGGGTGGTTTCAGTGGCTGCCGGTTGCACGTCGGCGGACGAGATCGCTCACGTTTGCTCTGGTGCGACCGTTAGATCCTCACCCCCGCGGCGCGATATGCCCACCAGCGTCGTCAGCGCAGCGGCGAAGCCCAGCATCAGCCAGAGCTGCTTCTCGTACTCCGCCGAAAGGAAAACGGACGCGGCGAGCATTCCAAGCAGGCCGACCATCAACCCACGTCCGATCAGCTCCAGGTCCTCCTGGCCGGTGCGGGCAAACGCGCGGACGGCCCGCCAGCCGAGCGCCAACGCTCCACCTACGAAGGCGACGAACAACGCGAGCCCGACTGCGCCTGTCTCCGCGAGAAGCTCGAGGTAGCTGTTGTGGACGACGTGCGGGTTGTCGATCACGATCTCGACGGCCGGCAGGTTGGTCGTCCGGCTCGCATACGCCGCTTCAACGGTCTCGAAATTGCCGATGCCGATGCCGGCGACGGGATGGTCTCGGGCGACCTGACGGGCGATCTGCCAGAGGTCCGTTCGGCCGCTCCCTCCGCCGGCCGTGAAGTGGAGGACACGGCCCGTCAGCTCGGATGGAGCAGCGAGGGCGAAGTACGCAACGCTGAGCGCCGCGAAGCTCAGGAGCCCGGCAAGAACGTGCGGGCGACGGCTTCCCCCGAGGATCAGGCCGGCGGCGAACGACGTCGCCAACGCGACGAGGCCGCCTCGTGAGCCGGTCTGGAACAACGCGAGCGCCATTGCGAGTGCGCTCGCAATCAGCAACCAGCGCTCCAACTCTCCGCTCGCCCCGGGGATGGCGAAGAACGCCAGGGCCAGACCGGGGACGAGTACGAGAGCGAGCTCGTTCGGATCGCCGATCCCGCCGCTCAGACGTGCGGCGTCCGTCCCCGCGGGGGCGGCGACCACGAGACCCACCAGCGCGCTCAGGACGGCGCCTGCGATGTAGCCGCGGACGAGCCATCGCGCGTGCTTTGCCTCGCGGATCACCCCATAGACGATGAAGACCAGAACGAGGCCGAGCGCGAGCGTGAAAGCTCGACCTCGTGCGCGCGCAACATCAGGCGCCCACAGCGCCGATGCGAAGGCCCACGCACCGAGCGCAACGGCAACGGACGCAAGCGCGGGATGGTCGTGCAGAAGGCTCGGCAGTCCCCGCTTGCGCCCGAGCGCGAGCAGGAGTGCCACTCCGGCGAGCTTGACCACACTGACGAACGACGTGCCGAGGCCCGGGATGAGGACGAAGAACGTCACCGTCACGAACATGGCGAGACCGGCAGCGAGGTCGATGATGCACGTTGCGACGAACACGATGCTGACGACGGCGGCGACAGCCGCACCGGGAGAGACGACCGCGATCGCGCCGATCGGTGCCGCAAGCGAGGCAGCGGCCGCGGCGACGATTCGTTCACGGGTAGCGCTGGTTGCGCGCGCGAACACGTCAGTGGGGAGCAGGCTCACGCTCGACCGGCGTTGAGCCGAGCCGATCGGCGTCGCGAGCCGGCGAGCGCCTGAACCAGGTCCAGTCACGCGCCCCGCGCCGCCTGCCGATGACGACGAAGCCGGCCGGAACGATCCCTCTCTGGGCGAGGTCGCGACGAAGCTCGGCGACCCGCGCGCGGCGGGTGTGCCCTAGCTCGATGGTGACCGCCACCGCATCGACGGCCTCAGCGAGCGTGAGCGCATCGGGGGCGTCGAGCAACGGCGGAGCCGCAAGAACGACAACGTCCGCGACCCGCGCCAGCTCCTCCACGAGCGCGTTGATCTGCTCCGGCGGCACGAGGCCGAGCAGCGTGTCATCTCGAGGGCGCGACGGCAGGACGCGCAGCCGATCGCCGAGCTGTTGCGTCGGCACGAGGACTTCGTCGAGGGCCACGTCGTCGACGAGCACTGCGCGCAGGCCGCCGCCCCGAGGGCGCGGTATCTCGAGCGTCCTCCCGATCGCGGCAACCCGCGTGTCTGCATCGACGAGGACAACGCGACGGCCGGTGAGCGCTACGGCGACGGCCAATCCGATCGCCACCGACGAGGCGTCCTCTGTGTGATCGGCGCTCGTCAGGAGCACCGTCTCGGGCGCTCGCCGCGCTTCGCCCTGCACCGACAGGGTCGCCCACAGGCCGCGGTAGGGGATCGTCGAGGTCAGGGGAGCGTTCGACGACCTCGGGAGCAGGTACGTCTGGACGCGGTTCAGCGCCGCGCGGGGTACCCGTGCAAGAACCGGGGGCCCGCCCGGCTCGAGGACATCCGTCTCCGTGAGCACGAGCGGATTCACGAGCTCGATCCCAATTGCAATCCCGAGCCCGAGGAGAAGACCTGCGAGGAGCGCGACCGCGATGCTCAGGACGGGACGGGGCCACGCCGCCTGCTCGGGAGGCACGGCACGGCTCACGACCTGCAGCGTCGGATCCCGTGCCCCGATGAGCGTCCGTAGTGCGCTGAGCTGATCCGCGAGCGCCGTCGCCTCGGCGTCGGCGCCCTGGGCCTGAAGGGTCTTGATCTGCCGTGAGATCCGTGCGACGGCTCCGCGTACCTCCCGCTGCAGCTCGGCGGTTCGTTGACCGATCAAGATGTCGGCGAAGGCGTTCGCGATGCGAGCTGCCTCGTCAGGCGTCGCCGCCTTTCCGGTAATGGTGAGGATGCTGCTCTGTTCCTGCGGCGTCACGCTGACATGTGAACGCAGCTCGCCGCGCTCGGCGTCGAGCCGCAGGCGTCGCTTGACGCCGTCCACGACCTGCGGGCTCGTGACGAGCCGTGCGGCGGTCACAACGCTGCGGCTCAGGTCCGTCTCACGGAAGAGCGGGACGCCTACGAAGGTCTGGGACGGCACCGGCGTTACGAGGACATCGGCGCCCGCGTCGTACCGCTTGGTGGCGACGTTGACGTACAGAAGGGCGGCGACGAGAGCGAGCACGACCGTCCCGAGGATGTACGGCCAATGCTCGCGCAACGCGCGAAGGTACCGGCCGGACTCCCGCCCGTCGTTCACGACCGAGCTGACTCCGTCCTTTTTTGTAGTCTCCATGAAGACTTCGTCATTGACACTCCACAGGCGAGGGGCATACTTCCCAGTATCACAACCATCGCGGCGGAGGTGGAAGATCTTTCGGCGGCCAACATCACCCTCAGTGGAGGCTGAGGCTTCGACCTTCGACTCTGCCCGTGCGTTTGCAGCGCCGCTGCCCCTTTCGGCAGTCAAGACCGATTCCCTCTGGGCACCTTGGAAGCGCGGGCTCAGCCTTGCCGGCCGACTCACTGCGGTCGTCCTTCCGATCGCGACCATCGCCTATCCCGGCAACAGCCGTGTCTCCGCCGTCGGCCTGATCGCGCTCGAGGCGCTGTTGTGGTGGGCGGCCCTCCGGATTGGCTTCCGGGCGACCCTTCGAGCACTCGGACCGGCGGTTGCCGCCGCGTTCGGGACGGCCGTCGGGCTCGTATTGGTCTCGGCGCTTGCAGTTTGGGTGCCTGCTACCGACGTCTCGGCCTTGACGTTGCTCGAGGTCGCCGGATTGGTCTTCCTGTTCACGACCGGATGGGAGACCTTCGTCCAGCCGCGGCTCGCGCGTCGCCAACGGGTGCTCATCCTCGGTACGAGCGAGGTCGCGTCGAAAGTCGCCGACGAGGCCGCTCGGAGCGGCGACAGCGCGTTCGAAGTCCTCGGAGTGGTCGCATCGAGCGATGGGGTGACCTCTCAGCCGCTGCTCGGGTGCCTTCGCGACCTCACCGAGCTGGTCGACGCTCAGCATCCCGATCTCATCGTGCTCGCCGACCCCGATCCCGGCCCCGCCGTAGACCGCCTCCTCGAGACTACGTGGCGCGGATTCCGCGTGCTCGGCATCTCACACTTCTTCGAGCACGCGTTTGGGCGCGTCCCGGTGACGCACATCAGCCCGGCGTGGTTCATGACCATCCTGCATCTCCACCAACGGCGCTACGCAGGGTGGTCGAAGCGCGCGTTCGATCTCACGGTTGCGATTATCGGTTTGGTCCTGGCCGCGCCGATCTTCCTTCTCGTCGCGGCCTCGGTACGGCTCTCGGGGAAGCCGGTGCTGATCAAGCAGACGCGCATCGGTGAGCGCGGCAAGACCTTGGAGATGTACAAGTTCCGAACCATGATTCCCGCGGGTGAGCCGGTCGGGACCGCACGATGGGCTGCGAGAAATGATCCCAGGGTCACGAGCGTCGGCCGCTTCCTGCGGCGCACGAGGCTCGACGAGCTGCCCCAGCTCTGGAACGTGATCCGCGGCGAGATGTCGATGGTCGGCCCGCGCCCGGAGCGGCCGGAGTTCATCCGCGTTCTGGAGGAGAGCGTTCCCTTCTGGAATCGACGCCTGCTCGTGAAGCCCGGCGTGACCGGATGGGCGCAGATCCGAAGCGGTTATGCGGCCGATTGCGACCACATGGTGGAGAAGCTTTCGTACGACCTCTGGTACATCCGGAATCGAACGCTGCTGCTCGACGTGGCCATTTGCGCGAAGACGTGCCTCACCCTGCTTTCCGGCGCGGGATCACGTTGACCCTCCCGCCGTCGCGACAAGCGGCGGCGCTCCCCGCGCTGTCAGGTGAAGTACAGAACGGCGACCGTCACGACCCAGACGATCGCCAGAAAAGCCAGCACGCAGAGGAGAAACGTTGACTCCCGAACAGGGAGCCAGCTCAGCTCGACCTCCTCGATCCTGAACCACGCGCGCTTCTCGCGTTTGCCGCCGGCTCCAATCTCGACGATCTCGCCGCGAACGGCCTGTGTCGGGTCAGTCACCACGGCGCCGTCGGCACCGAAGTACACAACCGCTTTTGCCGTCGCACCCGGCTCCGTGCTGGCTGGGTGTTCCATGCCCTGGCTCTCAGGCTATCCCGCCCGCCCGGAAGAGGCAAGATCGCACGGCACGTGAGGCTCGTTCCTGGGCCGATCGCCGGAGCACCGTGCGTTCTGCGCGGATGTGGCCGACAGCCGCGCTACAGTCGCGCCGCGATGCGCCGAGTCGTTGCTCTCGTCGCCGCGGCTCTGCTGGTGGCGGGCTGCAGCAGCGAGCCCTCTGTCTACAAGGCCGAGCCGACGGCGAAATGCCTGCGTGGAAAGGGTTTCCGCGTCACGACTGATCCAGACAAGATCGGAGTTGTCGCGGCCGCCGCCCCGAACGGCGGGCTCCGGGCATTCGAGCCCGGCAACACCTTGACGGCGGCCTTCGGCGAGAGCTCCGACGATGCCCTCGGAATCCAGCGGGCGTTCCGGCGCTTCGCGCCGAGGAGGCTCCGGCCACACATCGATGACGTGCTGCGGATCCAGAAGAACGCCGTGCTCCTCTGGACGGTGACGCCGCCGACCGAGGAAATGGACACAGTCTTCGGCTGCCTGAAGGGCTGAGGCTAAAATCGCTCCGATGGCAGAGATCGGCACCATGAGAGTCAAGAGCGGCCTCGCCGAGATGCTCAAGGGCGGGGTGATCATGGACGTGACGACGGCCGACCAGGCTCGCATCGCCGAGGACGCCGGAGCTGTGGCCGTCATGGCCCTCGAGCGCGTGCCGGCCGACATCCGCGTGGAGGGCGGCGTCGCGCGCATGGCCGATCCCGACAAGATCGTCGAGATCCAGCAGGCGGTGACGATCCCCGTCATGGCGAAGGCCCGGATCGGGCACTTCGTCGAGGCGCAGGTGCTCGAGGCGCTCGAGGTCGACTACATCGACGAGTCCGAGGTGTTGACACCGGCCGACACGACGAACCACATCGACAAGTGGAAGTTCACTATTCCTTTCGTCTGCGGCTGCACGAACCTCGGCGAGGCCCTGCGGCGGATCGCGGAAGGGGCGGCCATGATCCGCACGAAGGGAGAGGCGGGCACCGGCGACATCGTCAACGCGGTCACGCACATGCGCTCGGTCTTCGGCTCGATCAAGCGGCTCGGCGCGATGAGCGAGGACGAGCTCTACGCGGACGCGAAGAACCTCCAGGCGCCGGTCGAGCTCGTTCGGTGGGTCGCCGAGAACGGCCGCCTGCCGGTCGTCACGTTCACCGCCGGCGGCATCGCCACACCTGCGGACGCTGCGCTCTGCATGCAGCTCGGCGCGGACGGAGTCTTCGTCGGCTCCGGGATCTTCAAGTCCGGCAACCCGAGCGATCGCGCCAAGGCGATCGTCGAGGCGACGACGCACTACAACGACGCCGAGATTCTCGCCCGGGTTTCGCGCGGGCTCGGCGACGCGATGAGCGGCCTCTCCGCCGCGGCGCTCGCGCCTGAAGAGCTGCTCGAGACTCGAGGCTGGTAGTGCGCCCACGCGTCGGCGTTCTGGCCGTCCAGGGCAACTTCCGCGAGCACGCTGAGATGCTGCGGCGCCTCGGCGCGGACGTGGTCGAGGTGCGGAAGCCGGAGCAGCTCGCCGAGCTCGACGGCCTCGTCGTCCCGGGTGGGGAGTCGACGACGTTCATGCGGCTGATGCCGCTCTACGGCCTGGACGAGGCGATCCGCGCCTTCGGGCGGCCGATCCTCGGGACGTGTGCTGGAATGATCGTGCTCGATCGCGAGCACCTCGCGCTTGCCGACATCGAGGTCGATCGCAACGCGTACGGGCGTCAGGTGGCGAGCTTCGAGACCGACCTGCGGCTGGCCGGTGAGGACGAGCCCCTGCGGGGCGTGTTCATCCGAGCGCCGCGCGTGCGTTCGACCGGTCCGGGCGTCGAGGTGCTCGCGGAGCACAACGGCGAGCCCGTGTTGGCGCGAGACGGCAGCACCCTTGTGGCCTCGTTCCACCCGGAGCTGACGCAAGATACGCGCGTGCACGAGCTCTTCCTCAACGAGGTACGGGAGGCGATGAGTGTCAGGGCATAGCAAGTGGTCGTCGATCAAGCACAAGAAGGGCGCGGCCGACGCGAAGCGGGGCAAGCTCTTCTCGAAGCTCTCGCGCGCGATCATCGTCGCGGCGAAAGAGGGGGGACCTGACCCCGCTGCAAATCTCGCGCTGCAGAACGCGGTCGAGAAAGCGCGCTCCTACTCGATGCCGAAGGACAACATCGAGCGCGCGATCGCTCGCGGCTCGGGCGCGGATTCCGACGGCGAGTCGTTCGAAACGGTGATCTACGAGGGCTACGGCCCGAGCGGTGTCGCCGTGATCGTCGAAGCGCTCACGGACAACCGCAACCGCACGGCGTCCGACGTTCGGCACGCGTTCGACAAGAACGACGGCAACCTGGGCACCTCGGGTGCGGTCGTCTGGCTGTTCGAAAGACGCGCCGTCGTGCTCGTGTCCGCCGACGGCGTCGACGAGGACGAGCTGACGCTGGCAGCCGCCGAGGGAGGTGCGGACGACGTCGCGCTGGATGGATCGCAGTACCAGATCGTTGCTGAGCCCGCGGCGCTGACGTCGGTGCGTCAAGCGCTCGAAAGCGCGGAGTTCACCGTCGATTCCGCCGAGCTGACGATGGTGCCGAAGACGACCGTCGAGGTCGCGGACGAAGTCACCGCGAAGAAGGTCCTGCGCTTGATCGACCAGCTCGAGGAGAACGACGACGTGCAAGACGTGTTCGCCAACTTCGATATCCCGGAGCCCGTGCTCGAGGTGATCGCCTCGTAGCGCATAGGCCGGCGATCCTCGGGGAAGACGCATAACCATGGCGTCGTCGCTGTTCGCGGACCGCTACCGCCTCGAAGAGGTTCTCAGTGCCACGGTGATGGCCGACGTCAGGACGGCGACGGACGTCGTCCTCGAGCGGCGCGTCGTCGTGAAGCTTCTCGCGCCGGAGGCAGACCGCTCTCGCTTCGAGCGTGAGGCGCAGGCTGCAGCGGCGCTCGCCCACCCGAACATCGTCCAGCTGTTCGACTACGGCGAGGCGGAGGGCCGGCCGTACATCGTCTTCGAATACCTTCCGGGCGGCTCGCTCGAGGAGCGACTCACGGGAGGCCGTGCGCTTCCGGACAACGAGACCGCGCGCGTTGCGGCCGACGTCGCTGCCGGCCTTGCTCACGCGCACGAGCGGGGCGTCGTTCATCGCGACCTCAAGCCCGGCAACGCGCTCTTCGACGCCGAAGACCGCACCAAGATCGCGGACTTCGGGATCGCCCAGCTGGCCGGGGCCGTGACGCTGACGGATGCGGGGACAGTCCTCGGCACCGCGGCGTACATCTCGCCCGAGCAGACGCGCGGCGAGACCGCGACACCGGCGAGCGACGTCTACGCCTTCGGCGTCGTCCTGTACCGGATGCTGACGGGCCGATTGCCGTTCGAGAGCGAGAGCCCGGTCGAGCTCGCCGCCATGCATCGCGACTCGGACCCGCCGGATGTCAGATCTGTGCGGCGCGACGTTCCTCCCGCGCTCGCGGCCGTCACGATGGCCGCGCTCGCGAAGGCGCCTGCTGCCCGGCCTGCCGACGGACAGGCGCTCACGCGTGCTCTTGCGGCAGACGGGCCGCCTGAGCCCGCGACACTCCCTCTCACCGTGGGGGCAGGCGCCCCGACCGAGGTGGTACGCCCGCGACCGCCGTCCGGTCGTCGACGCCCGCGGCCGAGCCCGCTCGTCGCCGGTCTCATTGCCGCCGCGTTGCTCGCCGCCGGCGGCGTCCTGGCCGCTGTGCTCGTGACGGACGGCGGCTCGCCTGCTCCGGCCGTGACACAGCCGACCTCGCAGTCGAGGCCCGCCTCGACGACGACGACGGCCCCGAGCACGTCGGTCTCGACGTCTTCTTCGTTTTCGAGCCCGACGACGTCACCTCGACCGACGACGACGTCACGTCGGCCGACGACGACGGCGCCGGCTCCGTCGCCTCCTCCGAGCCGGACGACGACGGCCAGGACATCGACCGCTGCGACCACGACGACGCCTACGACGACGCCCACGACGACGACGACCCCTGCGACTACCACTGAGCCGACCACGACCGTCGCGACGACAACCGCCGCAGCAACCACCACGACGTCCACGTCGCCGGGCCCGTAGGCGTCAGCTCACACCCAGCCGCGCTGCCGCGCCACACGACACAGCGCACGGCGCTTCGCGTGGGCCGGTTGCTCCGACAGGCCGGCTTTTGCGTAGACACGCCGCAGCGCAGCCTTGACCGTGCCGGCCGCGCCCGGCGTACCGAGCTCCGCGGCGATCTCGTCGTTCGACGGCAGGCTCTCGAGGCCCGCGCCGGCGAGCCAGGGACCGCAGAGGCACTGGACGACCTGGCGCTGAAACGGCGACAAGCGTCCGCCGTCCTGCGTACCGGCCTCCTCGAGCGGCTGAGTGGTGTCTGGATCGTTGAGCTGGGCCGGCCACGAGAACAGCACCGTCTCGCCGCCGATCCCGATCCGGTCGCAGTGGCGAAGCGGGAGCGGTGTCCCGGGATGGACGCGTGCCCCGTTCAGGAAGGTGCCGTTGAAGCTGCCGCGGTCCTCGAGGTACCAGCGCACGTCGCGGAAAATCACCGCCGCGTGCTCGCGGCTGACAGCAGCCGACGGGAACGTGATGTCGTTCTTCGGATCACGCCCGATCGTGACCGCGCCTTTCAGCTCGTGCGAGGTCCCGTCCGGCAGGGTGAGCCAGCTGTCGACCCCCATTTGCGGGAAGGATACGTCCGGTTCCGCGCCTAACCTCTGACCGTGAAGGTCATCGGCATCGATCCGGGAACAGCTGCTTGCGGGTTCGGCATCGTCCACGAAAGCGAAGGGCGCCTCAGGGCCATCGACCACGGCTGGTGGAGAACCCCCGCGCGCGAGCGCCCGGGACGGCGACTGAAGACGATCTTCGACGAGGTCGTCGCGCTCGTCGAGGCGCATCGACCCGATGCCGTCGCCATCGAGGAATCCTTCGTCGGCGTCGACGCCCGCACCGCGCTCTCCGTCGGACAGGCACGCGGAGCCGTCATGGTCGCCGCCGAGAGCGCCGGCGTCGAGTGCGCTGAATATCCACCGGCGCGGGTGAAGCACGCGGTCTGCGGATACGGGCGTGCCGACAAGCAGCAGGTGCAGCGGATGGTCAGAACGATTCTGTGTCTGGCCGTCGAGCCGACGCCGACGCACGCCGCGGACGCTCTGGCCGTCGCTATCTGCCACGCGCTCGCCCCGCCGCTCGCGAGGATCGCCGGTTGATCGCGCGCTTGCGCGGCCGACCGGTCGCGAACACACCGGAGGGCCTCGTCCTCGACGTGAGCGGCGTCGGCTACCTCATCGCCGCCACGCCTTCCGCAGTGCGCGCGGCAGACGGTGCCGACGAGGTCGCCCTCCATACGTACCTGCACGTCCGCGAGGACGCCCTGCAGCTCTACGGCTTCGCCTACGCCGCAGAGCGGGAGCTGTTCCTTCAGCTCCTGTCCGTCAACGGCGTCGGGCCGAAGGTCGCGCTCGCGATCGTCTCGGGCTCGCCCGCGGCCGATCTGCGTCGGGCCATCGTGCTCGAGGACACCGCGCGGTTTCAGGCGATCCCCGGCATCGGCAAGAAGACAGCGGAGCGGATCGTGCTCGAGCTCAAGGAGAAGCTCGGTGAAGGTGCGTCGCCGATCGCCGCGACGGCCGGGACGGAACCGCACCTCGTCGCGCGTGAGGCGCTTGTGGAGCTCGGCTACTCGGTCGGCGAGGCCGAGCAGGCGCTGGCGAAGACGGATCCGGACCTTGCACCTGAGGAGCGCATTCGCGAAGCGTTGAAGGCGGCGTGATGGAGACCCAGTTCTTGACGCCGACAGCCGAGCCTGACGACGACGAGCTCGAACAGTCGCTTCGTCCGCGCAGTCTGCGCGACTTCGTGGGGCAGGAGCGGATCAAGGAGCAGCTCGCGATCGCGTTGGAGGCGGCGAAGGCGCGCGGGGACGCGCTCGACCACCTGCTGCTCGTCGGCCCGCCCGGGCTCGGTAAGACGAGTCTGGCGTTCATCGTCCGGGAAGAGCTCGGCGTCGGGATCCGCTGCGTCGCGGGGCCCGCGCTCGATCGCAAGGGCGACATGGCCGCGATCCTCACGGGTCTCGAGTCGCACGACGTCCTGTTCGTCGACGAGATCCACCGGCTGAACCGCGCGATCGAGGAGATCCTCTATCCGGCGCTCGAGGACTTCCGCCTCGACATCGTCGTCGGCCAGGGCGCCGCCGCGCGAACGCTGACGCTCGACCTCCCGCCGTTCACCCTGGTGGGCGCGACGACTCGCACGGGGCTGCTGACGACCCCGCTCCGTGACCGCTTCGGCATGACCTTCAGGCTCGACTACTACGGACCCCGCGAGCTCGCGACGATCGTGCGCCGATCGGCCCGCATCCTCGACGTCGAGATCGCAGACGATGCCGCGGATGAGATCGCGCGCCGCTCGCGCGGCACGCCGCGGATCGCGAATCGAATCCTCAGGCGCGTGCGCGATGTGGCGCAGGTGAAGCACGACGGCGTGATCACGACGGACGTCGCGCGCGAGGCGCTCGAGCTGCTCGAAGTCGACGGCAGCGGCCTCGAGCGGATCGACCGCGAGTTGCTCGGCACGATCCTCTGGAAGTTTTCGGGCGGGCCGGTCGGTCTCTCGACGCTCGCGGTCGCGCTCGGCGAGGAGCCGGACACGATCGAAGACGTCTACGAGCCGTATCTGCTCCAGCTCGGCTTCCTCCAACGGACTCCGCGTGGACGCATCGTCACCGCGCTGGGCCGCGAGCACCTTGGTGCGGTGACCGACGAGACGAAGCTCTTTTGAGCTCGGGCTTGTGGATCCCGGGAGTGGCGGAGCCCTCGCTGGAGCGGCTCGTCGCCGGGATCCTCCGGCAGATCGAGCGCTACACGGCCACGCACACGGCCGAGCGATCGCACGTGGAGGTCGAGTTGTTCGACGGCGAGCGTTTGACGCTGCGTTCGCTCTCGGCGGAGCCGGGCTTCGGCTTCCTGACGCTCTCGGTCCACTCGGAGGAGCGGGAGGCAGAGGAGGTGATGGTGCCGGTCGGTGCGATCAGGCGCATCGAGCTCGGGCCGGCGGACGAGGACCGGCGTCCCGGCTTCGCCCTACCGACGGCCGCCGGCGACTAACGCTCTGGGTCAGCTCCGCCTCGCGCGCGAAGGCGGGACCGCGCTCCCGCCGCAGCGCTACCACCAGTGGCGTTGCCGAGCCGCGAAGGAGGGGGCTCGTGGGGGAACCATGGGTTCCCCCACGTTTGTAGGGCCGGGATCCGCCGCATAGATCCCGACCCGGAGTTGTCCCCGGGCCGCGAGTCACCTCGGGCCTCCGCTCTGCCCGCAGCAGAGCTTGAGG